>NZ_JACJRY010000023.1:0-100972 GCF_014697485.1 Anabaena sp. FACHB-83 | reverse complement strand
AAGACTGCGGGAAGCATGAAGAACCTGGGTCAAATGAAGCGTCAAAAATCTCAGGCTACGCTAGGGGATGTAGAAACCCCTGGCTCAAACGAAGTTAGCCAGGGGTAGTTCATTATGGTGCAAGATAGGAGTTACGGTGAGCAGATTGCAACATACACTTATAAATTACTGATTATGAATCATCACGAACTCTATTTTCAGGGGCTAGAAAAGGCCAAGCAAAAAGATTATGCTGGGGCGATCGCAGATTTTAGTGAAGTTATCCAAGTTGCGCCATTCGATACTGAGGCTTATCTGCACAGAGGTTTGGCGTATTATGATTCAGGACAAATTCTGCCGGCAGTTTCCGATTATACCGAAGCTTTAAAAATAGACTCGAAATTTGTAGAAGCTTACTACAGTCGTGCATTGGCGCGGTTAGCCTTGAAAAATTTACCTGGGGTGTTGGATGATGTGGAACAGGCGATTCATCTGCGGGGAAATTATGCAGCCGCATATAGTTTGCGGGGAATAGTCCAACGCAAGCAAGGGTTAATTACTAATGCGATCGCTAGTTTTAAACAAGCGGCAGAATTATACTTAGAGCAAAAAGATAAGGAAAATTGTCGTCTGTGTCTGGAAAAAATTAAACAGCTACAACCGCCAGCAAAACCAGCAGTAAAACCCCAAAATTCTGTAACTGCGCCAATTATCTCTACGAAAGATTATTTTACCCAACTCTTAGACAAAGCTGAACAAGGAGATACCAAAGCAGCGATCGCAGATTTAAACTGGGTATTACAAGCTGATCCTCAAGATGCTCAGGCTTATTGCTGTCGGGGTGTGGTGTGGTGCAAAATGGGTAGTTATCGTGAGGCGATCGCAGATTTTAACCAAGCACTGTTACTCAAGTTTCAAGATGCGATTGTTTATCGTAACCGAGGTAAAGCTCGTGCTTTGTTGGGAGATCATCAAGGTGCGATCGCAGATTTTAACCAAGCACTGCAAATGCAGCCCGAAGATGCTTTGATATATGTTGCCAGAGGTAATGTTTATCGCGCAATGGGTAATTATTTAGGCGCAATTCAAGATTATAGTCAAGCTTTGCAAATTAACTCTGATGATGCCCAAGCTTACTATAATCGCGGCATTGCTTATACATTACTTGAAGAAATGCAAAGTGCTGTTGCCGATTATCAACGCGCCGCGAGTATTTTTTGTGAACAAGAAGATTGGGATAATTATCAACAAGTTTTAGATAGTCTGCAAAAAATTCAAACAGCTTATCCAGAGTCTAATAAACAAAAATATAACTTACTCAGACAAAAACTTTTACGCTTGGTTGGCGGTTATTGGGAAATTGCTCAACGCTTAATTGACCAAAAACAAGATGATTATCCTGGCAGATCAGATGAGTGGTATTTGCAAAGAGTGATTGAAGATTTAGAAGGCGATCGCGGTAGATAATCGCCGAAATTAATATTCAAAATTCCACCAATTGGTTGATTAATATTTCAGAATATTAGATTATCAAGAGACAGAATATCAGGAGTTATGTCTAAATACCTGTTGAATAATACTTGATTTTCAAGAGCGTGTAGATCAGAATAAAAATAACTCTCATAAAGAGTAAGCGATCTTGGTGACAACCTAACCTTATCCAATGTCCTTAGTCCGCATTCGCGGACTTTTTTTTGCATAAAATTATCACGTACTATTCCTTATTTCCTTGTTAATTATGTCCGAAAAATAAGTTTATCACCTTGATTTATGGACTCAAATTAGAAATAATAAAAATGCCAGATGGAGTATTTCTTGCCCATACAAGTAACAATTAGCCCTTATATTTAGTCCGCATTAGCGGACTTTTTTTATTCAGGTTTATAGCGGAACAATTTATTGAATAAACTAGCGGTGATAAATACAGCAGTTGGTATATTCGTGGAATACTGTAGAGACGTTACATATAAAGTCTCTACATGGTTTTGGGTTTTACGCTTGTACCTCATTTACTCGAAATATGCTGTAAATCTTGTAGAGATGCTGTGTATAAAATCTCCATAACAACTTTATCAAGAACTAGTATTAACCAAAAATTAGTGTGAATTTCAAGATTGCATACTTTCATATATGTGGTTTTTATGCCAAACTAGCATGTAACATGATATTTGCTGGTTAAATTAACTATGACTATTCATCATGTTCAATTTTGTTTCCAGTCTTCCTCACTCAACCCTGTATTCCAGTCTGATTCACAAAAAAACGAGTATTGCAGTCATTGTGATTAGCTGTTTAGTTCTTATTGGCTGCATGAAAGATATTGAAGTGCTGAAAAGCGTTATACCAGGATGGATAGCCATGAAAGCTAACACTGCTATTGGTTTGATAAATGCACATTTTTATCAATTTAGCTCATTCACATCAATAGCAATACATACAGAAATTGCATTTATATTACTAATCCTTGGCATTTTGTTTGCCTGTCTAGAGCGTGGGTTAATGATGATAGTCACGAGTCAAAGCGCAGGCGGAATCATGGCGAGGAATTTATTACCAGCAGTAATTGTGTTTTCGCCGGTTATTTTCTGGCTAGTTTTGTTTGGGTATCGAATGGAGATTTATACTGCGGAATTTGGACTGTGTATTTTAAGTATTTTGAATATGATTACGTTTGCCGTGTTGATTTGGCGCAATGCCCGATCGCTCAACATTATTGATCATCAACGCAGGCGATCGCAAGTTGCCCTCAAAAAAACCAATGAAGAATTAGAAACAAGAGTTACCCACCGCACAAACGAGTTATTAACAGCTTTAGAACAATTACAACAAGAAATTGCCGAACGTCAAATTACTGAACAAGCTTTGTTTGCGGAAAAAGAACTGGCTTTAGTGACATTATCTTGGCAAGCCAGCCACGATAGCTTAACAGGACTAGTCAACAGACGCGAGTTTGAACACCGCCTCACCCAAGCGGTGAACAACGCCCAAACTGGCAAAGAACAACATATATTGTGTTATCTAGATTTAGACCAATTCAAAATTGTCAATGATACTTGCGGTCATACGGCTGGAGATGAACTATTATGTGAAGTTGCCCATTTGTTTCAGACCTATATCCGTTCTTGCGATACCTTGGCACGTTTAGGCGGAGATGAATTTGGCATTATTTTCCACAACTGTTCTCTTGAAGCCGCAGTATTGATTACAAATACCATCAGAGAAAAAACCCAAAAATTTCGCTTTGTTTGGCAACAAGATAAAGTTTTTAATCTCAGCATCAGCATTGGCTTAGTTGCCCTAAATCACGATACACCAAATATGAATCGCGCTTTGAGTGCGGCGGATGCAGCTTGTTATGTTGCTAAAAACCAAGGACGTAATCGTGTCCATATTTACCAAGCTGATGATTTGGATTTAGTCAGACAATATGGTGAAATGCAATGGGTAAGCAAAATCACACAAGCACTAGAAGATAATCGCTTCCGGCTTTATTATCAATCGATTGTTCCCGTAACAAACAGCAACTCAGAAACAACACATTACGAAATTCTTTTACGACTAGTTGATGAAACAGGTAAGTTAGTTTTACCAATGGCGTTTATTCCGGCTGCTGAACGCTATAATCTGATGCAAACTATAGACCGTTGGGTAATTCACACATTTTTTACCCATTTAGCGCAGTGTGTAGATTTTCAAAAAAATCATTGTCCTGGATTTAAAAATTCGCGGGGCTGTTTATATACTATTAATTTGTCTGGTGCGAGTATCAACGATGACCAATTTATTGATTTTGTGTGTGACCAGTTTACATTACACCAAATTCCCCCAGAAGTAATTTGCTTTGAAATTACCGAAACCGTCGCTATCAAAAACTTAGGTAAAGCGGTTGGATTTATTCGCGCACTTAAAGAATTTGGTTGCTGCTTTGCCTTAGATGATTTTGGTAGTGGAATGTCTTCTTTTGCTTATCTCAAAAATTTACCAGTTGATTACTTAAAAATAGATGGTAGTTTTGTCAAGCATATTGTAGAAGAACCAATTGATTTAGCAATGGTCGATGCGATTAATAAAATTGGTCAAGTTATGGGTATTCAAACTATTGCTGAGTTTGTGGAAAATAACGAAATTTTAAAAGTAATTCAAAACCTTGGGGTAAATTATGCCCAAGGTTATGGGGTGGCGCGACCAGTTCCGTTTTTGTTGAACTAAATTTGATAGATTGACAGGTTACAGGCTGGAGGTTAGTACTTGTACTCAGCACTCAGCACTCAGCACTTTCAACTCAGCACTTTGCAGCAAATTCTGTTCGCAGTTGATTAACAACCCGGTCTAAGCCGACCGAATGGGCGGCTTTAAATAAAATCCGATCGCCTGGTTGAATGAAAGTCTTGAGCCGTGCGACTAAATCGCTGTGAGTAGTAAAGCACTCGGCAGGAATACCCTCGGCACTGTGGGCTATTTCTGCCGCATCTTGCCCATCTACCAACACTAGTAAACCGTCTAAATGCAAGTTACGGACTGTTTCACCGACTTTTTGGTGTAATTGTGGCGATCGCTCTCCCAATTCTTTCATCGCACCTAATACGGCAATTTTGCGATTTCCGGGAGTGTCTGCCAATAATTGCAACGCTGCTAACATTGCTTCTGGTGCAGCATTATAAGTCTCATCTAAGATTACAACATCATTGGGCAGAGCATAACGTTGCGATCGCCCGGTCGGCATATCCACCGCCACGCCTTCTGTTAAAGTAGACCAATCAATCCCCAACACCTTAGCTACAGCCAAAGCTGCTAAAAAATTCGTCGCATTATGACGACCCACTAAAGGCAGAGGTAATTTTATCCCAGCGACTTCTATAGTTTCAGTATCAATCAATTTACCGTGAATATCGCCGCCCGATAAACCGTAAGTTAAAACTTCACCCGACCAGACTTTTTTGGCTGTGGCAATTAATAAAGGACTGTCGTAATTTAAAATTGCCACGCTATCTTTTGGCATTTCGGCGAGTAATTCACATTTTGCCTGGGCGATCGCTACTTCTGATCCCAATAACTCAATATGGGCTGTGCCAACATTAGTAATTACCCCAATCGTTGGTCTAGCAATATGGGTGAGTTCGGCAATTTGCCCTCTACCCCGCATCGCCATTTCAATCACAGCATAATCATGTTCGCCATTTAATTCTAAGAGAGTTTTCGGTACACCAATTTCATTATTAAAATTGCCGAAGGTTTTATGTACTTTGCCTTGGGTAGATAAAACAGCCGTGATTAATTCTTTGGTTGTCGTTTTACCCACAGAACCCGTTACCCCAATCACTGGGATTTCAAAGCGATCGCGCCACCATCGACCAATTTGTTGATAAGCTGCTAAGGTGTTTTTGACTTTTAAAACTGGAAATTCCAAATTTTCGTAGTCAAAATCGACAATTGCGGCTAATGCGCCTTTGGCGATCGCAGTGGGGATAAAATCATGACCATCAAACTTTTCACCCCGTAAAGCCAGAAATACTTCTTTTGGTTGAAGAATTCGAGTATCTGTTTGGACACCAATACTAACTTGAGTTAACGCCGTCTCTGATAAATTAGCAGATTGAGCCGAAATCACTTGTAACAGTTGGGATAAGGTAGAAGACCAAGACATAGAGCTTTTGGGATGATTTTTATAAAAAATGATTATCTATTTTCTGCACTAAATCGTCCATAAAGGAGACGAATATAAAATTATCTCATCGTATAATCTTGATGAACAAAAAACCAAGTACCACGCTTTTTTTCACCAGCAATTTTTAGCGATGATTCAAGGAGTGATTTATTTTACGAAATAAAAATCCAGTTTGTCGATTTAAAAATGACAAAGCATACATCATAGCCGAATTTTGTCATCATCCATCCTCAAATTCCAATTTTTTGACCATTAATTGGCATTTTTGCCAAGGCAAAAACACACAAAATACCTTGGTTTTCGCAGTTAGTTGTTTAATGATTTAGTCCATAGTCAGGAAAAATAAGTATCAAACATTTGAGTAAGGCTACCGAATGATCGATGTTTTGTCTTTAACTCTCCCAACAAATTAAAAATTCATCAGGCGAACTATAGCATTACCTATCTACAATCAACCACAGAGGAAGACATGATATCACATAGTTCAGGGTTGTATATTCTACTAGTCAGTGTTCACGGCTTGATTAGGGGAGAAAATCTCGAATTAGGCAGAGATGCTGACACTGGTGGACAAACAAAGTATGTAGTTGAACTTGCCTGTACCTTAGCCAAACATCCCCAAGTAGAAAGAGTTGACTTGGTAACACGTTTAATCGATGACCCCAAAATCAGTTCCGACTACGCCAAGCCTGTAGAAATTCTCTCAGACAAAGCCCAAATTATTCGCCTCGCTTGTGGGCCACGTCGCTACCTCCGCAAAGAAGTTCTCTGGCCGCATTTAGATACATTTGCCGATGAATTACTCAGACATATCCGCAAAGTTGGCAGGATTCCCAACGTCATTCACACTCACTACGCCGATGCAGGATATGTTGGTTGTCGAGTGGCTGGTTGGTTGGGAACGCCACTAGTACACACAGGTCATTCCCTGGGACGAGTCAAACAGCAACGATTACTCGAACAAGGAACCAAACTCGAAGCCATTGAAGACCACTTTCATATTAGTACCCGCATTGAAGCCGAAGAAATTACCCTTGGTGGTGCAGCCTTAGTGATTGCAAGTACAAGTCAAGAAATTGAGGAACAGTACAGTATTTACGACCGCTATCAACCAGAAAGAATGGTGGTCATCCCGCCAGGAGTAACCTTAGAGAAATTTTATCCCGCCCCCGCAGATTGGCCAAAACCCCCCATTTACAAGCAATTACAGCGATTCCTCAAAGAACCAGAAAAGCCGATGATTACGGCCATTTCTCGGCCAGCAATTCGCAAAAACGTTGGTCGGCTAATCAAAGCCTTTGGGGAAGATCCCAAACTACGTGAGTTGGCTAATCTCGTCATTGTTCTAGGACAGCGAGAAGACATTTCAACAATGGAATCTGGGCCACGTCAGGTATTTTCCGAAATCTTTCAATTAATCGATCGCTATGATCTGTATGGCCATGTAGCCTATCCCAAACACCATGTTTCTGATGATGTCCCAGATTTATATCGCTTGACCGCAAAAACTGGTGGAGTATTTATTAATCCTGCACTCACAGAACCATTTGGATTGACTTTAATTGAAGCTACAGCTTGCGGTGTGCCAATTATTGCCACCTGTGACGGTGGGCCGCGGGATATTATTGGCGCTTGTCAAAATGGTTTATTGATTGATCCGCTAAATATCCAAGACATTCAAAAAGCCTTGCATCAAGCTTTAACAAATACCGCCCAATGGCAAGACTGGTCTAGCAATGGCTTGGTGAATGTGCGTCAATCTTTCTCTTGGGAAAGTCATGTACAACAATACTTAGAGAAAGTCCGACTATTTCCCCAACAGAAAGTGCAGTCTTTACTGTCGCCGGTGCGAGAATTTCCCACAAGCGATCGCCCACAATGGAAAATCCCCGATACAAACCATCTCCCAACCGCCGATCGCTTTCTCGTTACCGAAATTGACAATACCTTATTAGGCGATCAAGAAGCCCTGCACAAATTAATTCACCGCATTCGTGCTGAAGGACATACCACTGGTGTCGGCATTGCTACTGGACGTAACCTCCGCAGTACCTTAAATATGTTGGAAGAATGGGAATTTCCCATGCCAGATTTGCTGATTACTTCCGCAGGTAGTGAAATTTACTACGGCCCCAAAATCGTGACAGATACCAGTTGGGAGAAACACATCAGCTACAATTGGCAACCTGCGGCAATTCGAGAAGCCATGAAAGATATCCCCGGACTGGAATTACAGCCACCAGATACCCAAGGTAAGTTTAAAATTAGCTACTTTGTTGATGCTGACAAAGCACCACATTTCCGCGAAATTATCCGCCATCTACGCCAGCAACAACTCCCCGTCAAAGGCATTTTTAGTCACAATATGTATCTTGACTTATTGCCATTCCGCGCTTCTAAGGGAGATGCACTGCGCTATGTTGCTTTGAAATGGGGATTACCCGTGAAACAGTTCTTAGTGGCAGGTGCATCTGGTAATGATGAATCGATGCTAACTGGCAATACTTTGGCAGTCGTCGTCGGGAACTACAGCAAAGAAATTCACAAGTTACGCGGCTATCCTCAAATTTACTTTGCTCAAGGCCGCTATGCTTGGGGAATCTTAGAAGCCTTAGATCACTACGACTTTTTTGGTAATTTGTCTGTAATCCAGTCAGAACCAGAAATGGTAGCGGTGTAATTTATGAGTTTCCCGTGTATGTAGAGGGTAATACCATGTTGAATTTTGGATGGCGACAGGGTTGATTAATCAACTTCTTTGCACTCCGCTTGGTACAACTTTTTACTTTTTTACATACGCGGGATGCTTTATCGCGTCACTCTACAAATTCATCCGCGTTTATCTGTCTTGAAAAGTTTGCTCAAGTCGGCAGAGCCGCCCACGCAACTTTTCGCTGCGTCCATCTGCGGTTAATTTTATTTTTTCTGTATCTCACGCGATGTGCAACTTATTCTTGAAACCCCTCTCCAAACCTCTCCCCGTTGGCGTTAGCCTGCCGTTAGGCAAGCGGAGAGAGGCTTTGAATCTTGCTCCCCTTCCCTTGTAGGGAAGGGGTTGGGGGTTAGGTTTGAGAGAAAGTTGCACACGGCGTTATCTCACTCCAAGAACAGCTATTTTGCACGGATCACGCTAGTAGATTTTTAAAGTGCTGAGTACTTTTTTATGACTCAGCACTCAGCACTAAGAGGGTAAAAAAGGATAGTCTGTGTAACCTTTTTCATCACCACCATAGTAGGTATTACGATCGCCTTGATTGAGGGGTGCATCTAACTGAAAACGTTTGGGTAAGTCGGGATTGGCGAGAAATAATGCACCAAAGGAAATTAAGTCTGCATTGTCATTAGCGATCGCAGCATTACCTTTTTGTTTATCGTAACCACCATTGGCTATCAACACCCCAGGATATAAAGGGCGAAATTCTGCAACGGGAATTGGTTTACCGCCGTGGCGAATATCGGCGGGTGTGGGTTCCATCAAGTGCAGATATCCTAAGTTAAAGTTCTTGAGGGCAGCGATCGCATAGCTGAATGTTGATTTTGGATCAGAATCATGGATATCGTTAAATGTGTTGCTGGGTGATAGTTTCACCCCTACCCGCGCTGAACCCCAAACGCTACATACTGCTTCTGTGACTTCCAACAAAAACCGCGCCCGATTTTCAATAGAACCACCATAGCGATCGCTGCGTTGATTAGCACCATCTTGTAAAAACTGATCAATTAGATACCCAAAGGCTCCGTGAATTTCCACACCATCAAAACCAGCTTCTAGGGCATTCTTCGCGCCTTGACGGAATTGATCAACCACACCAGGAATTTCATCTAAATCCAAGGAGCGAGGTGTAACAAAGGGTTGATCACCAGTATAAGTCATAGCTTTACCAGCAGGTGCGATCGCTGATGGCGCTACAGGTAATCCGCCATCTGCTTGTAAAGAAGGGTGAGAAATGCGTCCTGTATGCCATAGTTGCAAAAAGATTCTCCCACCTGCACTATGTACTGCTCTTGTTACCCCTTGCCAACCTGTAATTTGTGCTTGAGAGTGAATTCCTGGTGTAGCTGGATAACCCAAAGCTTGGGGTGATACTTGCGAACCTTCGGTGACAATCAACCCAGCCGTGGCACGTTGAGCGTAGTATGTAGCATTTAGCAGTGTTGGTGCATTGCCTTCCCCAGCCCGATTGCGCGTCATGGGAGCCATAACAATTCGGTTGGGTAATGTGTAATCACCAAGCTGGATGGGTGAGAATAAATCTTGATTGTTGGTCATTTGTTCTGTGTCCTACTACTTCTTACTCTTAGATGGATAAAGCCAACCTTTAAACAAACGTGTGACTTGGGGCATAATCACCCAAGTCATCAAGGGCATCATGATGCTAATGTTCACTAGACTAGCTATCCAAACCGGTAGCCCACTAGTAATTGGTCTGAGGAAATTCGGCAGAATCGAAATCACAGGATAAAGACCGACTGCGCTGACGATCGCAGTTTTCCATTTAGGGGGCGGTGAGGCGTTGGGGATTTCTGGGAGAGCAAACCAAGCTTCTAAGCTATTGACGCGCATCACCTTGGCTCCATCTACTGTGAGAGCTTCGGCGCGAGCAATCCAACCTTGACAAATTACCGATTCTTCCCACTCTTGTAAATGTTTAGCGGTGTCAAACCGCAAAATTAACTGCCACTCGCCTTTTTTCGTGAGGGGAAATAACACATCACTCCCCATATAGCCGGGAAAGGTGCTGGCTGCGAGAATCACACCTTTGGTTGCTTCCTCAAAAGCTTCTTCTAACCCTGGTTTGACACGCCGAGCGATCGCAATTACACCAGGCGATGGATATTGACATGGTACTTTCATAGGCTGTATTTGTCATCAAGAAAAAGGTTAAAACGATAAAACCATTCGCATAGTGCCGCTAATAATTGTGCCGTTGGCATCTTGATTGGCGGGGTTGGTAATGACTTGGATTAAGGGAGTGATGCGGATTCGCTCTGTGAGGGGGAAATTATAAAAGGCTTCAAAATTAGTTTGAGTTGCATTACCCACAGCATTTTCAATTAATGGCTGACCGATCGCAATGCCGGCTATGGCTCGGTTCACGAATAAATTAGGAAAGGCTAACCCTGCCATCCAATAATTTGGGTGAATATCGCCGACAGTGGTATTACTGTAAGAACTGTAGCCATATCGACCAAATACACCCAAGCGATTACTCAATGCCCAGTCAAAATTGACTCCGAAAGCAGCAAAATCACTGCCAAAAATTCTGCCCCCGCCATATTGCAGACGTAGCGCCCAACTCTGACTCGGTGCATATTCTAATTCGATGATTCCCTGGTAAGGATCGCCAAATAAACCGCCTGTTGCACCACCACCCCCAACGGGAAACAGGCGAATGTCTTGTGGTCTACCACCGCCAAACAATTGGGCATTCTCTGGTAGGGTATTGTTAGCATCTCCAGCTAGGTAAACTCCGCGTAAATGTAAAGCTCCTGCACCTGGATTCCATTCCAGAAACGCACCTGCTCCTCTGGCTCTGGGAAACAGTACATAGTTATTCACTAAGGCTTGAGTAGAAAAATCCAGAAAACTCAGGTTGGCATAGCGATTTTTATCAACAAAATCGGGGGCGGTAATTGATGGCCCCAAGGTTAAACTCAAGTCTTGAGCCAGGGGGAAAGTGTAATAAAGACGCGCTAGGCTGATTTGGTTATTTCTACCAGGGATGGAGAACTCTAGAGTACTTCCTAAATTTGGTTCTAAAAAACCTGCTGTGTTGTCATCAGCACTACCGCTACCAGTTACTAAGCGTACCTGTAATAAGTCCTTACCTGTAAAACTGGTGTTGAAATTAAGGCTAACTCGGTAGATTATGGTGGCATTTGGTTGATTTTCGGTAATTACAGCACCTCTAGGGGCAATGATGCGATCGCTTGTATATCCGCCTGCATTTCCAGCGATGATGACTTGGGTTGATAGTTTTGTGGTTGTAGAAAACTGCTGGGATGCTAATACAGTTGTTTGGGCTTCTAACTGCTCAACTTGCGATCGCAGGGTGGTTAATTCTGCCGCAAATTCTGTTTGGAGTTTTTGTAATAATGTCAAGTCTTCTGGGGAAACGGTATCACCCGCCGCGATGAGTTGATGAATTTGTCTGAGGGCAAGATTTAAACCCGCAACGAATTCATATCGACTCATCGCCCGATTACCTCGATATCTTCCATCAGGATAACCAGAAATGATGCCATATTTTTCAACGAGCGATCGCAGTGCCACAAAAGCCCAGTCTGTAGGTTGCACATCGGCGAATTGGCTAACAGTCGGGACTTGCTCTAAAGTATTCGGCTCTGAGAAATTCTCAATATCAGATGCTTCTATAGGCGGTAAGGCAGAGGAAATGGTTACATTAGCCATCACAGTCATGCTGCTGACTAGTAACAACGTCATAAGTTTGAGCATTGCAGAATTAGCACGACGTGATCTCAATAAAACTGGCGCAGAACCAACGGATTTCAAATTGCTATTACTTTATAAAATCGGCTAACATTTGTCCCTAGTCCAAAGTTGAAGTTTTACATAGACCACAAGGTGAGTTGATGACTAACTCAGAGATGGGGATATGACCTTAACTTTTGGCTAGTGGAAAAAGGCAAAAGTAAAAAGAAAGAATAGTGATACCAGAAGCTTTTTAGCAATTTCTTATAGTCTGGTTATTTACGCCAGCCTGTACTAGTGGAAAAGGTATGAAGTATAAATATGTGTTTCAGTGGTGTTTAGTTCTGAATCAACTACCTAAAATGAGCTATAACAATCCTAAATGAGTCATGAAAAACATAGATATGGAAACGAACCGCCAAGAACGCCAAGGACGCAAAGGTAAGAAAGAAGAAAAAGGTTCTTGTACAAGAAAATTAGATATCCGCTCGGTGTTCATTCTGACTCCTGAATTCTTCTTCAGTGCAACGTGACAATTCCGCGTTTGAGGGCGGTGATGACGGCTTGGATGCGATCGCTTACGCCAAGTTTGCTGAGAATATGATTAACGTGATATTTGACAGTGCCTTCGGAAATTTGCAATACTGCTGCAATTTCTTGGTTGGTTTTCCCTGTGGACATCAACCGAATCACTTCGAGTTCTCGACTGCTGAGTTGCAATATTCCTACTCGTTCGGCTAATTTAGCACCGACGGATGTGGGAATGTATTTTTGTCCGGTGTTGACGATGCGAATTGCTAAGAGTAATTCATCTGGTTCGGCATCTTTGAGTAAATAACCTTTCGCGCCAGCTTTCAAGCCGCGATAAATATCTTCGTCGCCGTCGTAGGTGGTGAGGACAATAATGTTAGCATTGGCAAATTCCCGACAAATAGCGGTAATTGCTGCAACGCCGTCCATTTCTGGCATTCGCAAATCCATTAAGGTGACATCAGGTTGTAGTTGCGGAAATATTTCTACTGCTTGATATCCATTACAAACTTGTCCGACAACTGTCATATCTGCTTCGCGGTCAATCATGGCGGCTAAACCTTGACGCACGACGGGATGATCGTCAACTATCAAGATGCGGATGGGTTGGTTGTCAGTCATGGTTTAGTCTCGACGAATCAGGATAGTAATTTCTGTGCCTGGTTGTGGCAAACTTTTAATGGTTAACTGAGCTTTGATGCGATCGCTTCTTTCTTTGATTCCCATCAAGCCAAAACCTTTAACAACAGCTAAACTCTCTGGTGCAAATCCCTTACCATTGTCTTTCACCCTTAAAATCAATTGCGTCGGTTCATACACTAATTCAATCACAATTTCACTAGCAAACGCATGTTTAATAGCGTTTGTCAATGCTTCTTGGCCAATGCGTAACAAGTTATTTTCAACATCGACTGTTAAGGGATAAGCTTCCCCGATGATTTTGCAGATAATCTGAGTATCAATCACCGCCGACATCTGCGTTACGAGGTGATGAAAGGCTGTGGGTAAATTCTGCGTTTCTAAAATTTGGGGACGTAGGGCATTTACCGAACGCCTCGCTTCGGCTAAACCTTCCCGCGCTAGTTCTCTGGCTTGGGTGATATGTTCTTGGACTTCTGGTAAATCTTGGGGAATGATGCGGGAAGCTGCACCCAATTGAACGATCACACCAGTGAAGGCTTGCGCTAGGGTATCATGAATTTCTCTAGCCATGCGGTTGCGTTCTTCTAAAATTGCGGCTTGACGACTTTGTTCTGCGAGAGAAGTTAAATGGATGGCTAAGGTGGCTTGCTGTGCTAGGGCAATAATCAATTCAATATTTGCAGGTAAACCCGTTCTGGGTTCTCGAAAACACAAACCAATGAATCCCAAGGGGCGATCGCCCAAAATTAAAGGTACACGTACAATAGAACGATGTCCTTGAGCGCGATGCCATTTAATTCTTGCGCCGAGCAATTTCTTGTTATCCTCGACATTAAAAAAAATTACCTCGCCCTTAAATAGCGCCTCTTGCCAATAAGAAAAAATATTTGCGGAAATTGGCAGACGAAATTGCACAAATTCGGGATCTGTGTGGATCGGAATCACTTTACCTTCTCTGACATAACGTTTCATCAAACTAGTGTTAGTTGATGCGTCATACAAAAACAAAGCGGCGGCATAGGATTTGGCTTGGGCGGAGGCTTCTAGTAAAATATGTTCCCAGAATGTTTCTAAATCTGGTTCATCTGCCAATCGATTCACACAACCACGCAGTGATTCATTGGCTCTAACTAATTCTGCGACTCGTTTTTCTACAGTACTGGCGCGTTCTTGAATCAGATGTGCTACTAATTGTTTGCGATGCAGCGCGGCTCCAATTCCCTCCGCCGCAGTGGTGAGGACATCCATTTCTTGCTGACTCCAATGGCGCGGCGTAACACAATCATCAAAAGCCACACAACCGATGTAGCGTCCTTCGATGAATAAGGGTACACCTCCAGAAGATTTAATGTTTAGTGATTGGAATTGCGCTTTGAGGGAATGGGGTAAGTCATCTATTAAATACCAGATGGAACGACCTGCATATAGTTCTTTCAGTAAAATTTCGGCATCATCATTATCAATAACTGCCATTGTCGGATGATGAATTTGGGGAGAAATACCTCCAGCTACCCATTCATAGGTGATGCAGTGTTGTAATTTTTGGGTGGTTGGGTTTTGGCGTTCAAGGATGACTTGCACGCGACTAATTTTGGCGACTGTACCAATGGCTTGTAAAGCTTGAGGAATTGCTACATCAATATCTTCTGCATCTAAGAGATTTTTGGTAACTTGGGCAACTACAGACAGTAAGCGATCGCGTTGTTGTAACTCTTGGTTAACTTTTGCTAATTCTTCTGTGCGTTTTTGTTCGGTTTGGCGAATACGTTGACGCTGAATGGCACTACCAATACAAGCGGCGGCGGTTTTTAACAATGTTAATTCGGCGGTGCTGGGGTGTTTGGCTTGACGACAGTGATCAAAACTCAAAACTCCCCAAAATAGTTCTTCGACAAAAATCGGCACAGCGAACAATGCTTTCACACCAATTGCCGCTTGTCCACTACGAAACGGTTCTGGCATTTCTTCGAGCCAACAGCTAATACTTTCACCTGCTTGCAGGCGTTGATACCATTCCTCAATCCCGGTGTAGGTTCCTTGGGCTGTTGTGGGATGGGAGATTTGAGCAATGATATTCGGTGCATTCCATTCATACAGCGATCGCCAACCAGGTAGAGTAGATAATGGAATGGGAAAATGTTCAATCACACCCAAGCGATCGCAATCTAAACTTTCACCCATCACTTGTAAAGCCGTCTTCACCGCTTCATCAAAGTTATCAATGGTGAGTAAAGCATTCACCGCTATAGTTGTGGCTTCTAAAATGCGATCGCCAAAGTGCGATCGCATTCCATTGCTATTTTCTCCCAAATAATTCGGCGCTAACAATTGTCCCTTATCCCCCTTGTCTACCTTGTCTCCCCTCTCTCCCTTGTCTATTCATCCATCAAACCAAATTCCGATAGAATTCTCGACTTAAGATTTTCATAGCCTTTCGTTAACGTACCGTCAATAAATTTGATCAGCAATCATCCTATGCAAATGACGGTCGCAGACTAACGGAGGACAAGTGAGCAAGTATTTAAAATTCTATGGCATAAATCAAACATGGCAGTGGCTAAGGCAGACTTTTAGACATAAGTTATTTTTCCGCTTATCTGCAATAGTGCTGGTGACTGTTTTCCTGAGTTTAGGTGTGCATTCTATCGCGGCTCAACCAGTAGCTAATACACCCAGTCCCAAAGTCATTTTAATTTCTCTCGATGGTGCCACACCCGATTTTGTCGAGCAGTACTTAAGGGATGGTGTATTAAACCGCAGCCAAGGATTAGGATTACTCAGAAGACAAGGTGTGTATGCTGAAAGAAATATTACTTGCAGTGCCTCTTTAACTGCGGCTTGTCATGTAGCTATTGGTACAGGTTCCACTGCTGCCCGCAATGATATTAACTCTAATACATTTCACTTAGTTGCCAGTCCCTTTACCTCTAACATTAGTGGTTTTGGCGCACCAATTGGTGGTTATTCTACAATCGGCCCTAGCGCCAGTGTACAACCAACGGCAGAACCAATTTGGGTCGGGCTTCAGCGCAATGGTAAGCAAGTGGTGGCGGCTACCTTTCCCGGTGCAGATGGAGTTGATGTCAGAGTTCCTGGTTTAACTAATAGCCCAATTATTCAACCAGCCAGCAACAGAACTGTATCTTACACCGTTCCCTTTGGGGCGTTTGCGGGGGTAGGTGCAAGAGGTTTTAGTTTAACTGCTGCTGAATTTAGTTCTGCAACTAGTTTGATAGTGACGCAATTAAATAACGCAGGCAGAATTTCTTACAGCCCGATTTTACAAGCAAGTTTAAATGATCAGTTTACTGTTGGTGGTGTCAATTATAATATTCAAGTTGCCGCACTAGATACAACAAACGATCGCCGCACCAATTACGACACATTAGTATTTTTTGATGCTCAACTTGGTATTCCCACAGGGACTTTTAGTTTACCTGCAACTGGCCCGGCTTATGTGAAGGCGAGCGATCGTAAATCTAGTTTATTTTATTTAGAAGGCAGTTCTAATCAAGCAGGTACAGCATTTTACGTCAGCAATCTCGCACCCGACTTGAGTACCGTTCGCATTGCACGTTATTCTGCAAATGCAATTCCCCGTAACCCCGCAGTGCAAACCAGTGTCGATGATGTTCTTAGTAACGTTGGTTTTTGGTCGCCCCAAGCTGATTTCCGCATTCCAGAACGCCTCAGCCCAGGATTTACCACTTTCCCCGACAGCGAACTAGAAGATATTTACGAAGACCAAGTGCAACTGTTTGTTGATTATCAAACTCGACTCGCATTGAGAGCCATTAACCAAAATCCCAATGCAGATTTAGTCATGGTTTATATTGAACAACCAGATGGCTCAGAACACCAATTTTTATTAACTGATTCTCGTCAACCTAGTGATCCGACCAATCCATTATCCATTGGCGCTAGACAAGATAAAGCCAAAGTAGCGCGATATAGAACTTACGTACAAGCCGGCTATCAAGCCGCTAATAATGCCGTTCAGCGCATCATCAACGCAGTGGGGACAAATCGCCAAGGTACACCCAACAGTAACATTTTAGTTGTTTCCGATCATGGCTTTGCTCCCTTTCACACAGCTGTTAACTTAAATAACTACCTGAGAAATCGCGGCTTTGACTTAACTAAAGTCCGCGCCGTCACATCAGGGCCAGCCGCCAACATTTATATTAATCTCCAAGGACGTGAACCAAACGGGGTTGTCAGTCGTGCAGAATATATTACGTTACAGCAGCAACTGATCACAGCATTGCGAGAATTAGTAGATAACAATCCTAATTACTTGCGGGGAAGACAACAAGCAGTTTTTGACTTAATTTACCCTCGCCCATTACCCAGCGATGTCAACGATCCAAAATTTGGCTTAGGTACAAGCGAATTTGTCGGTCAAGATACTGGTGATGTGTTTGCAATTATGCGATCGGGATACAACTTTGACGGTATACAAAATCCCATCATCACCCGTTTAGGAGACACAGATAATTCTGTATTTTCCGTACCAAATTTCTACGGGGCGCATGGTTATGATCCCACAATTCCCAGTCTCAGCGCCATCTTTTATGCTGCTGGCCCTGACATTCAGCGTCGTGGTAACATTGGCAGGATTCGCAATATCGATATTGCTCCAACCATCAACAGTTTACTAAACGTTCCCTCTGCTCCCACAGTTCAAGGACGAGCTTTAAATATTCAGGGAAGAGGTGAGAGGTAACAGATTATAACAAAGTCAGTTGGGTGGAGCGATCGCTTTACCCAACATACAACACATTAGTTGTAATCAAGTAGCTAAAAAACTTTTTCTATCTTAAAGGTTGTTTGAAAAGTGGTTGGTTGTGTATATCGGCACTTATAGATCCCCCCAAGCCCCTTTAAAAAGGGGGGCTAAGAGTCTCTTAAAGTCCCCCTTTTTAAGGGGGATTTAGGGGGATCTAAAATTATTTGATCCACCACCAAAGACTTTTCAAACATCCTCTCATACCCCTACTATATACACAGCTTCAGTTAGTAATCTCTTTTTTCTCTTCGCGCTCTTTGCGCTCTTTGCGGTTCGTTAAAAAAATTGACTTTAACCAATAGTTTAAGACTTAAATAAACCTTATTGCTACGCCGTGTGCGACTTTCTCTCAAACCTAACCCCCAACCCCTTCCCTACCAGGGAAGGGGAGCAAGATTCAAAGCCTCTCTCCGTTTCGGGGAGAGGTTTGGAAAGGGGTTTCAAGAATAAGTCGCACATCGCGTTATTGCTTTAATATTCTGTTCTCTCAAAGACTTCTCATAATGAATTAATAAGTAAGCCCGGTGCATTAACAATGTGAAGCAACACATTAACAATGTGACTGAGTACATTCACAATGTGACTTGGTACATTCACAATGTGAGGTGACGCATTCACAACGTGAGGTAACATTATAACATTGCTGATTAAACAACTAGTAAAGCGTTGTATTTCCTTACTTTCCTTGCTGCTTAATAGCTTTCCGCGCTAACTTGACATAGGTTTTCACCGTTTCCGGGAGCATTTGTAAATCATCTGCGATCGCCTGTAATGATTCTCCCATTTCTCGACGCGCTAAGATAGTTGCCCATGTAGAAGCAATTTTATCAGTGCGATCGCCCCCCTTACGTTTGCGTTGGGCTGTAAATAATTCCGTCAGTTCTTCAATTCTTTCTGCCAACATATTGGTTAACAACTGCGCCGTTGTTGTTGAGTTTTGTTCTACCCACTCCAAGCGAGTTTGTCCCAAACCAAAAGTTGTTTTATGTCCCGTACCGCAGTAGGGCGCAAGTCTCACCAAAGCATAAAATAACTGCGTAAATTCAGTATTTGCCAAACCCACCTTACTCAAACCCAAAGAAATCGCCCCCGTAAAACCTGTAACAGAACCTTGTTTTCCGGCTGCAACTTTCATCGATTCCAAACGGTGTTGATGAATAATCACATTTTCATCAACCCATTTCAAAAAAGCCTCTGCTTCTACAGACATCCCAGAAAAATCATTCCATCGCCGCAAGTAACTGTGAAACAAATTTTCAGGGACTGGTAGCGGGAAATGATGACCTTTGCGGCGAAAACTAGTGGGTGAAACAAAACTCAGATTAACAACAGATAGATGATTTGAAGACTTTAGCAATTGTGCATAAGTCGTGGGAGGATGGGCAATATTCACCTGTTTAATTGCTAAAGGTGTACTACTCAACTCGATAGTTTTGGGTAAATGAGTCAACCACTGCTGAAGAAATAATGCTACTTTTGGCGATAGTGCATTGACTTGCCAATGGTAAATTTGGTTAGCGACTAACTTCAGTTGCTTCCCACTCGGTAACAATTGACCTTCTAGCGCCGAAATATTGAAAGGTTTTTCCGACTCGCCATCATGGAGATAAGCTGATAACTCAGGATCAACTTGTCGCACCTGATCAAGAAACCAAGCATGAAGCCCAATCGTATACTGTGAGTAAAGCGAAGCAGAAACCGTTGCTTCCAAATCAAACACCAAACCCACTAATTCAGTCTCATCCGCCCATGTAATACCAATTCACGAAATTACTGATACAAATCACTTCCTCTACACCTTTGTTTCCGGTCGCCGAGCGGAGTCGAGGCGCTGCTTGCCTATCTGTATCATGTTTAGAGTGAAATGGTATAAGAACTGAAGACGTAGACGCAGACTTAGCTTTTGGCTGACGCTTCGTGGTTGTAGCTGCTCGTGGCATTGCTATAAGATACTTAACTGATGTTCAATATTCTAAGCAATTCCATCCCCAAAAGGGGAAAATTCTTCATCAATCATCATTGATAGAATAAATAAACATAAATTGTGATGTGGCTCAGTCATCAGTTATGAATTTTCAACATATACTTGATTTTTCACTGATTCCTGATTGCTATTTATAGTTAACTGAGACTGCGAGGAATTATGCTATTAACTGAACGTCGTGCTGACCGAGTAGTTCTCCATAATATTGGTTGGCAAAAATTTGAGAGTTTACTAGTAGACTTAGGTGAGAACCGAGCCGCTAAAATAGCTTACGATGATGGCACATTAGAGATTATGACACCATTACCAGAACACGAATATTACAAAGAAATAATTGGTGACATCATCAAAGATACGGCAGAAATTTTAGAGATAGATTACGAGTGTTATGGTTCAGCCACCTGGAAACAAGAATTAAAAAAAGCTGGAATAGAATCTGATAATTGCTTTTATTTTCAAAATGAAGCATTAATTAGAGGTAAGCTCAAGTTTGATTTAAATCAAGACCCTCCTCCCGATTTAGCTTTAGAAATTGATGTTACCAGTAAATCGTTAGATAGATTTTCAATTTATGCAAGGTTAGGTGTGCCGGAAATTTGGTGTTATGACACTGGAGAAATCAAAATTTACCAATTGCAAGGGGAAGAATATATTCAAACAAAAACAAGTTTAGTATTTCCCCATTTAAATATTTTAGAAATTCCCTCACTAATTGAAAAATACCGTATGGCAGGAAAAAGGGTATTTCGACAAGCAATCAGGGAATGGGTAAGGGGACAGATCAGGGAACAAGAGAAATAAAATGGGGCTGTGGGGGTGGGTGCGATCGCTCTTGAGGTTGAAAATTTGCGGGTGTGGGGGTGCGATCGCTCAACTTCATTAATTTGTAGGATTACATATCTTATACTAATTAATAGTAGCCTTAATTTCTCAGTAAATAAAATGAAATTAGCAAATCTTGAAGAAGCGGAAAATAATCTTCCTCAATTAATCGAATATGCTTTACAGGGTGAGGAAGTAATTATTAGTCAAGCTGGTAAACCTTTAGTCAAATTGGTTCGTTATTCTCCTGTTGCTACTCCCAGAACTCCAGGTTTTTGGGAGGGAAAGGTAAAAATGTCTGATGATTTTGATGTGACACCCAATGAAATCATTAATGCTTTTATGGGTGAAGAATGAATTATTTATTAGATACACATACATTGTTATGGTGGTTAAATAATGATCTCAAACTGTCTAGAGAAGCAAGAGAGATTATTTCTAATCCAGAAAATAAAATTTTTGTCAGTGCGGTTAGTGCTTGGGAAATTTCCATTAAAAAAGCAACTGGCAAGTTATCAGCACCAGATAATCTTGCAGAAGCAATTTCTGTTAACTGCTTTGAATCACTTTTGATTAGTATTGAACATGGGTTGAAGGCTGGAAGTTTGCCAAATTATCATAACGACCCTTTTGATAGAATGTTAATTGCTCAGGCTATGAGCGAAAACTTGATAATTATTAGCAGAGATGCTCAGTTTAGCCAATATGGTGTAAATGTTATTTCTGCGTAGGATATATGGGGATTTGGGGATGTGCGATCGCTCTTGAAGTTGTGAATTTGGGAGAGTGGGAAGTGCGATCGCTCTTGAGGTTGGGAATTTGGGGGTGTAGGCAGTGCGATCGCTCTTGAGGTTGGGAATTTGGAGGTGTGGGAGTGAGATCGCTCTTGAGGTTGGAAATTTGGAGGTGTGGGGTGGGTGCGATCGCTCTTGAGGCTGGGAATTTGAGGGTGTGGGGAGTGCGATCGCTCTTGAGGTTGGGAATTTGGGGGTGTGGGGAGTGCGATCGCTCTTGAGTTTGGGAATTTGGAGGTGTGGGAGTGCGATCGCTATTGAAGTTGGGAATTTGGGGGTTTGGGGAGTGCGATCGCTATCTTACTTATTGATAGTATAAAGAAGTTAATTACATCAATTCTTCAATAGCAGCTTTTATAATATCGTAGTGACTTTGATGAGTGGCTGTAACTTCCACTTTAAGTTCAATTCCACCATAAGCAACATGAAATACATTTCCTAATTGTTTAACTTCTTGACGAAACCTATCTGCTCCTTTCAAATACCAAAAACCGTCAACCCATTCGCAATTTTTTAAACGTTCCTTAAAATTTTCAAACTCAGTTGTTCTATGTGGCTCTTGAGAAAAATCACGAGTATGATCTTTATCATTAGGATGGCGTTTTGATTTGCTTAAAGCAGGAGGAGATTTGTAACGTTCGTAAACTATGATTCCTAAAGAAGAAAGAGTATACTCACCAGCAGTAAATTCTAACAGAGGTAATAATTGCTCAAAAACTTCTGGCTCAATTTGTCTTCTTATTTTATCTTCTGTAATTTTACTGTTTAGGTCTATTTCATCTAAGATAAATTTAATTTTATCAAAAAATACCAAATCAAAATCAACAGGAATTGGGGGTAAAATTAGTAATTCTGAAGAAGTCTCAAAAATATATTTGACTGGTATTTTAAATAAAAGTCCGATCAATGTTGTATATGGGACTAAACTTTTAAAACCAGCTGTTGCGTTCAAAATAATTTCATTACTATAAAAATTGTTAGGATCGTTAATTTTCTTAACTACACTTTCTACATAACTTACAACGCCCAAACTCCGAAATTTACCAGCATCTTCAACTTGTAATCCAGAAACTACCTCTATATTTTCTGCTTTAAAATTACATTTCCACACTTGCTTTATAAACTCACCTATAACTCTGGCAGTGACTATACCTTCGGGAGTTTCACTAGCATAAAGGATAACCTTATCATCACTATTAATTCCGATTTTGGCTAAACTTTTAATTTCTGGAGAGGTTTTGCGTAATCCATCTTCAGTATTTATGTCCAAACTCTTCAGTTTACTAACTAGCTGTTCTTCTAATTCTTTTTGACCTTTCACACTTCCCATTTGAAGATTAATTAGGTTGTTTTTTTCAAGTTTATTCCATTCTTCTTTTTCAGATTCAGACAAGCGGTTAGGGGCTAGAATCAATGCCCCTACAGGTGTCAAAACTAACTTTGATTTCTGCATAAGTAGTTGCTCCAATGAAAAATAATCAATGTAAAAATCAAACGATAATTATTTTACTATTGTCTGTCCCATACCCAAGCGGGTTTTCATTCCTGTACCAGCAAACCGCCCATATTGAACTAATAAATTAGCGACATTCGCTAGTAAGGGATCAGCACGGTTGAAAACTTGTAAAGTTACATCGCCAACAAAACCATTGACAAACCCTTTATGTAATTGCCAACTTCGCGTTTGAATTTTGTGGCTTTTAATCATAACTGCATTACTCAGATAAGCGATTAACTCATCACCTCCTAAATAAACAGGTGCAAAATGATTCCAACGTTCTAACCAACTACGGAACATTAAAGTTAGTACAGGTACAGGTAAATTTGTTGCACCCTGAGCAAAAGCTGTGGGGGTGATAAATTGCAAGTCAAAGCGTCTAGATGGTTCTGGCTCATTTCCTACAAGAGTTGTGTATAGTTCTTCATAGCTGGTAATTTCGTCCTCGCGGTTGATGATATTAAATTTAGCTCCGAATAATTCTAAGGAATCAGCAAAATTAAAGTGGGAAATTGTCTTGGATGCTATATCTTGTAATCCACAAAGTGATAATTTATAAAATTCCTCTGGATAAAAGGTTAAAAATTCTTTTGTCCTAGAATATGAACCAATAATTCCAGAATAAGAAACAGCAGGTTTATCTCCTCCTATTTCTAAGCCTAGTTGTTGATGTATTTGCTTAACTAATTCCAAGTTATAGGAACGAGGTAAAATCGTTGATTCAGATACACTGAGTGTCCATGTAGAACGAATTAGCATTATTTTGATAAACTCTTAAATTTAACCCATCCAGGTACAAACTTAATTTCACCATTGGGATTCATTACTGTTCTTCGAGATTTTGGGGCTTCAAATCCAGGTGCTTTTAAACCACAAGTATCGCGGATTTTTTCACGCAGTTCATCTGCAAATAACAAATCTATAGTTGTTCCTGTCATTCCACTACCCCAACCTAATCTGAGGCTATAGGGACATTTTTCTGATTCGTAAGATTCTCGAATGTAATTAAAATCTAGATTTTTACCTGATGCTTTGGGATTATTTTTGATATCTTGCCAATAATCATGTTCATAATCCCATTGTTCTTGTGTAAATTCTTGACATATTTGTACTAATTCATCAAGGTTATTAAATGGTAGCCTCATGCCTTTTTGATGTTGAAACCAAGATAGCATTTCTGTATCTAATGTCAGTGTAAATTCTGTTTGAATATTACGCACCATTTCAGCATATATAGATGCTTTATACTTGGCTAAGTAATCAGAAAATCGACTAGAAATAACTACTTCTGCTACAACAGGAAGGTTAACAGGTATTTTTTGACCTTTTTTTGTGGTAATTATATTTTCTATTAATGGCTGTGAGTCTGTGACTTTAATTGCTCGTAAAAAATCTGCGTTTGGCCCTTTCGCAGAAAATCGCCTATTTTGATATGTGAGTTGAAATTCAGAAAACAGGCTATTCATAAATAGCTCATCATCTAAGAATTTCTGTTGATATGGGTTGAGTTGACCTAGTTTTTGCCTTAAGGTTTCTTCAATTGCACTAACCCTTTTAGATAAAGGTACTTTATATTGGTCAGCGTGTTTGAGTAAATGATAGACTATGGCGGTTCTAATTGCGCCTTTAATTGAAGAACCAGGAATGAATAATTTTCCCATACCATTGCGAATCATGGGACGTAAATCAGTAATTCTATCTGATGTTAGCTTTTGGCTGATAGCTTCTTTCGGAAAAATTGGGTTATCATTTGTATCTTTAGCATTCCACCACTCATTACCAAAGGCTTGTTTCAAAAGACTGGTGATGTCTCGACGTTCTTCTATTGTTTGAATATAATCGTTAAAGAAGCTTCCACCTTTTGATAGTAAACCCTTAGCTAATGCTTCTTGATTAGGTAGATAGACTTTTTTATCTGTCTGTACATATTCAAAGGGATTTAATCGAGATACAGATGAACCAATATGCAGAATAGGACTGGTTAACTGTATTATTTTTGATTGATAAAATTCAGGTTTTTGGAGATGCGAAGGAAGAGAAGCCACCATATTTTTATTTTTCCTTGGCTTTAATTGGCAGACTTAAACTAATACCACTACGGTAAATTATATGTTTTTTGAGTTTTTTAAATTCTTGAGGTGTCACATCTGCTAACATTCCTTTTGGTGATGAAAGGAAAACAGAACCTTCGGCAAACATTCGTACCATTTTGCGCCTTAGCTGACTTTCGGCTATCCAACCACCCCGTTCTTGTATTTCATAACTGGCATTTTTTAAGCAATCTGCTTTTATTTCAGAATCCCAAAATAAGCTGATAATGCTGTGGTATTTACCATCTTTAAAGTCAACTATCTGCTTCCAAATTTCAGGTAAATCTAACCAATTAACTTCAAATCTTCCCGCACCACTAGAACGTTCTCCGCCAATTCCTTCTTCTCCCAATAGTTCTAACGCAGCGTGTAATTTATCTGCTAATTTTTCACCTTCTGGAGATAATTGCAGCAGAAAGTATAAACCCGCTTTTTCTTTTTCCCAAGCAAATTGCACAAAGCCAGTATGATAAAGGTTGGTTGCTCTGGTGACTCTATCAACGGCAATCTTGGGAACTTTATCAATTTTAAAGGCTTTTGTGTAGTCAAATGTGCCGAATATATTTAAGTTTCCATTCGATTCGCCTATTTTGGTATAGTTCTCTAACTCTTGAGTATCAGCATTTTTATCAAATCCTGTTCCCTGATACCACCTCTGCCAAACTTCTAGCGGTAAGTAGTTGAGTTTTTTGTATGTTTTAAAAAACGCTAAATCATCATCAGGGTAGTTAGTAGGAAATTTAAGAGGACGCGGAAGATAGTAGATTGTGCGATCGCCTCTGCCTATTTCCCTGTAAACAAATGTAGAACTGATACGGAATGGGGGTGCTAGTTGTGGTTTGTCTTTAGTGGGGAATTGCTGTAACAACTCCTCAACTGCTTCTTTACCGAACAACCGTGCATAAATACTTACCCAAGCACTAAACAAAGCATCGGAACGGACGCGATCGCTTGTTTCTTCCATCCCAATTCCCACTTCACCAAAGTGCGCCGGGCTTCGTCCAAAGTTGAGTTTTACTAATTTCCAAACACTCATGATTCGTTTCCTGGCAATAATCGTTGAATGTAGTTGCGTAAGTTTCCGAAGTTCTCTAAAAGTTCTTGAGTGTTAGCGATGGGTTGAAATGGTTGAATCTCAGATGTCCCTTGAGTATTGGTCATTTGGCGGTATTGTGCCAAGCTGCGATAGGAAAAATTGAAGTGTTGAAATCTAACTTTCCCGTAACCTCTTGAACCATGTCCGCCGAGTGCGTCATCTTCAAGGATGGCAAGAGCTATGGCAATATTTTGTAAGTCTTCTATAGCTTGACTGGCATCTTCTACAGTGTAAACTAATTCAAATTTGAATTTTGACCCTGCTGGGACACGTTCTAACTGTCTGGGGTTGGCTGCTGCTGTTACTCTGTCGATACCGTTTTCAAATTTCCATTCGGTCATGTATAAACCAGTATCAACTTGCTTTAACTTCTCTGCTGATTCTGCTACTAAATGACTATCACGAATAATTAATCTAGCTGGTGCATTACGTCCTCGACTAACTTGGACGCAATTTTGACCTTCAATTGTGCGTGTACGATTCTTGTCTGAAAATAATCCTTCTTCTGTTGCAGTTTCTATTGGCATCCAAAAACCAGAACCACCAGTAGAACCAAATAAGCGACTAACTTGACAGGTTCTAGCACCTTCGTAAGCAACAAAATTCCCGTTTTCTACTTCGGTAAATCCATCTGCTAAATCATCACTTTCATAACGCCAAGTACCACTTCCCCCAGTGCGATTTAGAGGCTTATTTAACAACCTTTCCAAAGTAGAACGTAGCTTTCCTTTAATTGATGATCCTGGTAAATAAGGATATTTAGTTAAAGGATCACGAATTACAGGTTTATCTAATCCACCGATATCTAAATTTTCGCCACCACCACCAATATGTAATCCAGTTTCGGCGGAAAGATGGCTAGTAAGTGTTAATTTACCGAGCAGGGGTTTTTGTGCGTATGATACTGGCATAATTATTTTCCACCTTCAGCTTTGTGATAAGCAATAATTGATTCAATTAATTGAACTAGACGTTCAAAATCTTCTTTGCTGTGAACTTTATCAATAGCGACTGACATGACATCACCTAATGGTTTTGCAGGTTTTTGTCTAGCTGCTGCGTATGCTAATTTGGGTTTCAACAGAACTACTTCTGTTTCAATTTTGGCAAAATCACCTGTTTCAGCTAAGTCAGCTTTTAACCGATTTACAGCATCTAAAAATTTACGAACTTGATTAGTTTCTAACCTCTGCTGTTTGAGATAGGGGCCAAATTCTTCTGCGTGTTTAACTAACTCACGGATAGGATATGTTTTTAAGTCATCTGTCAAATCATTAATGGTTTTGATGATTTGATCAACAATATTCTGTGTTGTACTAGTATTAGTTTGAGGGTTTGATGTTCTGGAATTTCCTGGTGGATAAGATTGTTTGGGTTTATGTTGTTCTTGCATATAAATTACTAGCGGTTTAAGAGTTCAATCCAAGTTGCGATCGCCCGAAAATAAGGCGCATTATATGGACTTTTTAAAGAAGTCCTAAAGTCATTATCATCTAGTACATTCTTGGGTAATCTCGCTAAAGTATAAGCAATCTTTGGTAAATGCAAATAATAGCGAGTTCCTAAAGCCTCCTCTGATTTATTATCTTCTTCAAACTTTTTCAATGCTTGCTCTTGTATCTGTGCGGTGATTAACAGATTACGTACAAAGTTACGAGCATAATTAACCCCAATATTTTGCTGTTCTAATCTCTGAACAAATGGTAAAATTCCCAAAAGTGAAGGTTTATTGGTTTCTGGATTCTTATAATTTTTATTAAAAGTATCAAAATCAGTTTCTCTGCTAATTCCTAACCATTCATCCCATTTAAAAACTTGACCAAATAGGCTTAAACTATCTCTGCCATTATTTTTGGCTGCCTTCTCTGCATTATCTGAAGATTCAGCAGATTGATATAGAGGAAACTTGGCATCATCAATACTAATTCCACCTGACAAAGTAATATTTGGGTTGTTGCCAGTATAAGCACGAAAGCATTGATAAACATCAAATGAAAAATCTACAATTTCGTTCCATGCTCCACTAATAAATACATCATCCCCACCAGCATATATAAATAGTATATTATATGGCTCATTTTTGGTTGTAGGTTGAGTAATTTGATCAGGAATATTAATATTCCTTTGATTTGCTAAACTATTCAAATATACCTTAAAAAAGTAATTAATTTGGCGAGATAATCCAGCTAATCTAGGTAAAGATTGATTCTCACCTAAGCCTTTAGCGAATATTTGTCCAAGTTTGTCTACATCAATTTTCAAATAGCCAACTCTATCAATACCTTTGGCTTTTGCTGCCATTTCTTCAGCACGCATAAAGCCTTGTACTTCTTCTTGATGATTTTTATCTGTTTCACTTTCCTTACCATAGTTACCTAATAACAAGGTAGAAACATTTTTAAAATGCTTAAATTGATAATGTTCTAAGTTCCAATCATTGACTAATAAAACTGTGTCGGATTCTGGTACTATTGGCTTCCAAGTTTTAAAGCAGTGATAATAAATATTAACGGCAGGAGAGTCATCAATAGCAGGAAGTTTAAATGACAGTGTAGGTAACTTACTATCTACATTTTCACGACTTGAGCGTACAATAGCTTTCACTCCAAATAAATTACTTCCCAAATCGAACATACTGCGACAAGTTTCACAAGCAATCACTGAATCTGGCTCATTTTTGTTAAGAGGTTTTAATTTTTCTAGTTCTACATCATCACGGTGACAAACACGACAAGGTTCATGACTATGACTTGGGATAATAAAATTGCTAATTTGGTCGGCAAATTTCTGAGATTTATGTACAGCCAGATTTTTGGTTGCATTTGACCAATGACTGGAAAATTTATCACAGGCAAGTTCTTTAACTGGAAAGTTTAAACAGTCTAAAGCTAGAAATACTTTACCTTGAAACTCTTCCAAAAGCCATTTATTAAATTGCTGTCGTACTTGTTGAACAATCTTTTTATTTTCTTCAGTTCCTGATGCCAAAATATATAAGTTACCACCACCAGCATAAATTACATTAGTTCGGGGAATTTCTAATCTCGATAGTAATTGCTGGACTACTTCTTCTGTGACCAATTCTAAATAAAAACTCCTAGCTCTAAGGGATTTTAAAGCACCATCAGAAGAAATAGTATAAATAAATTTTTTAATTCCTGATAAATCACCAGAAATTAAACTAACTTCACTATCAGGATTATTAATTAATGCTACTGCTACTGCGGCCGTAGTTCTTGCCATATCTAACAAAGATACGTTAGCTGCACCCAAACTGAGAAACGATGCGAATTTTTCTATAAATAAAGTCAGTAATGATAAATTATTCCAATCATCATCTGTCAGAATATTTATATATTGCTTGATCTCTGATTTAATCTCAATAAGAATATCATCACTTGGCTTATTTGTGTCAGGGTAATGAATTATAGGATTATTATCTTCAATGATTTTAGGAAACCAATAATGTTCTTTATCATGACGTTGATAAATTTTGACACTATCAAATATGAGTCTTAAAAAATCTGGTTGACTATGACTTGGCCAAGATAAGATTTGTTTCGCTTCCTCAACATAATCTTCTACAAGTGAAACATAAGGTTTTTTAACTAATTTTGGATCAACCCATTTTATAATCAGATTTACTGACTCTTGGATAACTCGTAAGGCAACATTAAAAGATTTTTGTGTATGAGTCATGGTCATATTTACATATAACGATTGGGAATTATTCTGATATAGCAGATTACGAATTTGTGGATGCAAACTCACACCAATCAGATAGTTTGAGACTAAATCAAACTTTTGTAAAAACTAATCTCAGTATTGTTAGCTTGAGTCAAAAACGAATCCTATCTATAGGAAAGCATACAGAGCGCAAGTACGATACATAACTCTATACGCTCTGAAGCTATATTAAAAACTTGTAACCTTACTTGATCTATTTTTGAGGTTTGCTGGATTCGTTGCGAAACGATATCAAAAACAACTTACCAAGTTGAATAGTCCAAATGGTGCTAGAACGGGTCGATTGAAAGTTTTGCAGTGACGTAGAGACAGCAATAATAAGAACTAAAGCAAGGAGAACCCAGATAGCGGTGTGGGTGAGTATTGAACTCGACTGGTCATTTGGTAAAAGTCGAACATTACTATCTAAGTACGCTTTTTGGGTCATAGGCTGGTTAGGTAAATAATCGCTGGCTTTGGCCAAGCTATCCAAATAGAGCCTCATACGGAACTCCTTAATAAGTGAATTTGTTCATTATATTCTAGTTGAATTTAAACAGGAATGGTCTGGAAAAATACATAACACTTTAAAAAATAAACTTTAGCTTTATTATTCTGTCTTGACTTTTACGCAAAAACTTATATATATTTAGCTAGTTAGCTTCAGCCAAAACTTCAAATGTTCCTTCATCACTAAAGCTTATAGCTACAAACTCCCCGTAAGGGGATTGAAGTACGCAGTTTGAAGTATCGAGGCTAGTTAGCTAAATCAGTTTCTTTATTTCATCCCCGTAAGGGGACTCAAAAATTAAAGCTGATACCTAGCCTTTGCTCGCTTTACCTTTCGAGTAATATTTGTGTTTTTTATATTATTTCCATACTCAAACCCACTAACAACCGCGCCAAAGCCTGGATAATTGGACGCTGCGATACATCCTCACCTCGTTGTAATCTATGAACTGTACCGCGCAAAATCGGTGATTCCGACTTAATAACGTCATTATTCCCAAAATAATCGCTAAAAACGATCGCAATAACTTCTAACTTCAACTCGTCACAAAACTTCACCCAAGGCTCAATCTCCGCCTCATCTTTGACTAAAATCACCGCATGGGTAGCCTCTTTCATAATCAAGCGGTTCGCGTCGGAGATTCTTCCCCCAATATCAAAGACGAAGATGGGAGTATTCACACCTCGAACTTCCTGCGCCTTCAGTTTGGCGAACTCTGGACTAAATCCAGCTTTGTAACGTGCTTTTAACTCTGCGGCTAAATCAGGATCACGTCTGGCGGTTTCGCTGTACCATGAACCATCGCCATCGGGACAACCGGAAATAAAGTATGATTCTGGTGCGTCGGGAATCTGCAATAGTGCTTGTTTTAATCCCTCCCGAAAGCAAGTCTTTCCGGTATTCGCAAAGCCACACAAGACAACTTTCAGGTTAGTTTGATGAGATTCTCGCACGACATCTAAAATATCACCGACTTGATAGTTAGGATTTCGGCTGATGGTGACGACATATCTATCTATTCCTGGTTCGCCGATTTTGGGATCTAATAAAGCTATGGAATCATACAATTTCCCTAATTTATCGGCTAAAATCTGACTAACTAATACTGAAATCCGCCCATTGATTTTGATGAGATTACCACCGGGTAACTCTCCTGTAGTTATCATCTCATCTAACTTAGCGGCTACATCACGGACGATGCGATCGCCTGTAGCTTGCGTACTGCCAAATCCTACTTTAAGGATGTCACCCTGTAACTCTACATAATAAGTAGTCATAATTATTGCAAGTTTATCAAACCAATCTCATCCTCTAGTTGGTCGGCACATCAAATATCAATCAATTAAATCTCCTAGTTTATACGCTGGATTGTGTGTAATAGAAATTACATACTTACCCAACTTAGGATCGTAAAAAGCAACTGCTCCATATATGTGAGCCAATTTGTGTGCTAAAACAAATGCTACAGGGATAGAAATCGGCCCGTTAATTTTGAGTAACTGTCCTCCGGCTAATTCCCCTGATGCAGACATCTCTTCTAATCTGGCGGCTGCATCACGTACAATCTGATCATTTTGGGCTGGTTCACCAAAACTAACTCTTAATAAATCTTCTTTAATTTCAATTTTGTAGGTAGACATTAGCGTTGCCTTGATTTGCTGGATATATCATACACGCCGTTGGAAAAGTTGTCTTCCAATAGGCTGTATCTTAAGGAAAGTTATTTGTTGAGATTAACTTAGTGTCTGAATTGGTATTTCAAGATTTACCCCAAGTTGATTTACTGCAATGGTTAGCTAGGGGTTCACTCAAGCAGAAACTGTTGCGGACAATTCGCTTGTGGGTGTGGTTGCGTTCGTTATACGGTGGTCATCAAGAACGGTTAATGTTGAATGATGGCTTTACTTATGTAGAGTGGCGGGATGCTTTTTTTAGCCCTACTCACACTAAAGGCGAAGAAATTCCCCATTTACATGACTCTCGTTGTGCTTGTGCGAAAACAACAGCCCAATGGTTATTTAATGAAAATACTGGAATAGTTGCTCACCAATGGCAGGAATTAATAATTGCACATACTGATATTACAAAACCTAAATTAGATAAAGTTCTACAGAGAAGATTATTTGCTGTAACTCGTCGTTCTTTGCATGGCGATTTACAAATTTTAGTTAGTTTGAATTGGCTGATTTATCAAAATGATAAATATTATCGTGTCAGTGAATTTCCATCGCGTCCAATTTTGTCCAAAGCTGATAATAATTATGAATTGAATTTTCTGCACGAAGACTTAGTAGGATTTGCCGAAAATCACTCGCAGAAAATTAACGGAGTTCAAAGATTTTTTCTCAAGTTAGATTATATTACACCCCGCAGTAATTTGGATGCTGTTGATGATTGGCAACATCAGTTAAGAGAGTTATGGACAAAAACTTTAGTACCACCAATCAAACTAACTTATAACAGTGCCAAGGCGGGAAGTAAAATTGATTGTATTGTTTACCCAGTCTGTATTTACTATATTCAAAGGGCAGTTTATTTATGCGCTTATGGTGAAAGTCCTGATGTTCAGAAAAAATGGTATAACTTCCGCCTTGACCATATTCAAAAAATGCAGCCTTTAAGCTGGGATCATGCCCAAATTCCAGCAAATTTACGACAAAATTATCAAAGACATACTTTACCTACGCCCGATTATGTAGCTTTAGAAATGGCTAAGGCTTGGGGGTTTGATTTTTATTTACCTGCACAATTGATGTTGTTGCGGTTTGATAGAGAGTTTGGCGATCGCTATGTTAAAGGTACGGAACGCCATGAAACATTTCAATCAATTTCTTACCAACAAGCACAAAATTTAATCAAACAAAAAATTACACAACCACAACAACAAAAAGCTTTATTAAAAATTCTTGCCCATCGTTCACCAGCAGATGCTTATTATCAAGTATTTATTAGATATCAAGATGCTAAAAATCGAGATAATAACGTGATGATGCGTTTACGTGCTTGGCGACCAAAATGTGAAGTTCTATTTCCTTATGAACTTAGACAAAGTATTGCGGCTGATGTCGCTCAAGAATTTCAGCTTTATCATCAAGATGAATTATGAATACAGCAGAATTAACAGCCAATTTTGAATCAGCATTAGTGTATGCAACTCGTCTGCATACAAATCAAACTCGCAAAATTAGTGGTGTTCCTTATATCAGTCATTTACTAAGTGTTGCAGCACTGGTTTTAGAGGCAGGCGGAACAGAAGCAGAGGCGATCGCAGCTCTACTACATGATAGTATCGAAGACCAAGGCGGAAAATCCACCCGTGAAGAAATCCGCCAGCGTTTCGGTGAGACAGTCGTTACCATTGTCGATGGTTGCACAGAATCTGACACATACCCCAAACCACCTTGGGAAGAACGTAAACAAAAGTATTTAGAAAATCTGCGTTTTGCTTCACCTTCAATTCGACTGGTATCGTTAGCCGATAAACTACACAATGCTAGGTCATTATTAGCGGATTTACGCCAACATGGTAACGGCATTTGGCAAGAGTTTAAGGCGGGTAGAGAAAGAACCTTATGGTTTTATCAACAGTTGCAAGAAATTTATACTGCAACTGGTTCCGACTTTCTCACCCAAGAGTTTTCACGGGTGATTCAAGAACTCGACAACGAAAGCTAATAATACCATTCACAAAATTACTAATACAAATCCCTCTACACCTCTGCTTCCGGTCGCCGAGCGTTCGCGCAGCGTCTCCGTTAGGAGAAGTCGAGGTGCTGTTTCCTCTGCTTACCCCAACAATAATTATTTACGCCGTTAAGCATCTAGTAAACGACTGCTCTTGTTAACAGGTGTTTGCGGTTCTGTAAATGCTTCTCGGCCTGTAATTAATCTAGAGCGACGATTTCGAGTGATATAGTTCCAAGCCCACTGGAATACTACGAGTAATTTAGTGTCAAACTCAATTAAGAAATAGATGTGAATTATGAGCCAAAATACCCAAGCTGGGAAACCTGTCAGTTGAAGGAAACCTAAATCGACAACAGCTAAATTCTGCCCAATCATTGCCAAACTACCAACATCGTTGTAGTGGAATTGTGGCAAAGTCGAACCTCTCAAGCGTCGTCTAATCAGTTTAGCGACATATTCTCCTTGTTGTTTGGCGACTGGTGCAACACCAGGTAAGGGTTTGCCATCTTGATGGGAAAAGTTAGCTAAATCTCCAATCACAAAAATGTTTTTGTAATCTCTAACAGTCAAGTCTGGTTCTACAACTACACGTCCGGCATGATCAAGTTCTACATCTGTACGTTCTGCTAAAATTGCCCCCATTGTCGAACCTTTCACACCTGCTGCCCATAAGATAGTTTTGGAGTGAATGGATCTGATTTCACCGTCTTGCTTGAAAGTAACAATGTCATTTTCAATGTCGGTGACTCTGGTTTTAGTGTTAATCACCACACCTAACTTTCTTAAGGATGCGGTTGCTTCTTCTGACAAATCTGGTGAAATGTGTGGCAGAATGCGATCGCCACCTTGCAATAGTAAAATTTTGGTTTCGGATGTATCGATACTGCGGAAATCTTCTTTGAGAGTTTTGTATGCCAATTCCGCGATCGCACCTGCTAATTCTACACCTGTAGGGCCACCACCCACAATCACAAAAGTCAACCAAGCACTACGCTTTTCAGGATCAGTTTCTTTTTCGGCGGCTTCAAATGCACCAAATATCCGGCGGCGCATTTCGATAGCATCTTCCACAGTTTTTAAACCAGGAGCCAAATCTTTCCAGTGTTCTTTACCAAAATAAGAATGATTTGCACCTGTCGCCACAATTAAAGTGTCATAGGGTATTACTTGATTACCCATCATCACTTTTTGGGTTTTTGGGTCAATATCGCTGACTTCTCCTAACAATACCTGAGTATTCTTACTTTTGCTGAATACAGATCGTAATGGTGAGGAAATATCACCGGGTGATAGCGTACCTGTAGCAACTTGATATAACAGTGGCTGAAATAAATGGAAGTTCCGTTTATCAATGAGGGTAACGTTTACATTCGCGTTACCCAAATATTTTGCTGTATATAATCCCCCAAAGCCACCACCTACAATTACTACCTGATGTTTGGTATTCTTCTCACCTGTGACAACCATAATAATATTTCCTTGTGTTAAGAGCGTTGTAACTTTTCTTAACAAAGATTTAACAGCATTATCATTAAGTTGCTGCTTATTTAGAACTATTTAAAAAATCAGAAAAGTAGTCAAAACTACAGCAGAAGTCAGAACTCAGAATGAGAATTGCCAAGGCGCTAACCTTGGCGTTTTCAGGTTAATTATTTTTATATTTCTTGTAGCTTGGACAAGATGTCCAAGCTAATATCGAACATCGCATTACTTATCTTGCAGGAGTTGATTAACTTGTTGTCCGCGACGACCTGTTTTAATTTCATAGCGGCGGGTTAAGTTGTCTTGGTAGTTGATATCTCTAGCCGCAGCAGCGTTAACAAAAGCATCGCAATTCTTACCTTGAACCACAGTTGCAGAACTGCTGCTATTTTCTTCGTTGCGGTTGGTGCGACTGTCACGAGATTCACTATTATTTTGACTACCTTGACTAGCACCACTACCGCTAACACCAATTCCCAAAATGCTGACACCACCGCCACCGCCATCATTATGACTGCGAGAAGAACTGGTACGAGTGCTAGTAGAGGTTGCTAAAGCAATTTTGCTGGAACTAGTGCGGGTGTTGTTACCTAAGCCAACATCACTGCACAAAGCGCGGGGGTCATTGGCGAGAGTTTTGTTGTCAACCCAAGATTGATGGTCGCCTAAGCCTTGAATTTCACTATTACCGACTGGGTTGCTGGGTGTGCTGGGTGTAGATTTATTCACATTACCAACAGCCCCAGGAATCACATCATTGGGGCGGAATATTCCAGATGGTCTGACATCAAAGGGGCCAGCAAAAGCGGGGAATGTAGTGGTCAAAAGTGCAGTAGCGGTCAATAAAGAACTGGTGATATTACGGAATTTCATGATCTAGTCTCCTAATGTTTTCTTGCTTGTTTCTGGGGTTTAACCCCTTCACTAACTCAATAGGTTGACCTAGATTTTTTTATGCAGCCTCTTGGCAGATGTGGGAAAATTTTTTTTAAACCAGTTTCTTTACAGTCCCGCCTCGGAATTCATTCCGAGTCTCATAGCGCAAGTCATCTTCAGATGACTCGACTAAAAATGTATTCCAGTCCACGCTTTGTGGACTTTGGCCATGAGTCTGGAACTTTAGTTCTAGGCGGGATGTGGTTGAACCTGAAAATTTTTGACTTGTGTGTACACAGTAGGTAAACGCCCCTGAGCGAAGAGTATCCAAACCATTTACTCCGTAAGGGGATGAAAACAGAAATGTTATATCCTCGCGCCTGGAGAATTTTTAGAAAAATATCGTCATTATTGAGCTAGTACAGGTCGGCGTAAATAAAATAGAGCATCTGGAATTGCTAAAAGGCTTGTGTTATCACTATTTTTTCTTTTTCCTTTTGACTTTTGCCTTGTTGTACTAGTAACTAATTATCATCTAACTTTTAGTCAGGTAAAGTATTTATGCTCAGGCGCTTATGCACGATCGCAATTTTCACTATCTTATTAAATAACTCTGTCACCCTGGCAGCAACGAAAGATCCTAATCAAGCAGATAAATTTCCCCCTAGTCCTTTAGAAGTTACCACACCTGATCCTTTAGTGCGGCCTTCGGCTGATAAAGAACCGTTAACGACGGAGGAACAGCAAACTTTAGCCACTGCGTTAGATGAATTAAATCAACAAGCAGCAGAAACGTTACAAGCGGGAGATAAGGTAACAGCGTTTGAAATTTGGAACCGGGAAATCCGTCTGCGACGCTATTTGGGAACAATACCGGAAATTGATGCTTTATCTAGAGTAGGTGCGATCGCTTGGAATCAAAACGACCGTCAGCAGTTATTTTATATAACTCAAAGGTTGCAAGCAATTCAAAAACAGGCTTTATCACCCAAAACCGTTGCTCAACAAGGCGTAAATTTAGAATTATTACAGGCTTTAGGTGCAGCTTATCAAAATGTGCGATCGCCCAAAAATGCTTTAGAAGTTTACAATCAAATTTTGACAGCCGTACGCCAGCAACAAGATAAAACCGCAGAGTTATCAACCCTGCAAACCATCGCTGAATTAAATCTAGCTTGGTTCGATTATCCTAAAGCCGCCGCCACATATCAAGAATTATTAAATCTAGCGACTGTTGAGGGCGATCGCACCAGTGAGGTAACATATCTCAAACAGTTAGCTTATGTTTACCAGCAAAACAAACAACCACAACAGGCTATAGATACCTTAAATAAGTTAGCGTTACTGTATACTGACCCAGAAAATATTCTCAAAATACCAGAATTAAAATTAGCGATCGCTAGTAACTACGAATCTTTAGCCAAAGAAAATCCTAGCCTAATTCAAGAAACTTTTAATAACTATCAACAAGCTTATACAACTGCTTGGGAATCACAACAATTTGTTATAGCGGCGGAAGCTTTACAAAAATTAATTGTCCTTTACCGTTCCCAAGGACAAATTGACGCAGCATTACAAACCAGTCAAATTCTCATCGAAACCCAAAGCAAAGCCTATAACTCTTACGGCTTAATGCAAGCTTACGACCAAATTGGGCAAATTTATTTACAACAAAAAGATTATCCTCAAGCACTCTCAGCCTTTCAGCAAGGCTTACAACTAGCACAGCAACTCAAACACGAAGAATCTTACTTTACCCAACAAATAGAAAAAGTCTCTAAAGAATCTGGGCAATAGTCATTTGTCATTTGTTAAATCAACAACAATTAGGTTACAAAACGTAAATCTCGAAACCTTACTAATGACTAAGAACAAAGCGCAAAGTCTGAGCGGAGGCTTCCTCCGATCAGAACTTTGTAAGAGAGGACAAATGACCACCTTAACCGTTAAACATCTTCTAATTCAAATTGAGCCACCGTTACAGCGTTAAAGGCAAAGGCCAATACCAAAGGCATAGGACATCTGAGTATAAAGGTGCTAACGACAGCTACAACTGTACCCATTACAGCCGACAATGACCAAATTCTTTCTTCAACGGTGAGTCCTTTTTCGGCTTTAATTCCTCTCAACACATGAGATGGAATTGGTTCTGGCATCACTCCACCAGGAGGAAACGCCCAATAATTGTTGCGTCGCTCTACAAATAACTCTGTCCAGCCATTTTCTTGGCACCAAGCTTCAATCCATTCCAGAGAATAATGTTTCACCATTTGTCTAATACTTACTGCTTACGAATTTTTGGGTAGTTGCTGAATATAAACTGATGAGTTTCTGACTCACAAGTGGCAATAGAAATAAACCAACCGTTAGAGAAGGTTAAAACCTATTTTGTGACCTCTTGAACTTTCTTTTCCTCCTGCCTCTTGTCGTAGCCAAGCAACTATTTATGAAACTAAAGTTAATTCTCCTCTGGTGTAGCTGGTCAAGCATCCAAGACAGATAATTAATATGCTCAAGCAACGCTGACTCACTCACCTTAATAAGAAGACTAACAGGGGAGAATTGAGGTTAACAGCAAAAGTTAATAAACTTTACTTGGAAAATAAATCATAAAGAAATGTAACTAATTAATTTATTAGCGATTAGGGAATATTCCTTGTGGATGTTTATTTATGAGATGTTCTCATGATTAACAACTTATGAATTTCTTTAATAAGAATACTTATATCGCAACTTATATCGCAAAACGCAATTTTTTAAATCAAGAATTGTAAAGTTTAACGTGAGCGTTCGCAGTAATTTATATTTAGTGATAAAAATCAGCCTTTGGTTATATATATTAACCTGATTTGATTAATGAACATATTTGCGTAGGGAGGGAACAGTAAAAAAGGGATTGATTAATATATGGAAATCCTAAATTGATTGACAAACATCCCTCTCTTTGTCTCCCTTGTCAACCTTGTCTCCCCTATCTCCCTTATCTCTTCGACTCATCCAGTCGTTTCCCAAAAATGTTTTAGCGATCGCCTAAGATTACAAAATGTTAAGCTAAGGTCATCAACTATACCTAAAAAACAAATATGTTGTGGCAGCCAGGATTAGCATTACTTTTAGGAATTTTATTATTCTGCTTGATTTACATAAAAAGCAATCATCACAGAGTCATAAATCCCATTCCGGCTTTGATATTGAGTATTCTTACTCTCTGCCTTCTGCCTGCTCCCGCCTTAGCCGTAGACTGGACTCATCCCTTGTCATTTAGTAATGCACAGTTGGCGAGAAGAGACTTTTCGGGAGAAACTTTGCAAGCGGCGGAATTTTCTAACGCGAATATGGAAATGGCGAACTTTACTGGTGCTGACTTGCGCGGAGCCGTCTTAAGTGCTTCAGTGATGACAAAAGCCAATCTTCACCAAGCCGATTTAACTAATGCGATGGTGGATCAGGTAAACTTAACAGGGGCAGATTTAAGTGATGCCATTTTTAAAGAAGCATTGTTACTTCGCGCCCTGTTTACAGATGTGAATATTCAAGGTGCAGACTTCACCGATGCAGTTTTGGATAGAGCGCAAATCAAAGAACTGTGCCGTAAAGCCAGTGGGGTAAATTCCAAAACTGGCGTAGATACCCGTGAATCTTTAGGATGTCGATGAAGCGTGTTGGTGTAATTGGTGGTGGGCAACTAGCCTGGATGATGGGGGATGCAGCGCAAAAACTAGGAGTAGAATTAATTGTACAAACTCCTAGTAAATTTGACCCGGCTGTAGCTATTGCCCAAGATACAGTGTTTGCGGCAATTGATAATGCAAAAGCCACAGAAATATTAGCCCAAAAAAGTGATGTCATCACCTTTGAAAATGAATTTGTTGACCTTGATGCTTTAGGTGTATTAGCTAATCAAGGTGTTTGCTTTCGTCCGAGGTTAGAAGCTTTATCGCCGTTATTAGATAAATATCATCAGCGTTGTTATTTGCGAGATTTAGGTTTACCTGTACCGCAATTTTTTGCTGTGGATGATGTCGAGAATTTAGCATCCAAGCTAGAAGATTTAAGTTTTCCGGTTGTCTTAAAATCCCGTCGTCACGGTTACGACGGACAAGGCACATTTATTATCCAAGATTTAGCAACTTTACAGGAAAAGTTAGCTCAAGCAGCAAATCAATCACAGTTCTTAATTGAAGAATTTGTACCATTTGAACGAGAACTAGCGGTAATTGCAGCCCGTTCGGTAAATGGTGAAGTGGTTATCTATCCAGTGGTAGAAACTCAACAAGAACAACAAGTGTGTCGGCGCGTGATAGCACCTGCGGATATTACACCTAATCAAGCCGAACAAAGTCAAGCGATCGCTCATATCTTATTAAATAGCCTCGAAGTAGTCGGTATTTTTGGCATAGAACTATTTCTCACCAAAGAAGGTAAAGTCTTAGTCAACGAAATAGCCCCCCGCACCCACAATTCAGGACATTTCTCAATAGATGCTTGCGAAACTTCCCAATTTGAACAACACCTCAGAGCCGTGTGTGGTTTACCTTTGGGCAATCCTGACTTACACTGTCAAATGGCTATCATGGTCAACTTGCTGGGATATGAAAATTCTGAGAGTGACTATCAAAGCCAGCGCCAACAATTAGCCGCCATTCCCCAAGCCAGCGTTCACTGGTATGGCAAAACTACATCTCGTCCTGGGCGGAAATTGGGGCATGTTACAGTTTTGCTGAATGAATATAATCCAGAAACTGCAAATCATCTAGCCCACACCCTAGAATCTATTTGGTATCCCGTAAGAATTACACAGTGATTCCTTCTTGGGTTTGTTCAATGATTAAGCCTAGTACAACAAGACAAAAGTAAAAAGCGCAAAGTAGGCGGTGTCGGTTTCCGTCCCGCCTAACTTTGTAAGGGATTTCCAACAAATAAATTATCCAATCTTGTGGGGTGGGCTTCTAGCCCGCCCTTGGCTAGGGGCGGACAAGATGTCCACCCCACAAGAAAAAAGTCCCTAAGAAGGCAAAAGGAAAAAGAAATAATAACGATACCACAAGCCTTTTAGCAATTTCTTATGGTCACTGAGTTTCGGCTTCGCGGTAATCGAGCGAAGCGATGCACTGAGCTTGTCGTTCGCGTAGCGTCTCCGGTAGGAGAAGTGTCGAGATTCAACTACTGCGTGGTCGAAGTGTGGTCTGTTTATTTAAGCCGACCTGTACTATAGGACTCATATTTTAGGACTTACGCATTGACAGACAAACCAAAATAACAGGTAGGGTTTTTAAGGTTTATAGCTAGATTTTTCAATGATATTTTAGCGATCGCACCTAATCTAGAGTGATTGATCAAAGGCTGAAACAACGTATTTCCGTTGATACACAAGATAGTTATTTTGTACAGTGCGTAAGTCATAATATTTGATTTATGAAAAAAATCAGTACACCTAGATCAGCCGTCTTTCCTACTCCCTACTCCCCATTCCCTACTCCCTACCTACATAACTAGATTCAGAAATCAAATCGGATTCCTATAGTAAACGCTATGATACCAAATCGCTCTGAAAGAGCTTTCAGCAAAAGCTTTAACTCTATTCAGGAAAAACTCATTTTTCTGGCAGAAACATCGATTAAATTTGAACTGTGGAAAGTGCAAGGTATGAATCTACCTTGTCTGCCTAGTCTACCTTGTCTCTTTGGTTCATATATCAAGATATGACAATAAATTTTGCGGAAAGTTTTAAACGAAAATTAGTTGAATTTTTGGTCGCCAGAATTGACCCAGATTCACTACATTTCCGGCTGACTGTTGGCATTATCTTAATTGTGACCCTGGGACTAAGTAGCTTTACACTCTGGGCTGGTTGGGAAATCAAAGAATGTTTGATGATTGCTGATAAAAATTATGGAATAGCTGACAATTATCAATTATTAACTGTGATTCAAAGTTTGGGAATGATGAGTATTTTTTCCCTGACTATCACCACAGTTTTGACTACTTTATTTATTAAGCGATCGCTCTTACCATTACAACAGATCAATCAATGGGCAGAAACCTGCACAACTGAACTCACTCCCCAGCAGTTAGGTTTAAATCAAACACCAACCGAAATTCAAGAATTAGCCCAGACATGGATAGAATTTTTAACCAAACTTTCTGACTCCAAAGAACAGCAACGCCAGTTATTCAGTGATTTAGCCCACGAGTTACGCACACCCTTGAGTATGGTTTATGGATATCTGCAAAGAAGTCTCCAACGTAGCCATAATTTAGCCGCTTCCCAAAAAGAAACTCTCGAAATGGCTGTTTCTGATGCCGAAAGAATGAATCATATCCTCCAAGACTTACTAGACTTAGCACGGGCGGATAACAGCGCCATTCCCTGTCCCGGCGAAACTGAAACAATTTTACTTAATGATGTAGTTGTAGCCGTAGCCGAGATGACCGAAAAATTTCATCATCGGGAAATTCAGTTAAATATCACTTCCTTTCCTGTTCAAGTCAAAGCCGAACGCCAACAGCTAATGCAGATATTAAACCATCTGATTACCAATGCCGTGAAATATTCCGCTACTGGTGAGCCAATTATTTTACAACTCACCCAAACGGAAGATTTGGCAATGATTCAAGTCAGCGACAAAGGATGTGGTATTCCCTTATTAGAACAGTCCCGCATTTTTGAACCATTTTATCGCCTAGATTCTTCTCGCACTCGTGCTACAGGCGGTACTGGTATGGGTTTATGTATCGTCAAACGCCTTGTAGAGTGTATTGGCGGTACAATTGAACTCCGCTCGGAACTTGGGTATGGTAGTAGTTTTATCTTGAAATTACCTGCATTAGAAGTAAAAGGAAAAAAACCAGAAAATCTTATTCCCTACCTTCAAGAGTAAGTTCAAGAGTTAAATTTGATTGCTATATAGGACTCATATTTGATTTATGAAAAAAATCAGTACACTCAGATCAGCAGTCTTTCCTACCCCCTACTCCCCATTCCCTACTCCCTGCTTACACAACTAGATTCAGGAATCAAACCGTATTCCTATATGAACATTAACTTTAAACCAGGAGATAATAATGATGTTGAAACACTTTTAGTTTTAATCCAAGAATTTTATCAACTAGATGGCTATCTCTCATTTAATGCAGTTGTTGTGCGTCATGCGTTGATGCAACTACTGAATGAAAAATCAATAGGTCAGGTTTGGTTAATTCAAGACCAAAGTCAAGCAATTGGTTATGTTATTCTCTCATTTGGCTATAGTTTAGAATACGGAGGACGAGATGCTTTTATTGATGAAATATATATTAATTCAGCTTATCAAGGTCAAGGCATTGGCAAACAAGCAATTAAGTTTTTAGAAGAGGTCTGCATTTCTCTGAATATTCAAGCATTACATTTAGAAGTTGAAAGAGAAAATATATCTGCCCAAAATTTTTATCACCGAGTGGGATTTAAAGATAGCGATCGCTATCTTATGACTAAAAAACTAAATTAATCATCAAAGGAATTTATATAAATATGTCAAATAGTAACTTGACACTTTCTCGCAACTTAGTACGCAACTTGTCCATCATATCTTTGAGTTTCATACTCTTGTATGGTGCAGCGCGTGTACTATTTCCCACTCCCGCCAGTGATATTTCCACCACTACACCCCAAACAAAGCAAATAGCCGTTTTTGGTGGTGGCTGCTTTTGGGGAATGGAAGCAGTGTTTGAGCATCTCAATGGTGTTTCTGATGTTGTTTCTGGCTTTTCTGGCGGCGATGCAATGACAGCAGACTACTCACTTGTGAGTTCTGGCTTTACCAATCATGCGGAATCAGTAAAAATCACTTATGACCCCTCCAAAATTTCCTACGAACAACTATTAAAAATTTACTTTTTAGTAGCCCATGACCCAACACAGTTAAATCGCCAAGGGCCAGATTCTGGTAGACAATATCGTTCAGTAATATTTTTTGCAAACGACCAACAAAAGCAAGAAACACAAAAATATATTAATCAACTTAATCAACAGAAAATATTTGATCAAAAAATTGTTACCGAAATCAGTCCATTAAAAGGTTTTTACAAAGCAGAAGAATACCATCAAAATTATATAGCTCGTAATCCTGATAGTCGCTATGTCGTAGCCCATGACCTACCAAAATTAGCTAAACTTCAAGCTACATTTCCTGAAATTTATAAAAAATAAGGAGACACTAAAAACCACCACCTATAAAGATGGTGGAACTCAGCACTTTGCTTGAAGAATAATTCAGAATTCAGGAGTCAGAATCAATTAGTAGCGGTCTTCAACCCGCTTATTCATCCGGCGGCGATGCACTGAGCTTGACGAAATATCGTACTTCCTTCTGACTCCTGAATTCTATGTAGATAAAATGGTACTAACTTCTTTCAAATAAACTCTGGTAAATGGTTCATCTTCGCCCAAGGTGTAGTCTTCAATTAATCCTTTGCGTTTAATGGAAATATCATTACCTTTTTTAATGACCACTGTTGAACCATCCACTAAATCACGCACTAACATCATTTCCGTTTCAGTGGGGTTATCTAAGATTACAATATTACTGCCTTGATAAAACATCCCTTCTGTATTTAAAGTTTCTGAGTCATATTCTGCAATTAACAAATCAAGTTTGGGATTCCGCAGTAAACTTTGAATATTACTGTTGTAATCTGGACGCAAAACTTTTTGGGAGCGATTGATCAAAACAGCTTCCCGACATACAGCACCTATTGTCCATTCTGGATGCTGCAATAAAATATGGTCAATTGTGGTTTGTAGTTCTTGAACTGAGATTTTGTTAAAGGTAATAGTAGGAATCCTCGCATCAATTCCCGATGTAAAAAAAGTTTCGAGGATGCGGGATGGGACATCAATACTTTCACCTACGGCGGGGTTGAGGTGCATTAAAATACCGGGTGCAGCATTAATTTCTAAGATGGCAAAGTTACCTTGTTTCCAAGATTCCGCTAAGTCTTCGGTAATCACATCAATACCCAGACAAGTTAAACGAAAATGTTGGGCAATGTCTTGCGCCAAGATAATATTATCGTCATGAATTGTGTGGGTAGCATTGATACTCATACCACCAGCAGAAAGATTAGCAACTTTCCTTAAAAAGACACTTCTACCTTTTTCGAGGACACTTTTTAAAGACAAACGCTGTTCCTCTAAATACAGTTCCATCGCCTCATCAATTTGAATTTTGCTCATTGCTGAGGTGGGTGAGTCTAAACGTTCTGGTTTGCGATTTTCTTGGCGAATTAATTCGTGAATGCTGGAGTAACCATCACCTGTGACGGATGCGGGACGGCGTTCTGTGGCTGCAACAAATTTACCGTTGACACACAGCAAGCGAAAATCTTTACCAGTAATGCTTTTTTCGACAATTATCCGTGTAGGTTGATTTTCTGGAATGGCGGTTAAGGCGCGATCGTAAGCTGATTCTAACTCGTAGGAGTCTTGTACGGCGGCGGTGACACCGATTCCTTTATGACCAACTACAGGTTTAACGGCGACGGGGTAGCCAATTTCTCTAGCTACTATCAAGGCTTCTTTTTCAGTAGTGACGATTTCACCTTGGGGAACTGGAAAACCTAAGTTACCCAAAAAGTCTTTACAGTCGTCTTTGCGGGTGGTGAAGTCGGAATCTATATGGCTATCACAGTCAAAAGTTGTGGCGACACCCCGGACTTGTTTTTTCCCCCAGCCGTATTGCATTAATCCTTCATCCCAAAGATAAAAGGTGGGGATACCTTTTTCATCGGCGGTGCGTAACAAGGCGTAAACGGTGGGGCCACCATAGACAGATTCGCGGAATCTGGTTTGTAAGCTGACTAGTTGGTCATCCAACAGAAAATCTTCGTCTTGCCCGATCGCTTCAAACCAATCCCAAATACAATAAATTACGGCTCTGGTTGTGCGGGGATGCAGTGATTGAATACTAATGCGGGTAAATTTGTCCTCTGGTTTCACATAGAAGTGAGTGAGGTGCAAATCCATGTCTAACTTTCCCACTTCTGAGGCGGTGCGTGCAAACAAATGAGCATAAGATTCATAAGTTTGATTACCTAACAGGGGATAGCGATCGCTAATTTTTTTAACATAGTCTTCAATGGGCAAAGGTTCTCTATACCCAGTCAGCACAAAATCAAATACTAGTGCGCCTCTATCTAAATAGGGGTTCGGCCCGGCATAATGCTGGAAGTTGAAAACATCAAACACATCTGTTCTTCTGGCATTCACACGGACTACATTGGTACTTTTTTCTTGAATCATTGATTCTCAACCTTTGCTAAACACCCTGAAATTTCAACTGTAATTTGTGGTTGCTTAGACTCAATCAATTATTGTAAATTGATTCACATTAGCTTAGGCAATCTGTAACTTTCTTCTTATACTTTGTTAATTTCACCCTAAATCGATTTATTAAGTATTTTCAACTATCTCAGGGCATAAATAAATTTCTGTGGGTTTGACTCAAATCAATAGGATTCTACACGCAATTGGTCAAGATAAAAATATAACCTTTGAAGGGTGCTTTTTGATTCAGAAAAATATATAAGTAGAAAAATAGGGTTAGAGGAGACAGCCAAACATGAATAGCACAAAAGCTGCTCTCAGAGATGAAGTGAGACAACTCGCCGAGGAAGCTTTTCACTGTAAACTGATTTCTGGCTATGGTGATGGCCCAGATATCAACGAATTTCAAATTGTTTATCAAGGTAAACCACGACATTTACCTCTGGAACAAGCGCGTCTATTTTTAGTTAACTTACTTTACAAAATTCGCCCGCAGTAGCAATTTCCCTGAATAAATGTGGAGATTATTATCCACATTTATAGCGTTTTGTGGTTGAGTGCAGTACAAGTTGATAGGGGATAGAGGCTAGATTGATTTACTTCATTGGAATGAAAAACGCTATATAATTTCAGGGCAGTAAAAAAGCCCGTTCGAGAAGAGGGATAAATACATTCTTAATACATTAGTGATTGGTAATTCTGCTAAATAAATTACCAATTACTGCTATGCTTTTCTATCTCTTTGGGTCTTATTGTTGTAGCAATTGTTATGACGAGCATTGAGCGACGTGCCTTGAGCGTAGTCGAAAGGCGTATTCTAAATAATTATGTCCACCTACTTATTCATGAGATTTAAGTATACATAGAATTATACAAATTTTAGCTTCTCCTATTAAAAATTAATCTACCAAAGGGCTGATTGGATTGTCGTAATTGTCATGTTTTATTGAAATTAATTAAATTAAATTCTTAATCCGGTTATCCGGGAGGCATTATGACAGAGGCTACACATAAACGCCAGTTGGTAATTATTGGCGGTGCAGAAGATAAAGAAGGCGATTGCGTGATTCTGCGAGAATTTGTCCGTCGGGCTGGAGGTACAAAAGCCAATATTGTAATTATGACAGCCGCAACCGAATTACCTAGAGAGGTGGGCGAAAATTACATTCGAGTTTTTGAACGCTTAGGTGCAGAAAAGGTGCGGATTGTTGATACTGAAACTCGTGAAGATGCGTCTTCTTCGACTGCTTTAGAAGCAATTAGTAAAGCAACCGGGATATTTTTTACTGGTGGAGACCAAGCCAGAATTACTAGCATCCTCAAAGATACCGAAATTGATGCGGCGATTCACAAACGTTACGCGGAAGGCGCAGTAATCGCCGGGACGAGTGCGGGTGCGGCGGTAATGCCCGATAAAATGATTGTTGAGGGTGATTCTCAAAGTACACCCAGGATGGAAATTGTGGAAATGGGGCCAGGCCTTGGTTTTCTTCCAGGGGTGGTGATTGACCAACATTTCTTGCAACGGGGACGCTTAGGACGTTTGATTACAGCCTTAGTCCGTGAACCTGCGGTGTTAGGATTTGGGATTGATGAGAATACTGCGATCGCAATCACTGATGACCAAATCGAAATTATTGGTGAAGGTTCAGTCACAATCGTGGATGAATCTGAATCTACATATAACAACGCAGATACAATTCTCCGCGATGAACCTTTAGCAATTTGCGGTGCGAAGTTACACATTTTGCCACATGGTTATAAATTTAACTTAAAAACGCGGCAGGCAATTCTGACTAATGGTGTTGTTGCTAGTGAAGCTGTGAATGAGTCTGTAGCAGTATAGAGATACGGGTGTAGGGGTTTTGAACACCTACACCCCTACACCCTTAATTTTGCATTTTCTTGCGTAAATTCTGATAACTCTAGTCACTGAGTAAATACTATGAGCAAAATGATAGTTAGTTTGAGCGATCGCTAACTTTACAAGTGCTGCACTATGCAACAAAATAAAATCAAAAAAGCAGTGAAACAATGATTAATTTGAGAAATATTTGAATAAGAATTCAGAAGTCAGATATAATATCCCTAAAAAAATTACAAATAAATCTACTCCCTACTCCCCACCTCAATAGGTAAATGCACCTTATTGACTACATATTTATGAATTTGAGGATGGTCTTTCTCTTTCTTTTTCTTTTTCTTTTTCTTTTTCTGTTTTGGATTTTTTGGCTATTTCCATATAGATATTCACTTCACTAACTTCCACATCATGTTCAATTCTCGTTACTTTCCAATTCTCCCTATTTATGTAAATTTCTTCTCCGATTCGGGGAATAAATTGTAAATCATACAACTTTTTGAGATACTCTTTTTGCTTTTCTTCCCATAAGATGACTTTGACTACATCTCTACTCATAGCTAGGCTGTCCTATTTTGTAACATCACGAAAGTCAGCATTTAATGACATTCACCTTGAAAAGTTTATCTGATCTAACCCATCTCAGAGCGTAGTTAAAACCACATTATTTATAATTTTGATATATAAATAAAAGAGACAAGGAGACAAGGTAGACACGGGAGACAAGGTAGAGATATGTTAATAATTTTTTTAGAATTACTATAGAAAACAAAAAGCGATCAACTTTAGCAGTAAGTAAAGAAGGGAAACCCCAACGTATCAACGGCTAGATGCTTCTTAATTCTATTCGTCGATTTGTAGAAACAATATCCTTTCGACTCAACACTAGCATTACAAGTGTTTTTCACCCCTTGCGAGCCAATTATTGTCCAATTCGAGGGTCTGGTCTGCTTCTTAGGCGGCAATTATAGTCGGCAGTAGGAGTTCAAGGATTTCCCACTCTTCGTCTGTTAGGCTGCTAGAGTACGGCATGACTGCTGGATACTGCTTTTGCGGTAACTGTACTTCAAGACAGTAAAAGATGTCATATCATGTCCGGTTAATCAGTTATGATTCTAGAAATCTGTGCAGAAAGACAAAACTCTTTCTCCCCCTGCCCCCTGCGGGTTTTATGATAAGTCTAATAATCTTTCCCGTGAAGCTAGATATCCGAAATATTGGTGACAGGACTTATACCAGTTTGAATTGAGCGGATAGATGCACTCAACCCTGATTTGTGTGTACACCGTAGACGAGGGAAGGGGAGTACTGAATTCTTAAAATTTATCTCTATATTGGCTAAGAATATCCACCTACGTAATAAATTACAAAAATATTTATATGTAAAAGCACCATGTCTTATCGCGCTATTGGCTTAACGGCACTTACTACACTGGTATTAGCTGTTGGATTGATCCCGGCAAATTCGTTCATCTGGCCATCAACGCAGGTATTGGCACAAGCTCAAAACAGTCAAGAAGTAGAAGCAGACAAATTTTTCAAACAAGGTGTGGAATATTTAAACAATCAAAAAGTACCTGAAGCTAGACAGTCTTTTGAAAAAGCTTTGGCACTGTATCAAGCAGCAAAAAAGCCACAAAGTGAATCAGCAATGCTGTTATTGTTGGGGATTACTTACAACAAAGAAACTAACTATGATGCTGCGATTAATTACTATCAACGCGCTTTAAAAATTGTCCAGCAATTACCAAAACGAGAAAATGAATATGCCATTGTTCGTTTATTAGGTGATACCTATCAACAATCTAAAAACTATCCCCAAGCTATTGCATATTATCAGCAAGCCTTGGTGTTAGCCAGAAAAAATAAAGATACTAAAAATGAAAAAGAATTACTAGGTAATTTAGGAATTGGTCATATTTTAGTCAAAAACTATGCCGCAGCTATTGAAGTATCTCAGCAAGGTTTAGCACTAGTCAAAAATTTACAAGATAAACCAGGGGCAATGTTTTTTCTAGAAAAATTAGGTGAGGCTCACTATCACTTAAAACAATATGATAAATCTTTAGAGTATGTCCAGCAGAGTTTAAATATTGCCCGCGAGATAAATGATAAAGAAACCGAGTCGAGATTAACTAATATTCTTGGTATTCTTAGTTATGAAAGAAATCAAAACCAAAAACGTTAATTGATCAGCTACTGCACATTTAACTTGCATAATATGGGCAATATACCCACCTTAACTTAAATTCGGATATGCAACCTAAACTTTCTTAGCTGATTACAATAGCAATCCTAAATAAAACACACTCTACCTTGTCCTCCTTGTCCCCCTCTCTACCTATCTTGTTCATATATCAAATGCTAGATAAAAATATGAGCAATTCCCACAATGGGCTACGCTTAAGCAGAATAAATTTAACCGCGTTTATCACCGCCATTTTGACTATTGGGTTTACCCCGTCAAACTTGAATTTAATATTTTTTAATTCACCAGTATTGGCACAAACATCTAATAACAAATCACAACAAGCCAATACATTAATTAGGCAAGCGGCTGCACTTTTAGGTAACAAACAAATCACTTCAGCCAGACAAGCTTTACAACAGGCTTTAAGTATTTATCAACAAGTTAATGACCGCCAAGGTGAGTCTGTTGCTTTGGTATTTTTAGGAATTAGTTATGAACAGGAAAATAACTACAAAACAGCAATTGATTATTATGAAAAATCTTGGCAGATAGTCCAGAAATTACCCAAGCGCCCCAATGCAGGCGAAATTGTAGTTAAGTTAGCCAATGCTCACCGCCTGCAAAAAAACTACAATCAGGCGATACAATATTATCAACAATATTTAGCCCTAGACCAGCAAAATCAAGATAGTCAAAATCGCATAGCCGCCCTTGGAAATTTAGGGAGAACCTACGCAGCCCTGAATAATTTACCACAAGCTCTTGATTATTACCAACAAGCTTTAGCACTTGCGAGAGCTATTAATGACCGTCAAAGTGAGTTAGTCGCACTGTTAAATTTAGGTGAGACTTATCTTAATTTAGAAAACTATGCTGCTGCTATTGAAGTTTCTCAAAAAGGGTTAGTTATTGCTAAAGAATTAACTAATAGTACAGCAGTTATAGATTTTCTGCGATATATTAGCAGTGCCTACTATTTTATTGCTGATTATAATCAAGCAATTCAATACAATCAGCAGAGTTTAGAAATTGCTCGGATAATTCAAGATAAAGATAGTGAACGTCAATCCCTCAACTCTCTTGGTAATATTTACTATTATCTGAGAGATTATGATAAAGCGATTAATTACTATGAGCAAGTTTTGTCTATTGCCCGTTCCCAATCTAACCGCAGAGCCGAGGGATTAGCATTAGGAAATATCGGACTAGCGTATATTAATAAAGGTGAAGCAGCTAAGGCAATAGATTATCTAGAAAAAGATTTGGCAGTATCCAGAATAGTAGGCGATCGCCTCAACGAAAGTCAAACTTTAGGCTACTTGGGCAGTGCTTACCTGCAAGTGAAGAATTATAATAAATCGGTAGAATATTATCAGCAAGCTTTAGTTGCTACCAGAGAGGCGAAATATACCAGGGGCGAAGGCATCACACTCTATAATTTAAGTATTCCTTTGATGGAGTTGGGCAAACTCCCAGAAGCAGAAAAAGCTTTATACTCTTCCATTGAAATTTGGGAATCACTGCGCGAAAGATTAGGAGAAAATGATAGTTATAAAATATCATTTTTTGAGCAGCCAATTCAAGCTTATCAATTATTACAAAAAGTTTTAATTGCCCAAAATAAAACGAATGAAGCTCTAGAAGTTTCAGAACGAGGTAGAGCCAGAGCGTTTATAGATTTATTATCTTCCCGCCAGTCAAGGCCTAGCACTCGCGGTAATACTACACCACAATTACCAACAATCGCAAAACCAACATTATCCCTTCTCAAACAAATCGCAAAGCAGCAAAATGCTACCTTAGTTCAATATTCAATTGATTCTAAAACAACTTCTCGCTTAGGAGCATCAGCAACTCTTGAGCAGGCGCTATATATTTGGGTAGTCAAACCTACAGGTGAAATTACCTTCCGCATAACTGACCTCAGACCCTTACAAGAAAAAGATAAAACCTCTCTTGCAGAATTAGTGACTGTGAGTCGTCAATCAATTGGTGTCAGAGGGCGCGGGGGAATTCAAGTTACTGCTAACTCAAATCCAACCAAAGCCAAAAACTCTTTTAGACAGTTACATGACTTATTAATTAAACCTATTGCCGACCTTTTACCCAACAAAGAAAACGAAAAGGTGGTATTTATTCCTCAAGAGTCTTTGTTTTTAGTTCCCTTTCCAGCACTGCAAGATGAACAAGGCAAATACTTAATTGAAAAACATACAATTCTTACCGCACCATCAATTCAAGTCTTAGACTTAACTCGTAAACAAAAGTTAGCACATCAAAATTCGCGCCAGGGAGAAGTTTTAATCGTGGGTAATCCCACAATGCCAAAAGTAGCTTTAGAACCTGGCAAACCATTGGCACAATTACCAGCTTTACCAGGTGCAGAAAAAGAAGCAAAAGAAATTGCACCGTTATTCAAAACGAAAGCAATTACTGGTAGCCAAGCAACAAAAGCTGCCATTTTACAGCAAATCTCAAAAGCGCGAATTGTGCATTTAGCCACTCATGGTTTATTAGATGATAACCAAGGGTTAGGAAGCGCCATAGCATTAGCACCATCCGGTAAAGATAACGGTTTATTGACAGCAGAAGAAATCCTCAATTTAAAATTAAATGCAGACTTAGTGGTTTTAAGTGCTTGCGACACCGGACGCGGTAGAGTAACGGGTGATGGTGTTATTGGTTTATCTCGTTCTTTAATTAGTGCTGGTGTCCCTAGCGTCATCGTTTCTTTATGGGCAGTTGATGATAACTCGACATCGTTTTTAATGACCGAATTTTATAAAAATCTCCAAAACAAACAAGATAAAGCCACCGCATTACGCCAAGCTATGTTAACAACAATGAAACAAGATAAATATCAAAATCCCTTACATTGGGCTGCTTTTAGTTTAATTGGTGAAGCTGAGTAGATTTTGAAAATTTAAGCCTTTTGTGGGTTATATGTAGCAATCCTAAATGAGTCGTGAAAAACATAGATATGGAAACGAACCGCCAAGAACGCCAAGGACGCAAAGATAAGAAAGAAGAAAAAGATATGGAAATTTTACAAATTATTTAGGACTGCTATATAGGGAAATAATTAACCGCAGATAAACGCGGATGGACGCAGATAAATTTATATAGGACTCATATTTGATTTATGAAAAAAATCAGTACACCCAGGTCAAGCTTCTTTCCTACTCCCTACTCCCCATTCCCTACTCCCTGCCTATCGCGCTTGCGCTGCGCTTCTCTGCGAGACGCTTTGCGAACGCGCACCACACAACTAGATTCAGAAATCAAATCGGATTCCTATAGTTCAGTAAATGAGGAACGCTATCAAATTATCTGGAACATTTTGCATAATCTCACACAAGCTAGAAATACAATTTTTTAAAACAGTTTTAACCTAGATATTTATTACATCTTATGTCTAATATCAAACGCCGTCATTTTCTGCAATTTTCTGCTTCTACCCTTGCTGCATTGGGTTTAAGCCAATGGGATATTATGCAGCAGGGTAATTATCTGGGTAAAGTCTTGGCACAAAATACAGGGCGTAAACTAGCTTTATTAGTGGGAATTAATGAGTATTCTGAAGATGATGGTTTGTCGCCCCTTTTTGGTTGTGTTACTGATGTCAGGCTACAGCAGGAATTATTAATTCATCGTTTTGGTTTTAAACCCCAAGATATTCTCACCTTGACTGACAAACAAGCTACTCGTCAAGGCATCCTGACGGCGTTTGAAGAACATTTAATTAAACAAGCCAAGCCCAGTGATGTAGTATTATTTCACTTTTCTGGACATGGTACACGAGTCAAAGATCCAGATGGTGATGCGCCAGATGGACTGAATAGTACATTTATTCCGATAGATGGCAAATTACCACCTAACGGACGCGGTTCGGTAAATCACATTATGGGACACACATTGTTTTTGTTGATGTCTGCATTAAAAACCGAGAATGTGACTGTTGTGTTAGATAGTTGTCATTCTGGTGGTGGTAAACGGGGAAATTTGCGCGTTCGTTCGGTGAATGGTGGTACATCACTACAACCCAGTCCCGAAGAGTTGGAATATCAACGCCAATGGCTGAAGCGGCTGGGACTTTCACAGCAAGAATTTATCCAGAAACGTAGACAAGCTGTGGCGAAGGGAGTTGTGATTGCTAGTGCGAGAAGTGATCAATTTGCGGCGGATGCACCGTTTGAGGGCTTTCATGCTGGGGCGTTTACTTATTTGTTGACACAGTATCTTTGGCAACAAGCTGGTAATGAATCTGTAAATAGTGCGATCGCAAATATTGGACGCAGTACTAAAATATTAGCGAGGGAAAATGGTAATCTCCAAGACCCAGAGTTTGAATTAAATCTTAGCTGCAACAAAAACAACCCACCGATTTATTTTATTCCGATTCAAGCTGTGCCGGCTGAAGCTGTTGTGACTCAAGTCAAGGGTAATCAAGTTCAATTGTGGTTGGGTGGTATAGATCCACAAAGCTTAGAAGCCTTCACAGATAATCCCTTATTTTCAGTTGTCAATCCTCAAGGTGATGAAGTTGGCTTAATCAAATTAGAATCTCGTCAAGGATTAATTGGTAAAGGTACATTAGTTAATATAGGTACACGCTCAACTTTAAAATTACAGCCAGGAAATTTATTACAAGAACGGATTCGCAGTATTCCCAACAATCCTACTTTAAAAATAGGCATTGATGAATCTCTCAATAATAACAATGCCCAGCAAGCCATAAAAGCTCTCAAATCCCTGAAACGTGTTGAACCGCAACTTTTAGGAAAACAATCAGTACAGTATATTCTAGGGCAGATGACTCAGCCTAAATATCAGGAATTACAGAAAAAAGGCATTTCTCAGTTGCCAGAAGTTGGTAGTTTTGGGTTATTTCTCCCTAGCCAAGATGAAATTATTCCTAAGTCTTTTGGTCAAGCTGGTGAATCTGTTACTGAAGCTGTAAAACGTTTACAGCCGAAGTTCAAATCTTTACTAGCTGCTAGAGTAGTTAAGCAAATTTTGGGTAACATTAATTCATCCCGCATCAATGTTGCTGTTTCGATGAATGTAGCAGATAGTAATGAATTACTAGCAGAATCTTTCCCAGTTCGTGGATCTATCTCGAAACAACCAAAACCTGCTATTAAATTGTCTAATTCCGGCTTGACTCAACTTGCCGTCGGCACCAAAATTGCTTTTAAAATTCAAAACAATGAAAATCAACCAATTTATGTCAGCATTTTAGTAATTGATGCGGAAGGAGAAATGACGGTTATATTCCCTAATAATTGGTCTGCCACACAAAATGCGGCTTTAGTAGAAGCACAAAAAACAAAACTCATCCCCCAAACAGATGATGAGTTTATCTTAGCTGTTGATAGACCTTTAGGAATTTCAGAAGCGTTAATTATTGCTAGTACAACACCCCTAAGAACTTCACTTTTAGCCTTGCAAAAAATTGCTAGTTTAAGAAATGTCGCTAATCGTAGTACTCCTATTGCTGTAACCGATGAAATTTTAGATGTAACCAACAATATATTAGATGATTTAGATGCAGGTACTCGTGGCGGGATTTCTGCACAGCAAATACAATTACCGTCGGGAGTGCGTGGTATTGATAGTAAAAAATTAGCCGCAATGGCTATCTCGTTTGAGGTTGTTGATTCTGAAAATAGCTAATAAGCTGTTCTACATTTAATTTGATGGGAATTCAACAAGTCTGTTTTGACCTCTCCCCTAACCCATTTCCGCATCGGAGAGGGGAAAAATATTGTATGTTTTTAATGAAAAATATACAACCTAGATACGCCAAACAAACTATTCAGATTCACCAATTAAGGTAAATGCAGCCCAATTTTTGGGGAGAGGATATTTCTGCATTGTTGTCAGCATAGCTTTACGTAAAGCAGTCGCTTTATCTTGTTTTTGTTGGATATTTTTATAGAATTCGGTCATTAGAAACGATGTGGAGTTATCATCAACTGCCCATAAAGAAACGATGACACTGGGGACACCAGCACTAATTAAAGAACGAGATAAACCAATTACACCATCACCAGTTACTCTCCCACGTCCGGTATCACAAGCACTTAAAACAACCAAGTTTGCATTTAACTTTAGATTCAAGATTTCTTCGGCCGTAAGCAACCCGTTATCCTTATCGGAAGGTGCAAGAGCAATGGCTCCACCAAAGCCTTTGGCTAACGCACTTCCCAATCCCCGGTTATCATCAAGTAAACCGTGAGTAGCAAAGTGAATAATTCTCGCTTGTGCAATTTTCTGTAAAATAGCTGTTTTGCTGGCTTGCTTACCTGTCAGTGCTTGAGTTTTGAGGATTGCAGCAACATTTTTAGCTTCCTGTTCTGCACCGGGTAAATTATTTAATTGTTCGGGGGGTTTTCCTGGTTCCAACTCTACTTTCGGCATCGTCGGATTACCCACTACTAAAATTTCCTCTTTACTCAATTCCTGACTTGCCAACTTTTGTTTGCGGGTTAAATCTAAAACCTGAATTGATGGTGCAGTTAGAATTGTGTGTTTTTCAATTAAGTATTTGCCTTGTTCATCTTGTAGTGCAGGAAAGGAGACAAGGAATAGAGAACCTTGAGGAATGAAGATAACTTTTTCGCTTTCTTTTGTGGGTAGAAATTCGGCGATGGGTTTGATTAGTAGTTCATGTAGTCTTCGGAATCTTTGTTTTGTTTTCAAAGTATCAGAATTTTGACTGATAATAATACCACGCCCTCTCACACCAATAGATTGACGACTCATAGTAACTAATTCAGAAAGAGTTGTATTGTCTTTCTGCCACAGAGGCTTGAGGTCAACTTTTTGGAAAGTACCTTTACCTGTGGGTTTGATTACCCAAATATAGAGTTCTGATTCTTTAGTTTGTTGTTTACCCTGAATCTTAAACTCATCATAAATAATTGAATATTCAACAAGTGTTGCGTTTTGTTGTTGAGCAACTTCTTGGAGGTTGGGTAATTGAGTTCCTAAATCTTGGGTAAGACTATCATTAATTTTAGTAGATAAACGTGTATTAAGTAAATCAACAAATGCTCTTGCACGCCCTTTTTCAGCAGTTTCTAGGGCAGAATCATAATTTTGCTGCTCAATGAAAACTTGTTGTAATATTTGATAGGCATCAGCTTGTGTTTCAAAAACAGATATTTTATTGATATCTGTTAAATTCCGCCTGACATCTTCCCATGTATCAATTGCATAATATAGTGCTTTGACCGCTTCATCAAGCTTACCAGATTTACGATAAGCATCCCCCAACTTAGTTAAAATTTCACCTCTCTCTTGATAACCATTCTGCTCGGTCTGAAATCTTTGTAGAAAAATTGCTGAACTTTTCTCTAAATAATCAATTGCTTTTGAATAATTAGTCTCTTGAAGATGAATATTTCCTATATTACCTAAAGCAGTTGCTTCCATATAAGAGTTTTGAGTGTCTCTTGCTATTTTTAAGGATTGCTGATATTTCTCAAGAGCTTTAGCATAATCACCTGCTAAAAAATAAGCCTTACCTAAATTACTCAATAACCATAACTCTCGATTAGTCAAATTATCTAATATAAAAAGTTCTGTATTATCATCTTTAATTTCTTTGTTAAATACTAGGCTTTGATTCAAAAAGCCAATAGCTTTCTTTGATTCACCTAGTTTGATATAAACTAATCCTAAAAATCCCAAACTCCAACTTTCGTTGTAACGGTCTTTAGCTTTTCTAGCAATAGCTAAACTCTTTTGAAAATAGTCAATAGCACTAGGAAAATTACCTAAGTCAATATAGGACATACCTAAATATCTGAGAGTCTTACTTTCTCCGTAGGAGTCTTTAATTTTTCTATATAGATGTAGAGATTGTTGCCAACTTTCTAATGTTGTTTCAAAATCTAAATTTTGATAGGAATTCAATCCTTCTCCAGTTAGTCGTTCAGCTTCAGCTTTAAGAAAAGCAGTAGTCTTGGTTAATGCTTGTGATGTTCTTAATGGTGGGAGTAAATTAGCTGGTAAAGGTGTGGGAAGTTTTTTAATTAAATCTATATATTCTTGTTTGTATTTAATTGCCGTTTTATAATCACCTAAAGTTAAATAAGATTTATACAAATTCATCAAGGCAGATACTTGGCTTTGATAATCATTTATTTCTTTGGCGATCGCTAGGGATTGTTCATAAGATTCAATCGCTTTTCTATCAAAAATGATTGCATGTTTCCAAGTCAAATAAGTATAATAAAAATAAAATTCCCCCAAATTTTCTAAATTCCATAATTCACCTTGACGATATTTAATTTCTTTCGCTATATCTAAACTTCTTGTATAGTATTCAAGGGCTTTTTGATAGTTTCCAAATAAATAATAAGAATGAATAAATCCTAAATAACCTAAAGCCAAACTTTCACCTTGACGGTCTTTAATTTCTTGGGCAATAAGTAAAGATTTTTGAAGAGATTCAATAGCTTTGTTGTAATTATATAAATAGCTGTAAGCAATTCCTATATTTCCTAAAATTCTCCCTTCGCTTTGACGGTCTTTATTTTTTCGATACAGAGACAATGCTTGTTCCCAAGATTGTAATGCTGCTGAAAATTGAATGTTATCAAACTGTTCAATACCTTTGAGCCACAGTTTATCTGCTTCAGCTTGATGATTTGTAGATGTTTGCGCTAAAACCTGTTGTGTAAAGAAAAATTTGTAGGAATTATTTCCAAATGTCAGTGCAATTGTTACGAGAAAAGTATTGAAAGCGATTGAAATAATTTTGCGTAGGCGTAGCTCGTTATGTCCATCGCTCATAATTCTTACCCTCATGTCAAACTATAACAAGCCAATTAAAGTAAAAGCTGCCCAATCTCTGGGGTTTGGGTATTTTTTCTTAGTTTCTAGCATCGCATAACGTAAGGCTGCTGCTTTATCTGGTTTTTCATGGAGTTTTTGATAAAATTTTGTCATTAAATATGCGGTTGATTGATCTGATATATCCCATAAAGAAGCAATCACGCTGGAAACTCCTGCCGATAAGAAAGAACGTGATAAGCCAATTACGCCGTCATTTGTGATTATTCCGATGGCTGTATCGTTGGCACTTAAGACAACTAAATCTGCTGTTAATTTTAATTTTTGAATTTCTGCGGGTGTGAGTAAGCCATCATCTTGAGTGGAGGGTGTGAAAGCTAAACCTTGCTGATTTTTGAGAGATGCTTGTGTTGCTAAATGAATAATTTTTGCTTGCGAAATTCGCTGTATAACTGCGGTTTCGGTTGCTGCATTACCTATGAGTGGTTGGGTGTTAAATAATTGTGCGATCGCTTTTGCTTCTTGTTCTGCACCGATTAGCTGAAGCGGTTCTCCTCGATCAGATTGTATTTTAGGATTACCCACTACTAAAATATCTTGTCCGATATTTTGATATTGTTTTTTTCGCTGATAAAGTAAATCTAAGGCTTGAATGGAAGGTGCAGTGGCAATTGTATATCGCTCAATTAAATATTTACCTTTGGCATTTTGTAAGGCAGCAAAAGGTACAAGAAATAGTTCGCCTTGGGGAATGAAAATAATATTTGTGTTTGGTTGTTGAGGTAATAAATTTTCAATAGGTTTAATTAATAATTCATGCAATTTTTGGAAGTTATCTTTAAGTTGATTACGTTTGAGATAATTATAATTACCTGTCACCCCAAGAGACAAACGACTTTGAGCAATTAACTCAGACAGAGATGTGTTTTGTTTTTGCCACAATGCTTTAATATCAATCTGACGAAAGGTTATATCTCCTGTAGGTTTAATGACCCAAATATAGAGTTCTGATTCTCTCGTTTGTTTTTTGCCTGCAATCGTAAATTCATTATTAATAATTGAATATTGTATAAGGGTGGCATTTTGTTGTTTAGCAACTTGCCTAATCTGTTCTGTAGCAGAATTAACTGCTAATGTAAACATGCGATCGCCTAATATATTTCCTGGCAATTGCTCTGAAGCTAAAACCTGGTTGTGAGCAAAAATATTGATGGCGATCGCCATCATCATTAGGCAAACTGATGTATTTGTAAAAATTGATGGTGTAAAGTTAATCGACATTTTATCTTTCAAGTAAAAATAATGAGATATTAAATTGTTTTTTATATAAATAGGTAAGAGTAGATGAGTTTATATGCAGTCGCTTATAGAATTGGAATAAAGGCATAAAATCTATAACTCTGTAGAGACATTACATATAACGTCTCTACATTATTCTAAGAATATGCTGCTGTAAGTTTTTAATAGATTTAAATTAACTGTTTGGCTACTCTATCAAGATTTTTGCGAATTTCTAAAGTTGCAACACCAGTAATTGCGCCTTCATCCTCAGCCAAATATTGGGCGGCAAATTTTTTGACTGCGGCTACAGTTCTTGGCCCATAAAAGGGATGATCTTTAGGTAAGTCGGCTTTGACTACTACATTCAATTCATATTGCAAAATTCTGATCACTTCTTCCGCTTTCGCCATTGTTTTTGGCCCGACTATACCATCTACCAACAGTTCATAGTCTGCCTGAAAATTTTTGATGGCTTGTACAGTTTTAATGGTTGTGAGTGGCGAATTATCTTTACTAACTGGAAACCCCTGCCCCAAAGCAGCAAAATCTTGAGCTAGATATCCTAATCCAAATAAAATAGAACGGAATTGAGCATTGTTGTAGGTAATCATATTTACTAAAGCTCCATATCTCCAGGCTGCAAGATTGAATTACTGAGTAATTGGGTTTTATTGGTTAACATTAGCTACACCACCCATTGATGCTATTCCTAATGAAATACATCATGATCAGGTAGCAGTTGAGTTTCAAACCGGGAGTAAACCAGTTCAGTTGTATACCAGGAAGAAAACCAGTATAAATCTTGGATGACTTTATTCGCAAGACTTTCATCGGTTGGTTCAAACTGCACTAATGCTAAATTATTCACGCCTACTACTTCTTTTCCATCTTGAAACCAAGGGGATTTCCAAAACATTAAAAATTGTAGCGATCGCCACTTCGCTTTTTCTGGGCGGTTCCAGGGAGCAATAAAACTTAATACATCAATGGCTAAATTCGCAGTTTGGGTTTTTTGCCGAGGAATTAACTCTAACGCACAACGCCAGTCAGGACGGGACGAGTTTTGGCGTTGCCATTTTTTAGCAGCAACTTCCACCATATCAGCAGGATGACTCCAGCCCCACCAATATCGGACTTTTTCTGGTAATAGCCAATTTTTCAATTTGGTGTGAATTAACCGCGTGAGAAATTCTTCATTTTTTAAGGCACTACAGGTTAACTGCACCAATACAGATAACAATTGGGAATCAATATCTTGATGAGATAAACGCACCGCCGAACTATAGTGAATATCTCCCGACAAGACAATGACTTGTTGACGTTGGGTAAATAATGTTGTGAGAAATTGCGCCAATGCTTCTGTATGAATATTCCACGCATCACCCACATCTGTAGAAAAAACCTTATCGTTTTTTAAATGCCAATGATGCACCCAATCAATCACTTTTAAGCCAAAGACATTGGTAGGTGCAATCACAAATGTGGCGGGAATATTAGTTTTTGCTTGTAAAGGTGTCAGTAGTTGTTGTTTTACCGCCTGGGGTGATAATAACCTGGGTGGGGCGATGGGTTTCGCGTCGGCTGGATAACCCCGCCAAGTCCGGGTATCGAGAACAATCACTTCATGAATTGGGCTGCGAATGGTGTAATGCCAATTGAGGGATTGGGGATGTCTGGCTAAAACTAATGTGGAATCATCTTGAGCAAAAGTTGGTAAGCCTGTGAGAGAATCGGTATCTGGCAGACCAAGATAAAGGGCGATCGCTTGATCGGCATAACTATCTGTACCGTGGGAAGCTGACCAAATTTCCGCCGCCGCCAGCAGTTTTTCCCCAGATTCCCCAAAGGCAAATTGTTCAGGTGTATTTCCCCAAGCTTGAAACACGCTGTAAGCTAACAGGGCATTCTGCACTGCCCGCCGCCCCAAAGGTTTGCCCAAAACGCGCAAACACCAAGCTTGATTCAAATTCCAGTCATCGCTAACATCGTGGTCATCAAAAATTGTGTAGGTGGGAATATTCGCCAAAGCACGGCGAACTTTTCCCAAAGTATAAATAAATTGTTGTAAATCTTTGACTTCTCGATTCCAGTTTTTGATACCTTGGCGATCGCTAGTTACTTCTGTTCCTTGAGGAAATTTCCTAGGCCAGCACACAGGCGACCAAGTTAATAAATAAGCCGCGTAATATTCCCCCAAACTCAGCAGATGACTGTTTACTTTACTGTATTTGTTATGTAATCCGGCGGTGAAACCTGCTTGTTCTGTTGCGACTTCCGCCCGTTGTCTGGTAGGTAATTCCTTGGGAGTACAGCTAATTGGGCTGACTGGTAACTTTTCTTCCCAACCCAATAAAATATCGCCCAAATGAGTCGCCACCCATAAGGAAGGATCAGCAACATCATCACCATAGATTTGGTCGCCAGTGAGAAACAATTGCTGGGGGCGGCGTTGGGGTTGAGTTGCTGTAGTTGCAATTAAACTATCAAGAATTGGTAACGCATCCAACCCATGTCCGTGCGGTTTACGACAAGAAGCGTGGACAATTTTTAAATCTTGCAGACGGCTGGGAGGTAAAACAAAGGTTGGTTGTTGATGGTCAAAATAACTAATGCTATCTGCGGCAAAATTCTCAGAACTTAATGCCTGCGATAGGGTTTGCTGTTCTGTACCACAGATAAATTGTAAGGTGTAGGCGTAGATGCGATCGCCCAGCAGATGATTTTCATCGTGACATTCAGCCGTTACCGCCACAACATGCAGATATTCACCCAAAGCAGATGTAGCGCGTTCTCCAGTCAACAAACAATTCCCTAGAGTTGCGCCTTGATTTGTTGTTTCATAAATTTTCAGTTCTACCCGACAAGACTGCTTGAGGGCTATCCATACCGTCACGGCTGTTGATTCAGTATGTTGTAGCATTGGCCCTGCCAAAATTAGCGGCAGTTCGGTGATGAACTCGCTTCCAAAAGGATACTGCATGAGTGAATTTTATCTGCGTGTATCTGTCTGAAAAAGTTTTGCGCCGGGAAAGCCGGACGCGCAACGCCAGTGAAGGAGTCGGGGAACCCGCCCAACGCACTGGCTCAACTTTTCGTTGCGTACATCTGCGGTTACTTGATCTTTACTGTCTTTTTCTGGGAGATAGGCAAGCTGCCTATCCCACAAGAATTATACTCAACTCTTGGCAATACCTTCTTGACGTGCTGCCCTTTGTACAGCCGCCGCCACAGCCGGGGCGACACGGGTATCAAACACAGAAGGAATAATATGTTCAGGACTCAAATCGCTGGGGTTGACTAAAGAAGCGATCGCACTGGCCGCTTCTAAGTACATTGTGGTTGTAATTTCTTTAGCACGACAATCTAAAGCACCCCGGAAGACTCCCGGAAAAGCCAACACATTGTTAATTTGATTGGGGTAATCACTGCGTCCTGTCGCCATTACCGCCACAGTTTTGCTCACTAATTCTGGCTGAATTTCAGGAATGGGATTGGCCATGGCAAACACAATGGGATCTTTCGCCATTGCTTGCACCATTTCTGGGGTTAATACGCCAGGGGCGCTAACACCAATAAAGACATCTGCACCTTGCATTGCGCCGGCTAATGTTCCTTGGGCTTTGACAGCAAATTCTTGTTTTTCTTCTGTCAAGTCAGTGCGGTGAACAGAAAGAATACCTTTAGAGTCACACATCAAAATGGTTTGCGCCCCAGCTTTCCGCAGTAACCGCGCGATCGCCACACCCGCAGCGCCCGCACCATTAATTACAATGCGGATATCTGCCATTGATTTGTTAACTAATTTCAGCGCGTTATATAATGCTGCTAAAGTGACAATCGCTGTGCCATGTTGGTCATCATGGAATACTGGGATATCTAATTCCTGACGCAATCTTTGTTCAATTTCAAAACAACGGGGCGCAGCAATATCTTCTAAGTTCACCCCGCCAAACACAGGCGCAATTTGCTTCACCGCCTGAACAATCTCATCGGTACTTTGGGTAGCTAGACAAATAGGAAAAGCATCGATACCAGCAAATTCCTTAAATAGCATAGCTTTGCCTTCCATCACAGGTAAAGCCGCCGCCGGGCCGAGATTACCCAAGCCCAAAACTGCACTACCATCGGTAACAATGGCGACAGTATTTTGTTTAATTGTCAGATTGTAAACTTCTTCTGGGTTGGCGGCGATCGCTTTACAAATCCGCCCCACACCAGGAGTATAAGCCATTGCTAAATCAGAAACACTTCTTAAGGCAATACGGCTAGTGATGCTAATTTTGCCACCACGGTGTAAATTAAAGGTGCGATCGTAAACATCGATCACCTTAATGTTTGGTAGTTCTTTGATTGCTTGGACAATGGTTTCAGCATGTTCTGTACTAGCTGCATCTACGGTAATATCGCGCGTAGATTCTTGACGGGTTTGTTCAATTAAATCTATTTGCCCCAGATTACCACCACTGGTTGCGATCGCCTGTGTCACCGATGCTAACATCCCGACGCGGTTGGGAATTTGCAACCGCAGAGTCAAACTAAAACTGGAATTAGGAGTTAGGTCTGCCATTGTAATTTTGCAATAGTGAATTTTAGATTTTATATTGAATCGCTGAGTAAAAATCTAGACTAAAACTAAAATCTACAAAGACTCTAACGTTTCCTAACCTAATCATTGACTAAAAGTTCAACATCACAGGTACGGCAGAACCGACAACTTTTTGCTTAACTAAGCCTGTATGACAAACTTGTGGCTGTTGAATGGGTATTTCCACTATAAATTCTGCTCCTTGCTCTGGATGGGAAATACAGCGCAAACTGCCATAATGTAGTTCAGTGATAATTTGATGACTAATTGACATTCCCAACCCTGTACCCTTACCCGCAGGTTTGGTTGTAAAGAAAGGGTCGAAAATTCGTTGTTGAATATGTTCTGGTATTCCTAGACCATTGTCAGCAATTCTAATAATAATGCGATCGCTGTCTACCACCTCGGTATGAATCCGAATCATCGGTGATGGTACATAACTCGGATAATGTTCCATCGCTTCTGTTAAAGCATCAATGGCATTACTCAAAATATTCATAAACACCTGATTCATTTTGCCGGGATAGCACTCTACTTTGGGCAGGTTGCCATATTCTTTGACTACTTTAATGTTTGGCTGTCCTGGTTTTCCGTCTAGGTGTCGCTTGAGAATCATGAGTGTACTATCTATACCCTCATGAATGTTTACCACTTTGACTTCTGCTTCATCGTGGCGGGAGAAGCTACGCAAAGATTTAATAATGTCACAAATTCTCTCAGTCCCAACTTCCATTGAAGAAAGAATTTTTGGTAAGTCTTCTAGCAAATATTCTAAGTCTATGTCTTTAGCTTTGGCTTTAATCTCCGGGGTAGCGCCAGGTAATTGCTTTTGATAAAGTGCCACTAATTCCAGCAAGTTCTGGGTATAGCGACTGACATAGTAAAGATTGGCGTGGATAAAGTTCACGGGGTTATTAATTTCATGGGCTATACCCGCTACTAGTTGACCTAGAGTGGCTAACTTTTCTGACTGCACCAGCTGAACTTGAGCTTTTTCTAAGGTGCAAAGTGCGTCAGTAAGTTTTTGGGTACGTTCCAATACCCTTTGTTCTAATTCTTGAGTTAATTTCTGTAAAGCTGCTTCAGCGATCGCCCTTTCTTGGATTTCTTGTTGGAGACGGAAATTTTTCTCTGCTAGTGCTGAATTCAAGTTTCGCAAATTCACATGGATTTGAACCCGCGCCAACACTTCTGCTTGCTGAAATGGCTTGGTAATATAATCAACAGCACCTAAAGAAAGGCCTTTCACCTTATCTACCGTATCGCTCAAAGCAGTCATAAAAATGACAGGAATATCTTTTGTCTGTGGATTTTGCTTGAGTCGGTAGCATGTTTCAAATCCATCAATCCCCGGCATCATCACATCTAATAAGATTAGGTCTGGTGGATCATATTCAATTTGTTCAATAGCACTTTCTCCACTGGTGGCGACTGCAACTTCAAAACCAGCGTCAGTCAAAGCTTCCGAAAGTACTTCTAAGTTGGTAGGCGTATCATCTACAATTAAAATTAAATTGGTTTCTTGAGTCTGCACAATTCTTCCCCTGATACTTATTCAAATTTTGATGGAGTGAGGAATTTTTATTAATAATTTATTTGCGATATTCTTTCGAGAAACTCTCTAATTTCCTTAACTTGGAACCCTTGAGCTAGATGATTCACATACTGCACAAAAGCAATATAACGTTCATCCATTTTCTCTATATTTTCTAAATGTTTAGAAATAGCTTTTATCCGACCTTTTAGAGCTAATTCCTTTAAATAATTCAATTCTACTAGAGGTGGCGGAATAATTTCAGATTCATTTTGTTTGTGAGATCCGATTATATTAACAGGTGCGATCGCCTCGACAGTTTTTTCTTCATAAATCCATTCCAAGCGTAAATGTTTCTCTAATTGATTGAGTAGTTCAGGCAGTTGGACAGGTTTAGCTAAAAAGTCATCTGCACCTGCATCAAAGCTTTTTTGTTTATCATCATCAAAGACACTAGCTGAAGAAACTATCACCTTCAAATTTTGCCATTCTAAAGATTCTCGTAAATTAGATAACATCTGATATCCATCCATTACCGGCATACAAGCACCTGTAATAATTAAGTTTGGTTTAAATTCTGTGGCTTGTGCTAAAGCAGTTTGACCATTTTCTGCTTCTACTAATTCAAAACCAAATACTTCTAATAAACTAACAAATACAGAGCGATTTTCCGCAACATTATCCACTATTAATATTTTCTTTTTCTCTCCTTTATAACCAATGATTTTTCGGCTTTGGTAACTTTGAGATATATCAATCCATTCTTGAGCTTTGGCTATTTTTAAATCAAACCAAAATATACTTCCCTGACTCATTACACTTTTAACTTTTAAATCACCGCCCATGATCGAGAGAATTTTATGACTAATTGCCAAACCTAAGCCTGTACCTTCTGATTGTTTTTTAATACTACCTGCTTGCTCAAAAGGTAAAAATATTTTCTCTAGTTCTTCAGATTTAATTCCTATACCAGTATCTTCTATTTGGAAGCGAATTTTATAAGTGGTTGTTGGTGGTATATTTATATCATCTTGGGAAAATTGATGTCCAGGAAAAATAACTTCTACTTTAAAAATTACTTTGCCAGTCTCGGTAAATTTTATAGCATTACTTAACAAATTAATCAGAACTTGCCGTAAACGTTTTTCATCTGCTTCGATAGCGATTGGCAGATGTTCATCGAATTGATAGACAAATTCAATTCCTTTTTGTTCGGCTTTAATCAGACAGATTTCAGCAACGGCTTGGAGAAAGGAAAGAAAATTAAATTGTGTCGGCTGTAGTTCTAATTTTCTCGCCTCAATTTTAGAAAGGTCAAGGATATCATTAATTAAAGTTAATAGATGAGAAGCACATTGATGAATAATATTGATGCCTTTTATTTCTTTTGCTGTGAGATTTTTGGAACCTTGTAAAATTTGAGCATAACCGAGAATTCCATTTAGGGGTGTACGTAGCTCATGGCTCATATTAGCGAGAAATTCGCTTTTGGCTTTATTGGCACTATCAGCACTTTCTTTTGCTTCCCTGAGTTCTTTGGTGCGATTTTCAACTCGAATTTCTAGTTCTTCATTGGTTTTAGATAAAGCATTAAAAGACTCGCGTAGCTGAGTAGCCATCATATTAAAAGATTGTGCTAAAATTTGCAGTTCTTCAACTTGAGATTCCTGAACTTTTTGGTCTAGTTTACCATTGGCGATCGCTTCTGAAGCTTGACTTAATTGCAGAATTGGTTGCGTAATCCATTCAGATGTATAAACCCCAAGAATAATTGCTAAACCTAAAGCTAATAAACACAACAGAATCGTTGTATGAGTATTAGCATTAATTTGCGCCATGAAATCCTCTTCAGGAACCACAACCACCATTAACCAATCAAGTCCCCATTCATCGCGCCAAGGAGTAATCTGGACAAACTGGCGTTGACCCTGGAGTAAAAAATCCATTTGCTGAGAATCACTAATTTTCTCAAAACTGCCAAAATGTGTCGTCAAATAGTTAGCAGTGGCTTTGATGAGTGGATCTTTACTCTTGGATGCTAATAGGCGTTGCGGTTTTTGATTTTGAAGGCTGAAGGGTTGTTCATCACTTGAACTAGCAATTAATAGACCATTATGTTCAATAATAAAAGTTCTACCAGTTTGGCTAACTTTCAACTGACCTAAGAAATCACTAATTTGGGAAAGACGTTGTTCAGCCGCAATGACACCAAGCAGTTTTTTCTTCGAGTCATAAATAGGATGACTAGCGGCAATCGATAAGTTAAAAGGTGGAACTAACCAGTTATAAACGGGACTCCAAGTTGGTTTACCTTGGTTGGCTGCTTCTGCATACCAACCTTCATTTTTAGCAATAAATTCTCCATTATCTTGAACAATTTTAATTCGGTTTCCTTGATTATCAGTTGACCAACTATATAAATGATTACTACCTTGATAATTGTTAGGAGCTAATTCATCAATAGTAATGCGATGATCACCAAAAAGATAGCCAGTTGCAATGTAATCACCTGTTTGGAAACCTAAAAGTATATAGCCAATATTAAATGATTTCAGCCGTCTCCAGAAAAATTTTCCCAGTTGCTGTTTGTCTTGCAAATCTAATAAGCCCATCTCAATTACATCGGAAGTGAGTATAACTACTTTTTGCGGAACAAGCATATAACTATCTAAATGTTGGTCTATGCGTCCACTGACTTCAGTTAGTAATCGACTTGCTAATTCGTTTACAGCTTTTTGACCATTGCGTAATGACAGATATCCTGTTAGTCCTACAGCTGTAATCACTTGCAGTACAAAAGGCACAACCAGAATCAAACGTAATGAAATTTTTTGAGATTTGCCGTCTTGAGGAATTTTTCTAGAGAGCAGCTTAGATGACATAGAAGAATCTAGGTTGATTACAGAATATACTAGTGTCGTCAGTCAATGGGCAGAAAAAATAAAAATCAAATATGAATTATATATCTGATTTTAGGTTTTGCTGAAAATCTTTATGGTTGGCTATATGAAGTAGGAAAATGTTTGGTTAATTAAAACAAAAGTGTCTTATTCTTCTAGATTTTTATACTTCTGCGTCGTTTATACAAATTCACTTGACTATGGATTTGAGTACGGGAAAGTAAGAGAAATATAGTGAAAGTTGAGCCAAATAAATACAGTGGATAAACTGAGAGGTTAAAAGACCAATTTTTAAGGGCAAACAGATTAAGTGTATGCGCCAACAGAAATATAGACCATGTGAAAATATCTTCTGTATGTGGTTGATAGTAGGATTTTCTGATGGTTGGTAAAGCTCCTAAAAAATCAATGCAGATATTGATCATGAGAGCAATACTAGGAGAGCTAAAACGCCACCAAAGGATCAGACTAAGACCAGCAGTTAATAGACACCATCGGTCAAAACGATTCCAACCACCTTCACCATATTTAATCCCAAGAATAGCAATCGTCAAATGACCAATTGCAGAACACACCGGAACCCAGATTGTATTAACCGCACCAGAGGAGTAGTAGCTAAAACAAAGAATGAACCCGACAACTGTCCAAATCCACCAAGTAACTCTGTTAGGTCGAGTTTTTCTTTGATAGATGCTAAATATGTAGGGTAAAAAGCCTAAAAGTGAGAGAAACCCGGCGACTATACCAATGACTTCTTGCCAATGAAACATGATTTGTGATGAATAAGTAGTAGATGCAAGTTGAGAAAATTTCTACATCAACGTCAAGAGTGAGTATATGCACCCTGGAGCGATCGCCAGCAAGTTATACAGAAACTAAATTACCTGTCTCTAGAGGTTCTAGCACTTGCAGACATTCCCGATAAATTTCTCTAAATAAACGCTGCTGTAACTCTGTAAATGCTTGATAACCTTCAAGCACCCACTCCATAATTTGCTGCTCTGACTCAGGCCGATACTGAACTACCATATTCAAGGCTTGTAAAACATGGTCAAAGTGTCTGGCTTCTGCGCCGGAACCTTCATGTTTACCGTGGATGACAACATAACACCAAGGATCATAACGATGACCCCGAATGGCGACGGGAGTAGTTTTCTCTTTGAGGTAGCGGTCAAATCCTACGCCTTGATTTTCATAGCGGATAATCATATCCAATAGTGCATACTCGCGATCGCCCAACATTTCGGAAGCCGTATGAAATCCCAGAGAACGAATCAAGGAAACAGCATCGCCGGGAGTTCCTTGGTAGCCAGCTATGACAGCTTGCACAATGTCGTCCAGCCAAACTGGAGTCTGAGAAAGTTGGTTACGTTCCTCGACGGAAATTCCTGCATAGTCTCCTACTGTCTTTAACAGTAATTGAGCCAATTCTCGATGGGTGATACCATAAGCTCCTTCATCAGACGCAGCAATCATAATCTCAGCAGAAATTTGAAAGCCGCGATCTGCTTCTTCAATCACCGCAATTTCTGGATCAGTAAATAAATAACGAGACATCGCAATTGAACTCGCAAGCCGAGAAATTACTGAGGATGTGTAGCCATTGAAACAAGTATAATGTTGCCAGAATACATACAAAGCAACCGGATTATGTGCAACCAGACGGATAGTAGACGCTATTGTCTGTTCTAATTCGGCAAAGTCAAAAGCTTGCTTAAAAAAAGTTTCAGAGAAGATTTCCATCAGCTAGATTACTTCAGAATTAATACCAAAGTGTGTCAGGTTTAATAGTGACATTAATGTAGTTTTTGACTACTTTGGTTTACATCAGTAATCTAACTGCTTTTGATACAAATACTCAATTTCAGTATTTGCAACTTCAAAAATCAAACCAATTTAAAATAAGTTCATCTAAAGCTTATCTAGACTAAATTTAACAATTCAATTTTTATCCAATCTTTATATAAAAATGTTCAACATACTGCCGTGTTGCTGAAAACATAAAATGAATACTGAGTTTTTATTGTAATTTGTAAAATAAAAGTACATATATAAATCAAAACTAAAAAATATAAATTTCTTGTGAGCAAAAATTTTAAGAAATAATATCCTTAATATTAAGATTTGATGTAAATTGACTTGATGATAAACAGCAATATTCCTGATATAGCATAATAAACCAAAAACCCAGTTAGATAAACAACTGGGTTTTGTATTTTTAACTAATTATTTAGCAGTTATGTGGCTATTTATTACATTTATTCACAAGGCTAGTTGATTGTTAAAAATATGTTTTTAACTGCAAATAGCCAACATAAACAAATGTAATATTGCGATACATAACAAGCAAAATATTACAAAGCGACACTCAAGAAGCCGCTTTCGATTAAATAAGCTGTGTAGGTCATAAACAACTTAGAATCGATTGGTGGACAGGAAATTCCACTACCCTCTAATGCCTTCACTGTTGCTTCACAGCTAATTGTGGGTCTTCTTGTTTGCAGATACAAATCAGGAATTGTGACTTGTTCTTCAGACCAGCGTTCTAACAAGAATGGGCGCAAGGTATATAAAGGATTATCTGGTGAAGCAGCATTTTTAATCAACTCTGCTTGCCATTCATCGTAAGGGAGAATTTGCACGGGATAACCGAAAGAACTCACCCACTCAACTAAGAATTTTAAAGAAACTGGGTTGGGATGTTGTAAGTGGAAAGCTTTACCTATCGATTCTGGTTGCATTGACAGATAGACGATCGCTTTACTTACATAGTCTACAGGAGACATATCCAACATATACTCTACATCTGGGAAGCTACCCATTTGTAAACAACCCTTGACCATTAAGTTTATAAAGTCGTGGGTGTTACCGATACCTGTGTTGCTATCTCCGGCGATTAATGGTGGTCTGTGGATTGTAACAGGTAAACCGCGATCGCTGGCAATTTTCACCAACTTCTCAGCCACCCATTTGGTTTGAGAGTAACCGAGGAAAATACCTTCCCAGTGGCTAAAATCATCATCTTCCTTCACCACCTTACCCGCGTAATAAGGTGATTCAAATACAGCCACACTGGAAACGTAATGTACCGGCTTGACCTTGATTTGACAAGCCAAGCGCAATATTTCTTGCGTACCTAAAACGTTAGCAGTTTTCAGTGCTGAGTAGGGATAAACATAGTTCAACAAAGCAGCACTGTGATAGATGGTGTCAATGTTGGTTGCTAACGCTTGGAACAGTTCTGCGCCCAGGCCTAACATTGGTTGAGACAAATCACCAATGACGGGAATAATGCGAGGATCTAACTCATCCTGACCAATTCCATACTGTTCCAGGTTCTTTTGCAGCTTGTTTTTACCGTCTTGGAGGCTGCTGGCGCGTACCAAGCAATACAATTCTGCGTCGGTTTGTTCTAGCAGTTCCCGGATGATGAACGCGCCTAAAAAGCCAGTGGAACCTGTCAAGAAGATTTTCTTGGGTTTGTCGATAGGTGTGTAAACAGCACCGCCAGGATTAATTGTGGGGTCAAGAACTACTTCAGCTTGTAAATCGAGAGTAGGGATGTCAGTAGCATGATTCCCACTGCTTTGTTTGATAATTCCTGTATCTTGTACATCAGATTGTTCGACTAATTCCTCAGCTAAACGCTCTGATAAAGATGCAATATTGGGATAATGCCACAACAACAAAGGAGATGGTTGAAAACCCAGTAATTCCTCTAATTTACTTACTAGAGTCATTGCTTGTGCTGAGTCTAAACCGTAGTTTTCGAGATTTTCGTGGATATCAATTTCGTCAGTTTCTACACCTACTAACTCAGCGAGGTTAGACACCATCCACGCTTGAATATCTGCTGCACTATAAGACATTGTTACCTCTTCCAATTATTGACAAACTTCGGGACGATACTGAGTGTAGTAATCAGGTATTTGCAAACCTTGAATTTTTAAATTTTGGATGCGATATAAAAATGCTGCACCCTGCATAATCTGGTCAGCAACATCCACAACTGAGCGGTTTTCTGGTTCAGCTAAATAAGAACCGCGTACCCAGTCATTAAAACCACCCATCGCCGGGCCGCACCAAATTTGATAATCAACTTCTCGACCTTTTTCACCAGCAGTAGACCAACGAGAAGATAAGCCTAAATACCAACGGAAAATCAAAGCCATCTTCAACTTAGGATTATTCACAGCCTTACCCAATTTTTCAGGATTTTTCTGTGATAAATAAGCAGCCGTTCCTTCCCAAGCCTCAGCAATAGTTTTCCGAAAAACTTGTTTTTCTAACTTCTCTTTTTCTGCCGCCGGGATTTCTTCAATTGAGTTATAAGTGCGGTACAATTCATACAATTTTTGCGCTCGCATCGGGAACATCGTACCCCGTTTCAGCACTTGTACTTTCACACCCATTTCAAACATATCGCCGGCGGGAGCCATAGTTACATCAGCCATTTCTGCTTGTGCTAATAGTTTTTTAGTATGCTCACAAGCACCAGATTCAACACAAGCTTGATTGATTGAACCAGTAACTACATAAGCAGCACCCATCATAAAAGCTGCTAAGGTTGATTCTGGGGTCGCAATTCCCCCGGCTGCACCAACTCTAATTGGTTGGGAATAATGATATTTAGTTTGAATTTCATCCCTTAAAGCAATCAATGAAGGAAGCAAACAAATCAACGGACGGTTATCAGTATGTCCGCCAGAATCAGCTTCCACAGTAATATCATCGGCCATTGGTACTTGTTCTGCCAATTTTGCTTGTAACCCAGTAATTAATCCTTGTTCAACTAATTCTTTGACAATTTTAGTTGGGGCTGGCTGCATAAATTTACTCGCAACTTCGCGGCGAGAAATTTTAGCGATGACCTTATTTTTAATGATGATTTGATTGGCATCATTTAAACTTAACCCAGCCAGTCGATAATAAACAATGTTGGGTGTTAAATCTAAAAATGCTGAAGCCTCTACCACCTTCACCCCATATTTTAAATATAAATCCACAGCCCGACGTTCAATCGCCATATCATTAGGACTGTGAATTAAATTAAAAGCGTAGGGGCCATTTGGTAAAGCTTGTTGAATTTGTTGAATTGCTGATTCTATTCTTTCGGGAGGTAAACCACCTGCACCAAAAGAACCTAAAATTTTCTCTTTTCCTAAAGCAATCACCATTTCTTCGGAAGCGATACCGCCAGCCATTGCGCCAGTCATATAGGCATATTTCACGCCATAGCAAGCGAGAAAACTAGGGTCGCCTAACTGTTGTAGAGAAATTGGCGCAAGAGAAGCGATTAATTCTAATTGGGAAGTTGTGTTATTATCAGCAGGATATAAATATCCTTCATTTGTAATGCCGATTTTACCTGCAATTTTGACAAGATAGCAAGGTTTATCTAATAGCAGTAATTTATTTTTGATGGCTTGCTGTTCAAAGCATATTGTTTCTAAATTCCCTTTCCAAACAAGATTGTGATTGTAGGTATAGGCGGTGAATCTTAAGCCATTATCTTGGGTGCTGAGTGGCATATCGAAGGTCGTCACAGTAGTTATCCCTCGGATTGTTAATCTGGTTTTTTTATCTCACGCAGAGACGCGGAGGCGCGGAGAGATTAACAGAGACGTTGAGTATTTATTAATTATTCTCATATCATTCTCTTTTCCTCTGTGTCTCTGCGCCTCTGCGTGAACTTTTTAAATTTAGGAAAGGTCTAAGAATAAAGTGTGTTAAATCTTTATCCTTAAACCATGAGGTAACGTGCATTCAAGCTTATTCTTTGAGCAAATCTTCCGCGCAAACTAATTGCAATTGAATAATTTCACGCATCTGCTGACTAAAATCTTGCCGTGCTTGTAAAAAAGCTGTATGTGCTTGAGTTATCCGAGCATTATTAGCGTTCAGCTTTTGACAGTGAGAGGTATTTAACTCCAGCATTCTGATTAGGGTATTTAAATCTTGATTGGTAGCAGATGCTTGTGTCGGTGTGGCGATTAACTCAGAAGATTCTACTTTTTCTGCTGCTGTAAAACCGTGTTCAATGATATTTTTCATTGAAACTTCTGCATTTTGCGTCAGAATTTCACCGCCTAAGATTTTATGTGTATCTTGCAGGGATTTGATGATATCAATTTCATCGGGTAATGGTATATTTGAATGCAGATTTTCAGATTGAATACCTTTAGCTTTCCCTGGCAAATCTTGGAAAAGTTTGCGGTTTTCTTCAGTCAAAATACTGGCGGTTATTGATTCACCACCGACTGTCACAGTGCGTAGTGTAGCTTTATTTTGTTTGGGCGCAGGTGTGAGGTTGTAGAGTGGTGATAAATCTACAGCTACGCGATGGCTGAGAAGTTTTGCTAGTGCTTTGACAATATTAGTATGGTCATCCATCCCCCGGCGGTTGAGGGATACGGTGATGTGGTCTTTGTCTTCGAGAATTTTATCAATCCAGCGTGAACAAACACCACCAGCACCAGCTTCGATGAAGATTCTCGCACCGTCGTCGTGGAGGCGGTTGACTAGGCGCGGAAAGTCTAATTGTTGGCAAAGTCCGGTGGCGATGCTGCGAGCGATCGCACCACTCTCTAGTACAATAGGCTGATATTCAGCCGCAGAATAGAAGGTAACACCTGCTAGATTCTGGGATGGCAAAGTATTTAATTTAACTAACTCTCCATACTCCGATCGCATCGTTTCACAGTGGATAACGTGATCAAACGGAGCCGTAAAAGAGTTACATCCCAAGGCGGCAATGACTCGCTTACAGGCGGCTGGCTCACCAGCAATTAACACTTCTTCCGGTGTATTAATTTGTGTGAGATAAACTTGCGGCTCGTTCTTGATGGCTTCCTGCACTTGTTCAGGACTCGCCATCAAAACGAAGTTACCCCAAAAGTTTTTGTCTGAATTATCTGTGTTTGGTAAACCCCAAAACTCGCGCACCGCATTTTTCGGCCCAGATAACCTATTCCCAAACAACGCCGAGGAGTTGAAGGAGTTACTACCTTGGAAGAAATCATTCCAAACTCCTTGCGCTACCATCATGCTCGTTTCACCCAAGCTGTAACCAAATACATACTTCGGCTTGAGTTGAAAGTCATCACAAATAACTGTAGTAAGCAGTCTGGTAAAGAACATTTCCGCTTCAAACATTGCTAAAGAATCATCTAGCAATTGCTTTTCTAGAGTCTCTAGCTGTCTGAGGGATAACTTACTCAAACTTCTGGGAAAAACTCGTAGTTCTACATCCGCTACCCGCTTATTTAGACTCTTCACCATATAGTCGTTGAAGATTCTGGGGAATAGGCGGAAGAGATTTCGACCCATACCTACATAAGAGTTCACCGCCGCCGGATATACATAGGCAATTTCGCCATGCTTTCCAAGAGGTTTCGGTGTGAAATAACTACCGATAGGTGTTTGCCAGTCTGTGCCTTTTTCAAACGCCGTTTTGACACCTTTACGCGCTGACTCAATTTCTTTGAGGAGTTCTTTTTTGTTCCGTCCGTTAATGGCGATGGCGTATTGCGCTTGGGGGTTGGCTTTGTATGCAGCAAAGGCTTGACTAGCACAGTCTGATAAAGAAGAACTAGTTTCGATGCTCTTTTGCAGACTATCTAGAGCCGCAAAAATACTATCCCTGTCGTTAGCAGTTATCGGAAACAAATGATATGGCATTTGTTCCAGATATCGACTAGGGCGTTCTTCTTGGGTGGGGTCTTCTGAGATAATCACATGAGCAAAAGTACCATCACAACCCAGACCGTTAATTGCTGCTATCCGACGGTCAGAGTCTTTACCCAAGAACCAAGGGCGAGATTCTGTAGCTACATAAAAAGGACTTCCTTCCCATTGTTGTGGTGCTTTCACACCTGACCAATTAGGAGTAGCAGGAATGTAGCGATAGTAAAGACACAACGCTGTTTTAATTAAGCTGGCAATTCCCGAAGCTACTTGAGTGTGTCCGATATTGGCTTTGACGCTACCGATAGCAGAGTGCAGACCATGACCTACTGATGGATATGCTTGCAATAAACCTGTGATTTCCGTTTCGTCTTCTTGGGGAATACCACTAGCGCAAACCTCTACATATTTTACCTGAGAGGGTTGTACACCTGCACTCTGAAAGGCTTCGTTAGCTGAATTGACCAGAGATTGTCCGATACTGATAGCATCAATAGTGGCATAAATGCGATCGCCATTCTCTTGCGCCACATCGTAGCGTTTGAGAACCACTACACCCGCGCCTTCACCCACATTCCAACCGTTGGCTTTTTGGTCATAACTCAACGTATTGACACCAGTGTTAATCTTGGCGGTTTGATTGCGTAACAATACATTCTCTACACCACCAGCCAAGTCAACAGCACCAACAATGGCTGCGTCTGCTTCGCCAGTCATCAGTAACATTTGCGCTACTTCCAAAGCTTTGAAAGCTGAAGTCTCTACAGCCGTAAGGGTGAAAGCAGGCCCGGTAAAGTTCCACAGTGAAGAAATACGACTCGCCATGATGTTGGCGATATAGCTTAAGTATTCACCAATCTCTACTTGTTGGTGAACGCTATCTTTAACGATGGTTTCTAATTGAGCAATCTTTTCTGGTGGTAAGGTAATTTCTGCCGCATTCAAACCATCTTTGACTTGCCAAGACAAATCCCATCTTTGTTGTAGTTGGTGTACAGATAACTCTGCTTCAGCAGCAATAATTACTGCAACATTACCACCTTCTGGTAAGTTTGCATCCTTGATGGCGCGTTCTGCAACTTTCAGCAGTAATAGTTGTTGGGGGTTAAGTTTTTCGACTTCGTTGGGAGGAATTTTATAGGCTAATGTATCAATTTCAAAGTCTTTGATATATGCTCCGATGGGGGGTTTACCTTCAGCTAAACCGTAGTCTTGGAGTAAGTCTTTTTCGGTGTTAATGCCATACCATCTTTTTTCAGGTAGAGGTATGAAGTGTTGTTTACCGTCATAAATACTACGTTCAAAAGCATCTAAGTTATGGCATTCGCCAAAGAAGGCATCCATGCCAATAATGGCAATTTTGTTTTTATTATCTTGGGTCATTATTGAGTACCTAAACAGAGTTTATAACGAACCGCAAAGGACGCAAAGAGCGCGAAGGAAAGAGGGAATAACGAACCACAGAGACACAGAGAGAAGTTGCGTGCGCGGGTTCCCCGCGTTGAGCAAACTTCGGGAGAACACAGAGTTAGAGAGACAATAGGTAATTTTATAAACTTATCTAGAAATCTCTAAAACTCTTATTTCTTTGTGTCCTTTGTGTCCTTCGCGGTTTTTTCCAAAATGATGTGAGAGTTAGTTCCACCAAACCCAAAGGCGCTTAAAGCTACACGTTTAGTCGAATTATTGTTAGGCCAAGGTGTTGTTGTTTTGACTATGTTTTTAGGAGAAATAACAGTATTTTCTGCACCGATGGGTTCATCAATATTAATGGTGGGTGGAATCACACCATGATTCAGGCTGTAAATTGCTTTGGTTAAGCCAACCATTCCAGCACCTACTAACAAATGACCAACATTTGATTTAGCAGAACCTACTAATGGTGATGCTTGGTGTTCCCCAAAAAAGCTTTCTACAGAATTACATTCGGTGGTATCGCCTAAGAGTGTGCCTGTAGCGTGACACTCTAGATAATCAATGTCTTTGGGGCTAAGTTGGGCTTCTTGATAAGCTCGTTCGTAAGCGAGGATTTGTCCTTTGGCGTTAGGGCTGAGTAGGTGTTTGCCTCTACCATCGTTGGAGAGTCCATTACCGCAAACAGTAGCGAGGATATTATCGCCATCTCTGACAGCATCACTGTAGCGTTTGAGAACTACCATACCGATACCTTCGGAGGTTACTAAACCGCGTGATGCTTTATCTAGGGGACGGCTAATTCCGTTTTCTGGATATCCTTGAATACCAGAAAAGAGCATTCGTAAGAATAGAGGATCGGAGCAACTAATAGCACCAGCTAACATCAAATCAGCTTTGTGTGTCTGTAAATAGTGTGATGCTAGTTTGATGGAGTAAAAGGCTGAGGAACAAGCTGCATCTATACAGAAATGAGTGCCTGATAATGAGAGAGATTGAGCGATGAGGGCGGCGGGTAAGCCGGAGATCATCGCGTTGTAGGATGATGGTTTGCTGGTTGGGGGGATGGCTGCTAAATGGAAATCTTGGTCTTGGAGAAGTTGCGCGATCGCACCATCAATTGTGCGGCGATAAATGGGGGATAATAATTGATTGGAAAGTTTTGTCGGTAAGGCAAGGGTTCCTAAAATTACGCCACATTTGGCGAGGGCTTGTTGATTACCTAAATAGCCACTATGTTGCACTGCTTGTTTAGCTGCGTAGAGTGACCATTTAAAGGTGTTATCTAAGCTATTTACTAAGGTTGGTGGTAAATTATATTCGCTGGGGTCGAATTGAAAGTTGCGAATAAATCCACCTTGGAGGAAGTAAATTTTTTCCGGTTTGCCTTTAGCAGTGTCGTAAAATATTGTGGGATCAACGCCAATTTCAGTGAGTGTAACTTCTGAGGTTGAGTTTTTTTGTTCGGTGATATTCTGCCAAAATTGTTCGGGATTGTTTGCGTCAGGAAACAGGCAGGATATACCGATGATGGCTATTTTTTCCACTGTTGTTGTCCTCGTTGGGGTGGGCTTTTGGATTTACGTTGTTCCCCGGAGTGGAAATTTATCTCATGCAAAGGCGCAGAGGCGCAAAGAGTTATGAGTGGGGATGTCTGTTTTCCCAGAGTATTTTTTTAACGAACCGCATAGACGCGCAAGCGGCTTCCCGCAGGGTAGGACGCAAAGAGCGCAAAGAAGAGAGACTAAAGAGAAATAGAGATTAGTTTACTATTGCTATTTTAAACGCAGCGTGAAGGGAATTTTCATCTGCCTTCATCTGCGTTCATCTGCGGTTATTTATTCATCATTCTCATAGGCCAAATTACTGCTTTGGCTCCGAGGATGCGGGAGTAAATTGTACCTTCGCGGTCGTGGATGTAATAGTCAGAGGTTACGCCTGTGGCTGTTTTTGCTTTGATTTCGCAGGAAACGTAGAAGATTTCATCGCATGGTAAGGCGCGGAATTGTTCGGAGTGGGTGAGTTGTCCTGGTAAGCATATTTCTTGATGGAAATGGTTTAGCCAAACCCATAATGGTTGTGTGCTTAAATCATTACAGTATGGGTTATGCCAATTGATAGGAAATTGCCCTTGCGTTTGGGGTGAGATTGATGCCCAATAGCATTCGGTGGTGATTTTTTCGGGGGTAATGTTAATAACTCTGGTGATTTTTTGAAATGCTGGGCCGTGAAATAATGAGGAGCTATCTTTTTGATAAAAGTCTGTGCCAGTGGTAGTGATGATGTTATCTTCGCTGAGGTTTACTGATTCGTAAACTGGTGCTTCTGGCATTTTCCGCACGATTTTGATTTGGGCGCGGAAGTGATAATGAGTTTTGCCTTCGGGTGTTTTGCTTAAGATTGTGGTTTGTAATTCGACAAATTCCGATTCTTTTTTGGCGAGTTCTTGAATTTCCAGAATATGTTCGCTGACGTTGGAGTTAGCGAAGGTAATTCCTTTGAGAACTTTGAATTCTTTACAACTTAAATAGCGATAACCTGGATGTAATTCTTCACAAGCGTTAATCATCCAAGACATGGCGCAGGTTGCTGGTAATACGGGAGAACCAGCGATGACATGATCATATAAGAAGGGATTTGCTTCTAATACAATGCGGCGACGAATGCGGTAGCTTTTGAGTTCTGCATCTAAGGGTGCGGGTGGGCGAATTGTGGGGCTACCGATAACTACTTGGGTGGAGTCATGGTGTGCTGGATGCAGTTCATTAACTAGCATTTGTGCGCCGATATCAATGGGTATAATATCAATTCCCCGTTCGGCGAAGGCTTTTTTGAGTTCTGGTGTCACCATACCGCTATCCCAACCGCCCCAGTTGATTGCAACTACGTGACAATTGGGATGGTTTTGTTTGAATAGATGGGCTGATTTGTTGAGAATTTCGTTGGCGATCGCATAATCTGATTGCCCAATGTTCCCATAAAATCCAGTTACGGAGGAGAACAATACTAACTGTTCTAGTTGGTTGGGGTTAACGCAATTCAGTAAGTTTTCTAGCCCTTGAACTTTTGCGGTATAAACTTTTTCAAAGTCTTGGTCTGTTTTCTTTTCAATTAATTTATCAGCTAAGTTACCAGCACCGTGAATAATGCCAGTAATTGCGCCAGTGCGTGCAACTGTGGCTGCTAGTTTTTGTTGTAGTTCGGTAATATTTGTGACATCAGCACTCAGATATTCAACTTTTGCACCTGTGGCTTGAATTTCTGCTAATGTCTGTTTAATTTCTCGACTGGAAGCAATTTTGTTATATATTTTCTGCACACTCATGGGTGTGGGTTTTTCACCTTGCGCGAGAAGATTTTCCATGATGCGTTTTTTTAATGCAGCATCTTCAAAACAATCTTTGGCGAATTCTGGTTCGTTTTCTAATATTTCGGAACGGCCGAGGAGTATAAATGTGCAAGGTTGTTGTTGTGCGAGTTTTTTAACGCAGAGGGAGGTGATTCCTTTTGCACCGCCACTGACGAGAAATACTGATGAGGTACGAACCTGAGTTGCTGTTGTCATATTTGTTTGAATTTGAGAATTTATTTAAACGAACCGCCAAGGCGCAGAGGGCGCGGAGAAGAGTTTGACTTTGCGCCTTTGCGCCTTTGCGTGAGGCTTTTACTTAATGGAAGCCTTCAAAGTAACTCGCCCTTGAGAACCATAAGCGACTTCATTGATATAAAGATTCGAGTCGCACAGTTCGGCAATAATATGTTCAGCCGATTTTTGTGCATCTATCACCGGACTCAAATCAATTGAGCGAGCAAATACTTTTGGCCATTCCCATCTCAAGGTTTTGGTGAGTCCGAATAAACCACCTGCGATCGCTCCATAATTAGTGTTATGCTCTAACCCAAATGCTCCATCTAAGCGCACCACTGTCAGGAAGGAACTGCGGGTGTAATTGGCGGTTTCGGTGAGGGATTTCTTCAGGTGTTTAGCTACAAAGAAGATGTGCTTAACTATCGCTTTGTCCTGTTCTACAGCCTGGGGATGGATGTGAATAAAGCTGCCAATTGTGCCAATATTAGTTGCGATCGCGGATAATTTGTGTTGGAGTAATTCTTCACTCATATCTGCGAGGGTGATGCGTTCTACGCCAGCAGGTAAGGGTGCTTGTTGAGCGATGATAGCTTGGGGGAAGCTTAATACTACTACTTTCCAACCGCGATCGCACAGTGTTTGGACTAGGTGGGAGGTGGTGAGGGAGCCATCATCTGTAATTAAGCAGATGTGTCCCTCTGGTAAACTGAACTCTAAGCTGTCTGGTAGTGGGAGGATTTTTAGTTGCGCGGGACGACGCGCAACGTTATCGATTACTTGGACTGGCTGGAAGTCCCAGTTAGAATCAGGCTTTTTTTTTTCACCCGCAACTAGGCGTTGCAGATACTCAACTATTTGACCGATGGTTCGCAAGTCACCCAAGTCTTCGACGTTGGGTTTGGGTAAGTTGGGATAGGTTTCTTGCATTGCTCCCAGAATTTCTACCCGTTTGATAGAGTCGATACCTAAGTCCGCTTCCATGTCCATTTCCAGTTCCAGCATCTCGACTGGATAGCCAGTTTTATCGCTGGTGATGGCTAGAAGTGTTTGGGCGATGTCTGCGTAATCTGTGGTATCTTCTACAGTTTCGACAACTGGAGTCTCAGCAATTACTACTGGTTCAGGTGCAGGTGCTACAGGAACTACAGGTATGGTAGTAGCGACTGGCATTTCTGGCGCTGCTGGGGCGGGTAACACTGCAACTCCGACACTAGGATTTCCCGAAGCATTAGATTGCAGATATGTAATGATGTCGCCGATGCTGCGTTTTTCTGCTAGTTCTTCTAAGTTGGGTTTGGGTAAGTTAGGATACATTTCTTGTAAACCACCCAAGATTTCCACCCGCTTGATGGAGTCAATACCCAAGTCGGCTTCCATGTCCATCTCTAATTCGAGCATTTCGACTGGGTAACCAGTTTTATCGCTGATGATAGCCAGCAGGTTTTTATCTAAATCGGAGATATCAACAGCAGGTGTAGCTACGATGGGTACGCTAATTACCGCCACAGGCTGAGGTGTAGGAATTTGGACTACTGGTGCGGGTGCAACTACTACAGGCTGGGGTGCAGGTGCGACTGGTGTTTCAATTACAGGCGCGGGAGTGAAAGCAACAGGCTGAGGTACGGGTGCAACTGGTGTCTCAATTACTGGCGTAGGTGCAACTGCTACAGCTTGAGGCGCTGGTGCAACTGGCATTTCAACAGGTTTAGCATAACCGTTACCATTGCCGTTTTTCGCTACAGGCTCAACTACTGGAGTTGGTGCAACAATTTTGGTGGTTGCAGGTACAGGTGCATCACTGACAGGAGTTGGTTCAACTGCGACACCGCCAGCAATCAACTGTGAATATTGCTGCTGAATGAGATTAAAGAAGTTTTTGGCGTATTCTACCTGTTCTAGAAGATATTGTTCATGGATGCGGAGGGTTTCACCTTGTTGAGAGTGAAACTGCATCATGCTGCGTTCGACACCTTCCATAACCACTAGCTTCAGTTGCGCTACCTCTTGAGAAGACTTGGCGTTAGCAAACAAAGCGTTTTGCTGCTGCATCAGTTGGAAGAATGCTTTAGTGTATTCCATCTGATGGTTGAGATACTGACCGTGAGTTTGTAAGTTATCAGATTGATTCTTTTGAAATTGGGTCAGCAGATACTCTAAACTTTCTAGCATTCGCTGGTAATTTACCAAGTTTTCAGGTGTTGGCATATCAGTTTCCTGGGCTAGTTGATTAGAAAGGATCGCAGAATTCATTTCTGGTTCTGGTGTTGGTTCTGGTTGAGTAAATTGAAGACTCACTCCTGAACTCTCTGAAACTCTTATTTCTTGGCGTTCTTGGCGCTCTTGGCGGTTCGTTTCTCCTAGAACTTCTTGAACACTACTTTCTTTGAGTGCTACAGTCTCAGAAAATTCCGGGGTAGCACTAACAACCGGTGCAGGCGCAGCAGGTAAAGAAACCTTATGTCCACTCTCCAACGCTTCCTTAAAACCGTTTCTAGTTTTCTCCGAAACGTAGTTAATCCCATTGAGACGCACACTCAAGGTTTTCTTCTTCTCAGCAGGTAATACAGGTTGAACTTGATAAGGGTCAAGATTCTTCAACTGCATCCCAATGACGCGCATTTGTACTGCTGCTTCCCGCAGAGAACGATCGCTGTTCTTCTGAGTGCTAGGATTCAAAGCGATGGTAAGATGAGGGCGATCGCCTAAAATATCCTTAACTAAGTTAGTCAGAATCCTTTTCGGCCCGAATTCCACAAAGCAAGCACCGCCAGCCGCGTAAATATTCTCAATTTCCTGTTTAAACAGCACCGAACTTGCCAGGTGTGTTTCCAGGATGCGCTGCATTCCGGTGGGGTCTTGGGGATAAGGCTTGCCAGTAACATTGCTGAAAACTGGAATTGTAGCGGTATTGAATTTAACTGATTTTGTGGCGATCGCAAAGGACTTCTGAGCGAAGGCAATTAGCGAAGTGTGGAAGGCTGCGGAAACTGGTAACTGTACAGCCGCATATCCCTGTTCTTGCAAAGTCTGACGCACTTTAGCGATTTCTGCGGTTGGCCCTGCTAACACTACCTGAGTCGGAGAATTGAAGTTAGCAATGGATACTTGCGGGAACTGCTTGAGTATAGGTTCAATTTTGTTGATGTCTTCTTTGACAGCCAACATTGTACCAGCGTCGTGGTCTGGGTCTTCTGGCGCTGCCATTGCTTGACCGCGAGATTTCACCAAGAACAAGTAATCTGCTTCACTTAATACACCCGCAGCCCACAATGCTGTTAGTTCACCAAAGCTATGTCCGGCAACGAAATCAGATTTAAACCCAGCTTTTTGCAGGATGGAATACAACCCAGCACTAAAGACACCAATTGCAGGTTGCGCGTATTCTGTGCGTTGAAGTGCTGCAACTTGAGCATTTTTCTCTGCTTCTTCAAATGTCGGGCGCGGGAAGACAATTTCTGAGAGAGGCTGCAAGTTATCTTTTAGCAACAAGCTATCCATGTAACCATGTAACCGTTGCATCTCAGGGAAGTTCATCACCAATTCCCGACCCATTTCTAGGTATTGGGAACCTTGACCAGAAAACAGGGCGACAACTTTACCGCCTAATTCCATCCCAGAGGCGCGGTAGTAAATACCTTGGGGATGTTCCCAAGATGCGGCTGCACCTTTGAGTTTCAACCAGTCGATACTGATTTGCAGCAACTTGCAAGCTTCTTGTAGGTTTTCAGCAACAAAACCAACTCTCGCCGCAGTTTGGGGAATTTCTAGTGATTGACTATCTTGCACCAACTGAGAAAAGTGTCTGTCGCCGCCTTCTGATTGCAACTTCCATAAATCTGCTTCACACTTGCTGAGTAGTTGCGCTGGGTTAGCCGCAAACAGCAGAATTTCCTGGGGTGTGCTGTGTATGCGGTAAGGTTTATTTTGTCCCGCTTCGTATTCTTCTAAAACTACGTGGTAGTTTGTCCCACCAAAACCGAAGGAACTCACACCCGCACGTCGTGGCGCGTCGCCTTCAGCACGTATCCAAGGTCTGGTTTCAGTATTGAGATAAAATGCCGAGTTGTTAATGTCGAGTTTGGGGTTCGGCTCAGTAATATTAATGGTTGGCGGTAAAATTTTGTGATGCAGTGCCAAAGCAGTTTTAATTAAACTTGCCGCACCCGCAGCTGCTTTGGTGTGTCCGATTTGGGATTTCACACTACCTAAAGCGATGTGCTGTTTTTTCTGGTCGTGTACCCCAAAGAAGTCTCTTAAAGAACCGAACTCAGTCGGGTCGCCAGCCATTGTACCAGTACCGTGGGCTTCCATCAGACCGACGGTAGCCGGAGAAAAACCAGCATCTTCGTAAGCGCGGCGTAAGGCTGTTACTTGCCCTTCTTTGCGGGGTGCATAAATACTCTTGTAGCGGCCATCGCTAGAAGTACCGATGCCTTTAATTACGGCATAGATTTTATCGTTGTCTCTTTCTGCATCTTCTAGACGTTTGAGAACAATCATCCCGATACCTTCACCCAGCATCATCCCATCAGATTTAGCATCGAATGGTTTCACACTTTCACTGGGAGAAACCGCCGGGGTTTTGCTGAAGGAGATGTAAGCCATGATGGTGTTATCTGTATCTACACCACCAGTCAGCATCATATCAGCGCGATGTTCGATGAGTTCGCTGATAGCTAATTTCAACGCACCGAAGGAACTAGCACAAGCCGCGTCAACTACACAGTTAATTCCGCCGAAGTTCAAGCGGTTGGCGATACGTCCAGCCACAACGTTAGCCAGCATACCAGGGAAAGCGTTTTCATCCCACTTGACGTAAGCGGCTTTAATTTTGTCAACGATTTTTTTGGTATCTTCGTCAGAAAGACCACTGCTTTTAAGAACTTTTTCCCAGATAGGATATTCTAAGCGTGCAGCTAGTGGCATTCCCAACTGTTTAGCCATCGCCACACCGAGAACTACCCCAGTTGTTTCGCGGCTAAACTCACGAGATTCACCATAGCCAGAATCTTCCATTGCTTCTTTTGCAACTACCAAACTGAGTAATTGCGAAACATCAGTTACTTCTAAAATGCTGGGCGGAATCCCAAATTCCATCGGGTTAAAATCAACCTCTGGAATAAAGCCACCGCGTTTACAATAAGTTTTATCTTCTGGGGTTCTGGGGTTGGGGTCGTAATAATCTTCTACGCTCCAGTGAGAGGGCGGAACATCAGTAATACAATCGATTTTGTTAATGATATTTTGCCAATATTCCCGCAAATTTCTGGCTTTCGCAAATAATGAAGCCATGCCCACAATAGCTATAGGATTTTGTTGCAGTTGTCTGTTAAGTTTGTTAATCGACATTGGTTTGTCTGTCGTCATCTTTTTTTCCTCTATATACCGAATCAAAGTTTTTTCACAACTGTTGATCTGGGCTTCTAATTCCGCCAAAGCAGTATCAATTGAATAAGCAGACATAGGACATAGACAGTTTTTAATTACTGTGGATTGTGAAGCTACAGTAGTCTTTGTTACCCATCAAAAATCATCTGTCTGTTGTGACAAGCAACTAGCTATCCTATGTATGAAGGCTAAATGCTTTTTTCCTAACAAACACTACACAATACAAATGAAGTACGAAACATTAAGTAAGTCGGGACAAACATCATTTTTTATTGCTTATTTGTCAGGTGTTTATTACTGCCGAATTACTTAAGAATGAAGTCTTTCACACTTCACACTTCATACTTCACACTTTTCCTGATATTGTGGTAGCAGGTCAATAACGTTGTTGAAACTGGTAAAATAATCTTGAAGCGCGTTAGCAGCTTGACCAGTAAATTCAAGCCATTCGTAATGGTAGAAGTTTTGTGTGATTGCATCCGGCTGGAACAATGGAAACTTAGGAGTAGCCATGAGGACAGAAACGCTTTTTTCTCCCAAGCTCGTTTGATTATCTAGCTTAACAGCAGCAACGTAGCTGGTATTAATGACAACGTTCTGTATCTTGATAAATGCCATAGCCAGTTTCAACGTCCAGGATAATATATTGTACGGAATTCGACCCAGAAAAGCTGACAAGTTCGTTACCGAAAGAACATCACCTCTACTTTAAATTTCACAGTAATTTGAAGAAATTAACCAACAGTTACAAGGTGATAGTGATGCGACTTTGTATAGTATGTTTCTCATCTTCAAGCACAATAAATGTGTTCTGTTTCCGTTGGGCTTTGAAGAGTTGAATTAATAAAAAGAATAGCACACTTCACATAAACTAAATCATTTCTTCAAGGGATTTTAAGAAAAGAATCTGGCTTTTAGTAGATGGCAATGTTAAACACAATATTGCATTCAAGTATATTTGCAAACTCATATTTAGTGGTTGTGCATTTACGCGATCGCTCTCCCAAATCCAAATACAGCTTAATTTCATAGCCATTAGCACCATCAGCATATTCCGTAGACAATCCATAAGCAAATACATGGGTATATATCCGATATTTTCAACGTAGCATCATAATTTGATTCGACTTTTTGATGAATTTTTAAAATAAGGCAAAAAACAACACCAATAAGTTAGGAATCAGCAAATATTAAAATTTTAGAAAGTACAGCATAAACAATACTTTGATGACATTTCACAAATTACAAACATTTGAGTGTTGAAATGTATATCTGCTAAAAACGTTACAGAAAATGAGGTGTTCCAGATCCCCGACTTCTTCAAGAAGTCGGGGATCTAACTTTGAATCAAATGGACGGCAAATCAAAAGCTCCTCCGTGGTTGGTGAGCGAAGCCGAACCACTGCCTTCTACTCATCAAACACTCACCATTTTTTTTGCTAACTTGCCAGTCAATTGCTGCCAGCGCATCACGCCGCGATTAACTAATTGCTGATTTTCATCGCCAATAAAACAGATGCGTCCCAACCTTTCACAAGTAGCCAATATTTCACCATTCCCCATAAATGGCGCAATGATAAAATTATTGGGACTGGTGTAGAAATTTATTAAATAATTGACAACACCTTCTATACCTTCTATGTGAATTGGTGATTGGGGTTTAGCGATCGCATGATGTGAAAAAATGCCTATATAAAGGTTATTTACTAACAACTCATATTGAAATGGCATTTTGTTATGTTTGTAAAAATCGTAAATTTGTCCTTCAGAACGGAGGACAGCCACAACCCTGGCTTCGTCTACTAAATAATTATGTTGCCATGTAGAGGATACAGTAGCGATCGCCAGTGCTGCATCTGAAGGTAACAAATTCCGAAACTGTGAAGTGTAAGTATCGCCACAATAAACCAAATGTCTTCCCAACATCCATTCTTCACCAACTTTTATGGCGGGTTCTACATTGGCTTTGGTTTGCTCAATTGCTTGTTCTACCTGGCGTTGCACCTTTTTGATGGCTAATTTCGCTTCTTTCTCCGCCATAGCACTTTTAAAAGCTAATATCTGTAACTCTTTTTGCTTTTTGTTAGCTTCTGCAATTAATTGTGTTTGCTGAATAATTGCTGGTTCATCTCCCTGTTTTTGGGCCAATTCCAAAGCTTTTTGTGCAGTTTCGGCTAAACTGCGTTCTTCGCTACCAGCCCTGGCAATTTTCAGTAGTATTGTAGGACTGTCAGCTAGAGATGTACCTTTAATCATCTGTTTCACATCTGGATGGATACTTTTAGCGATTTGCTTTCCATGTTGAAAAGTACGCTCAGAGTATCCAACTTCCTTCGCCAACTCGATGGTTCTTTTAGGTGGTGAAATGGTTGCACCACCTTTGAAGGTATGTTGGTTATCTCCAGCTTTCGCCCGTAACCCCATCCGCTCTAAAATCTGGTCACGCTCTAACCACAGTTCTGAACGCTCCAAGGGTTCTAACTCATTGCGAATCAGGTTTTCGTCAATTTCTGCCAGCCGCGCTTGGTCAGCATCTTGATAGTTAACAACATTACATTCGATGGTTTCTAACCCCAAAAGCTGACAAGCTGTGAGGCGATGCAAACCAGCAACCAAGGTCAAATTCTGATCTACCGTGATGGGGTTGAGTAAACCATTGGCTTTAATTGATTCTTTTAACTCACTAACTTTATGAGCATTAACAGGACGGCGGTTAGCACCTATATGAATTTGATCGATAGCAATAACAGGCATAATTACTGTTTTCATATAAGTTCAGTTAAAACAACCAAGATAACACGCGAAGTCAATTTCACACATTTTATTTAGTGAGTTGAAATCTAGAATTTTGTTCCTGAAATTTAGGAGAATGCAGCACCTCGACTTACCTCGACTTCTCCTGACGGAGACGCTGCGCGAACGCTCGGTACAAGTCGCTCGGCGACCGGAGGCAGAAGGTGAAAGTATTACTATTTGTAGCATTCATGTTTTTCAATTTTTCTCACCTGTCTGGCAATAGCTATCTATACAATGTATTTGAAATTACACAATTTTGGTAAAAAATAATCATGAAAATAATTGTTAAAATTTATCCCTATTCCCTACTCCCCATTCCCCACTCCCAAGCACATAGCTGAGTCATTAAAAGCTAACTTAAGCAATGCCAATCGGTTGACAAGAGTAAACAATTTTGCAATAATTGGACACAGTTTATCCAGATTTTCTAAACGCTTCATTTGAGGAAAACTAAATTTTTGGGTTAGCGTTATCGTAATTTAGAATACTGGATTTGATAGGAAATTAAGTTAAAACTGAGAAAGATTTAGAGTACAGCCTTCTGTTAGTTATCCGCACAATTAATTATCAAGATTGGTGTAAAGGCGTACAACAAGTATGAAGTATGAAGTGTGAATTATGAAATAGGGAGTAGGGAGTAGGGAGTAGGGAGTGGAAAAGATAGGAGAAATATAAATTATTCTTTCCTCCTACCTTCTGACTCCTGAATGCTTACATTTTCAGACTTTATTTTTCAGCTTAATTATCAGTCATTTCGGCTGTTCCCTGGCATAGCACGATTGGAATAAAAATATGGCACTAAAAAGATACGGCCACTTGTTTACAAAACCCTTGAGTCGGTGGCAAATAATTTTGGCAGCTTCTATTACTGTAGCTGTGGCTGGGCTAGGAACTTTTTACACTGTTGCACCAAAATCAAACCGTGTCGCAGTTCATACCACTCAAGCAACAACACCAAAACCCGCGCCTGTAAAAGTTGCAGTCACCGCTTTAGGACGTTTGCAGCCAGAAGGTAAAGTTACTTATTTGTCTGCGCCTAATTCTATCAACGGTGTGCGTGTGGAAAAGCTGTTGGTCAAAGAAGGGGATGAAGTCAAAGCTGGGCAGGTATTGGCATATTTAGAAGATTATAATCGTGCCACAGCCGCTTTACAACAATCCTTAGATAAATTACAAGTTGCCAAAGCTAAATTAGCACAGGTAAAAGCTGGGGCAAAATCTGGAGATATCGAGGCGCAAAAAGCCAGCATTGCGAATTTAGCATCTCAATTAAAAGGAGAAGTTGCCACACAACAAGCAACTATTAACCGCATTAAAGCTGAAGTAGATAACGCTCAAAAAGAAAACGATCGCTATCAGCAATTATACAAACAAGGTGCGATCGCGGCTTCTGTGGCAGACAGCAAAGCTTTACAACTCAAAACCGCCCAGCAACAACTTACCGAAGCGCAAGCGGCGCTGACTCGTACCCAAAACACTCTACAAGACCAACAAAAAGAAGCGCAAGCCAGACTCAGCAGTATTAAAGAAGTACGTTCTGTAGATGTTGAAGCCGCGCAAACAGAAGTTAAAAGTGCTGTCACAGCAATTAAACAAGCCAAAGCTGACCAAGAATTAACATACATTAAAGCTCCCATTGACGGTAGGATTCTCAAAATTCATGCCAAAACTGGCGAAGTTATCAATACTTCTGGTTTTGCAGAAATCGGTAAGATATCACAAATGTATGTAATTGCAGAAGTGTATCAAACCGATATTCAAAAAGTACGTGTCGGTCAAAAAGCATCAATTACTAGTGCTGCATTTACTGGAAAATTGCAGGGAACTGTGAAAGAAATTGGTTGGCAAGTTGACAAACAAAGCATCTTTAGTCTCAACCCCAGGTCTGATACCGACCGCAGAATTGTAGAAGTCAAAATCTCTATTGATAACCCCGCAGATAGTCAAAAAGTAGCTCGGATGACAAATCTGCAAGTGGATGTATCTATTCAAATTTAGTCAACAATCAAAAGTTAATAGTCAATAGTCAACATAACAAATGACTAATGACTAATGACAATTAACAAATAACAAATGAATCCATGAATTTCAAGATTCCTTTAGCATGGCTACAGCTTGCCCAACAAAAGATTCGTTTTGTCGTTGCTGTAGCCGGAATTGCTTTCATTGTGCTGCTAATGTTTGTCCAGTTAGGGTTTCAAGATGCACTTTATTCTAGTGCAACTGCAGTACATCAAAGCCTACGCGGGGACTTATTTTTAGTTAGCGCACAATATAAGTCTTTGACATCTAATCAAAGCTTTTCTCGCACTCGTTTATATCAATCTTTGGGGTTTGATGGTGTTGAATCTGTTAGCACCATGTACTTGCAATTTGCCAAGTTAAAAAATCCCGTCAATGGTGAGAAATATTCTATTTATGTGATTGGCTTTGACCCAGGAAATCCGGTACTAAATATCCCAGAAATTGAGCAGAATTTGGACAAGCTCAAAATTCCTGATGTCATGCTATTTGACCGCGATTCTCGTCCAGAATTTGGGCCAATTGCTGCGAATTTTGATAAAGGAGATACTGAACAGACAATTGAAATCTTTCCTTTTGATGGGCCAATTGGCTATAACGTACGAGTCGGGGGATTATTTAGCTTAGGCCCTTCCTTTGGTGTAGATGGAAACTTAATTGTCAGCGACTCAACTTTTTTGCGGATAAATCCCAATACTCGCCCAGCAGAAAAAATCGACATCGGCATAATTACTCTCAAGCCTGATGCTGATAAAGAAAAAGTTTTAAAGAGTTTACAAGGCAATTTACCAAATGATGTTCTAGTTTTTACTCGTCAAGGCTTTATCAACTTTGAGAAACAATATTGGGCAGATAGAACACCGATTGGTTTTATTTTGAATCTAATGTTAACAATGGCTTCTGTGGTAGGTGTGGTGATTGTTTATCAAATTCTCTACAGTAATATTGCCACTCAATTTATTGCTTATGCGACATTAAAAGCCATTGGTTATCCCAACTCTTATTTGTTAAAGGTGGTATTTCAACAAGCGTTAATCTTGGCATTTCTCTCATATATTCCCGGATTTTTCACTTCCATAATTTTGTATGACTTTGCAAGGGAAGCAACAAAATTACCCATCATGATGAATGCGACAAATGCCTTGATAGTGTTTATCTCAGCAGTCTTGATGTGTATTACCTCTGGCGCACTTGCAATTAATAAATTGCGTTCTGCTGACCCGGCAGATATTTTTTAGGGAGTGGGGAGTAGGGAGTAGGGAGTAGGGATTAAATAGGGTTTTCACTTTTCTAATTCTTTTTATCTAGTACAGTTCGGCGTAAATAAACCGACCATAAGGAATTACTAAAAAGCTTGTGGTATCACTATTCTTTCTTTTTCCTTTTGACCTTTTACTTTTGCCTTTTTGTACTAGCCCCTAACCCCTCACATTAAACATTCAAACTTTAGTAAAATAATAACCCCTGATGAACTTACAAAACAAAACTCTCCTGATTACTGGGATTGATGATTTTATCGGGTTGCGTGCAGCCGAGTTAGCCATAGCGCAGGGAATGAAAGTGCGCGGGTTGCAAAGTTCTAGCGATCGCAAGATACCACAAAATCTGAATGTAGAAGCGATCGCTGGTAACATTACCGACCCCAAAATTGCCCAAAAAGCTTGTCAGGGAGTAGATATTGTTCTCCACACAGCACAACTCACCCAAGAAGCTGGCCCCATCAAAGAGTTTCGGGAAATCAATGTTAACGGTACTCTCAACATCGCAAAAGCTGCCAAAAGTGCTGGTGTAAAAACCTTCGTCCACCTCTCCAGTGCGATGGTATATGGCTTTGATTATCCCGATGGCGTAAGCGAAACTGGCCCTTTATCTGGTGATAATAATCCTTACTGTCAGACCAAAATCGAAGCCGAACAAGAACTTTTACCCCTAAACTCTCAGCCAGACTTTGGTGTGATTGTAATTCGTGCTGGTGATGTTTATGGCCCTGGTTGTATACCTTGGATCATTAGACCACTTTTGATGATGCGTCAAAAGCTATTTGCTTATGCTAACGATGGTCAAGGAGTTATCAACCATTTATATATAGATAATCTGATTGATGCTATCTTTTTAGCCATTCAAAAAGAAGCTTACGGCGAAGTTTTTAACATCACCGACGGTCAACAAACTTCTTGGAAAGAGTATTTCATGCGCTTGGCTGCAACTGAAGGTTTACAGGCTCCGATGTCTGTACCAAAAGATGAAATCAAACTATTTCTCAAAATCCGCAGTCAAGGACAAAAACTATTTCGTAAAAAAGCTGATATTCTCCCAGAATCAGTTGATTTTATGACCCGTCCCTATGCTTATTCTATCGCTAAAGCCCAAACCTTATTAGATTACAAACCCAAAATTGACCTAGAAGAAGGCTTGCGTAGAACATCAGAATGGGTGCAGAAAACAGATATCCAAAAACTAGTTAAGTAGTGTAATCGGCTATCATCTACTTAATTTTTTCACGAACCGCCAAGAACGCCAAGGACGCAGAGTAAATAATCCAGAGATTAGGTAGAGACTTAGCGTACCTCCGCGTTAACCTCAGCGCACCTCTGCGTTAAAAGATAAACATTACCTCTTCATGAATCATCATGCGTAAAATTGCACGTTGGTCTTACTTTGTGCTTTCTTCTTTAATCAGCATTTATTGTATTAAACCCGTAACCGCAGAACAAACTGCAACACTTACTATTGTAGTCAAAAATGTTCGCCATCAAAAAGGTGATGTGTGCTTCCGCATTTACGCTGGGGAAAAAGGATTCCCGATGAGTGATAAAAGTGAAGTCCAAAGCGGTTGCGCCAAAATTACAGGTAACACTGTAGTTAAAAAATTCTCTGGTTTAAAACATGGTACTTATGCAGTAGCAATTGTTGACGACCAAAATGGCGATCGCAAATTAAATACAGACTTCTTCGGTATCCCTAAAGAAGGCTTTGGTATTTCTAAAAATCCTACTGTTTCTGTGCAAACAGGTACACCAAAATTTCGTGACGCTAGTTTTGTCGTTAACAAAAACACCAGCATCAATATTGTCATGAAGTATTCACTTGATCCATAAGGGGAGAGAGGGGACAAGGTAGACAAGGGGACAAGGTAGAAACTATGTTTGTCGCCCTTGTCTCCCCCCTCACCCTTGTCACCCTTGTCTCCCCCTTCCCCCCTCACCTCAACTCCTCCTCACATCTCAATTACATGGAAGCATTTACGATATTCCTGTCTAAGTCTTTGCTGGGTTGGCTGGCTATTCAGGTGTGTCTAGCACTTGTTTTCTTGTTCTACTTGCGCCTCAGTAAAAGAAGCTCATTAGCAGATGAGCAGCTACCCAAAACGGCGGTAATTCTTTGTTTACGTGGAGCCGATCCGTTTTTACCGGAATGTTTGCGATCGCTTCTCACTCAAAATTATCCACAATATACTTTAAAACTAGTTGTCGATAGTCAAACAGATCCAGCTTGGCAAATAGCCCACGACACTATCAGTCAACTAGGCGCAACTAATGTTGATATCAGCTATTTAAGGGTGATTCGCCACAATTGCAGCCTCAAATGCAGCGCCCTTTTGCAAGTTTTTGCCGAATTAGATGATACTTACGAAGTTGTGGCTTTTGTGGATGCTGATACGGTAGTCCATCCCGACTGGTTGCGAGAATTAGTTAGCCCTTTATCTCATCCCAAAGTCGGCGCGACAACTGGTAATCGTTGGTATGTACCAACTGGTAAATATTGGGGTTCGGTAGTCCGCTATGCAGGTAATGTTTCTACAGTTGTGCAGATGTTTTTATTTGGTATTCCTTGGGGCGGTACTTTAGCCATCAAAACACAACTACTGCGCCAAACCGGGATACTGGATATGTGGGGTAAAGCCTTAAATGAAGACTTGATGATGCACAAAGTTTTGAAAAAACACGGAATGCAAATCAAGTTTGTACCTTCTTTGATGATGTTAAATCGGGAAGAATCTGATTTACTCGGCTTAATAGATCATCTCAAACGAATGTTTTTATACTCTCGACTTTATCATCCGCAATGGATAGCTATAGTTGGGGATGTAATTTCTAGTATTTTATTTCCCGCCATCACTATTGTTTTATTACTAGCCTCTTTGTGGGATGAAGAATGGCAAACCGCCGCCTTATTATTTCGCTCTTATAGCATCTACACCCTGGGGCTACTTTTACTCATGTTGACATTAGAGATAGGAGTCAGACCAGTAATTTTAAATCAAGGTCAGTCAGTGACAAAATTATCCATCGGCACAGTATTAAAAATGTTGATTGCCATCCCGTTAACACAATGGGTATATGGTTTAGCATTACTTACTTCTTTGGTCAGATCAACTGTTAAATGGCGGGGTGTGATTTATCGTGTCCAAGGGCCTTGGAATATCCGTTTAGTGGAATACCAAGCTTATGATTTTTTGGATCAACCGATAGATAGCAAAATATCTTTGTGAGTTAAAAGGGGCTAGTGCAATAAGGCAAAAGTAAAAAGTCAAAAGGAAAAAGAAAGAATCGTGATACCACAAGTCTTTTAATAATTACCGATGATCTATTTATTTACGCCAATCTGTACTAGAGTTTTAATCGCCAATCATCAGATCCCCGACTTCTTAGAGAAGTCGGGGATCTAAAAGTCCAAAATCCTAACAAACTCTGTGTAAATCCTGCGTCAGTTGACTGTTATTTTTCATGAGTCACAAAAGCTATTTATAGCTTGTCTTTCAGATGCAATTGCGTAGGGTTTCTCAAACATGAATGAGTTAATAATATTTTTGTCTCGGTGCTTGTTGAGTTGGTTAGCTGTTCAAGTGTGTTCGGTGTTGGCGTTGTTGTGGTGTTTGTCTTCACGACCACAAGATCCATTACTAGATGAAGAACTGCCAAAAACAGCAGTAATTCTTTGTTTGCGTGGTGCTGATCCGTTTTTACCAAATTGCTTGCGATCGCTACTTCATCAGAACTACCCTAACTATAATTTGAAGTTGGTTGTGGATAGCATCGACGATCCAGCATGGCAAATAGCCCACAATACTATCAATGAACTAGGAGCGACTAATGTTGATATCCAACCACTCAAAATAGTTCGTCATAGTTGCAGCCTCAAATGTAGTTCTTTGATTCAAGCTGTCTCAGAACTCGATGAGTCTTACGAGGTTGTGGCTTTAGTTGATGCTGATACAGTTGTGCATCCCAATTGGTTGCGGGAATTAGTCACACCTCTCAATAACCCGAAAGTCGGTGCAACTACAGGGAATCGTTGGTACCTTCCAACAGGTAGATATTGGGGTACTGTAGTCCGTTACATCTGGAATGTTTCGGCACTTGTACAGATGTTTCTTTATGGCATTCCTTGGGGTGGAACTTTAGCAATCAAAACCTCTGTACTTCATCAAACTGGACTGTTAGATAAGTGGAGTCAAGCTTTTGGCGAAGATACGATGATTCGTAGTGTTTTAGGTAAGCATAAACTTAAAGTTCAGTTTGTGCCTTCTTTGATTATGTTGAATAAGGAAGAGTGCGATTTACCGAGTTTAAGATACTGGTTTCAACGTCAATTGTTATCTTCTCGCTTGTACCATCCTTTATGGATAGCTGTAGCTACTGATGTGATTTTCACAATCATGCTACCGAATCTTTTATTGCTAGTATTTTTCGCAGCTTTGTTAATTGGAGAAGGAGACAGCGCCAACTTAGCTTTGAGTTGGTATGTCAGTTATATGTTGGCTTTAGTGATGCTGATCCTCTTTTTAGAGTTAGGAGTACAGCCAGAAATTCGCGCTCAAGGTCAACAAGTAACAAAACTTTCCGCAGCCGTAATTGGGAAAATTGCAATAACTTTGCCCTTCACACAATGGATTTATGGGTTAGCTATGTTAGCATCGTTTCAGATGCCCACAGTTCATTGGCGTGGCGTGACATATCAAGTTCAAGGCCCTTGGAATATCCGTCTTGTAGAATATCGTCCTTATCATTTACAAGATCAGCCAAGCGATCGCAAAGTTTCTCTCTAACATTCAGAAGTCAGAAGTAATCTTCATACTATTCAGCACTCGGCAATGAGTGTGAAAAGAAGCTGATTTATTAATCCTTCTGACTTCTGACTCCTGAATTGTGCTTTCAGGAATTTCTCTAGCAATGCGTAAATCCTCAAATTAGCGTTTTGCGGTGTGAGCCAGAATTTTATAGCAATCCTATCTGATTTGTGATACCAATTCTATGTGAGACTGCATTTAATCTTTTATCTCGTCTTCCTTTGTGTCCTACCCTTCTCCTGACGGAGACGCTGCGCGAACGGGAAGCCGCTATCGCATCTATGCGACCTTTGTGGTTCGTTCTCTAATTCAGTGCATCTTAATACAGAATTGCTATGAGGAGTCGAGTATCTTTTTCCTCACAAACGATGAAACTCCGAGAAAAATTAACAAACTAACTAAAATCATGAAAAAGCAACAGCTACGCATTGCACTGTTTACAGGATTATACTCTCCTTTTCTGACAGGAGTTTCCGTTGCAGTCCATCAAAGAGTTCGCTGGTTGCTACAACAAGGACATGAAGTTTTACTTGTCCATCCAGAAATCAACAATAAGTATCCCAAAAAAGTGAGCGATCGCCCCATGCCAGGGCTAGATGAGTTAAAATCTTTTCCGACTTTTTCTTCATACAAATTCCCCACAGAGCCTTTAATCTTTTATAAGTCTCTTCCCCAACCATTAAATTATCGTCATTGGAGTGATAATAAACTACTAAAACAATTTCAACCAGATATTATTGTGGTTGAAGAAGCAGCCCAAATGCGAGGAGTGTATTCAGCCTTTTTACAAGGTTATGGTCGTCCTGTTGGAGTAGGATATGCAAAAAAAACTCATACTCCAATTGTTTCAGTTTTTCATACTGATATTGTTGCCTACATTAAATATTATTTAGGCGATACATTTTTCAACTTCCTGCGCCCGATTATTCCTCTGATAGTTAAACAGTTTAGTGAATCTTACGATCTGAATTTATTTTCTTCTAAAGAACAGCTTGTAAAATATCAAAACCTCCAATGTAAACGAAGTGAATATCTTCCCTATCAAGGAATTAATTGCGAAAAATTTCATCCCCAAAATATCATTCATAATCCAATACCGAATGATAATCGTCCGACATTACTCTTTGTAGGACGTGTGACAGCCGAAAAAAATGTGCCTCAATTAATAGATGCTTTTCCAATAATTGCCGCTAAAGTTCCTGATGTGCATTTAGTGATTGTTGGTAGCGGCCCCTTAGATGCCGAAATTCGTCGGCGTGCAGCAAAATTTGGTTCTGGTATTACTATCTGGGGTGAGTCACACGGTACAGAACTTTTAGGTTGGTTTGCGCGTGCAGATATATTTGTCAACCCTTCAGTAACAGAAAACTTCTGCACCACAACTAACGAAGCCTTAGCTTCGGGAACTCCTGTAGTAGCCGTAACTGCACCTTCAACATCAGAACAAGTATTTCCTGGTCAGAATGGCTTTTTAGCAGAACCAAATAACCCCAGAGATTTTGCTCAAAAGGTAATCGCTATCCTAGAAAATCCTGAACTCAAAGCCGCAATGAGTGAACAAGCTCGTCCTTCTATTCTTCAGTATGATTGGTCTGCTTGTATGGAGAAGTTTGAGGCCAGACTTTACGAAGTGGTGGAAACTTCCCAACCACGAAAACCTACAGTTGTGGGATAACTTGACTATCACTCTAGTAGTTCACCAACCCAATATTGCTGTGTAGACCCTGCAAGGGAGCAGGGGAGCAGGGGAGCAGGGGGGAATGAAGGTACTCTCTCCCCTGCCCCTCTGCCCCTCTGCCAGCCACCACGCAAAGTTATCTTGGCAGACTACTAGTGGTCTGGCAACTCAACTTTGCCGGGTGAATGCAGATTTTGGTAAGCTATTTGAAGTGTGGCGGTGAATAGCATAATGGTAAAGAAGTATACAGTAGATTTGAAGACAG
>NZ_JACJRY010000022.1:0-107739 GCF_014697485.1 Anabaena sp. FACHB-83 | reverse complement strand
AAAGCCTATTGAGTTTTATCTGATGTGCGTTACTAAATGTTGTTTAATTGGCAAGTTTCGTGGCTTGTGGAGTTTCTGCTTGAAGACCAGTAATTTTTTCTAACTGCGATCGCATTTCTCTACCAGTACCTCGCCCAACAAATATCCTTAAGTAATCCATACTTCGTTGTTCCTGGCTCGTATCTTCGGGAGTAGCTGATGCGTAATTAATTTGAATTTCCGAAATTTTTTTATTTGGAGTTAATAGGAACCCAGTAATTCCAAATAAAAGTGTATTGACAACCCTTGCATCAGTATTATCTTTTTCATCTTCCCGATATTCAATTCGGCTAATTTCTTTGGGAGAAATCTGTATTATTTGAGTAGATTTTTTATCATTGATTATTTCTAGTTTCTCGCCCATTTCTTGGTAGATTGTAACTCCTATTTCATTCACGTTAACTTTGCAATTTCCTCGTTTTTCTAGGTCATTTTTATTTAAAATACAGTCACCTTTTTTTCCTGAGCGATCATCCAAAGATATAGGTACTTCGTAACCCTGACATCGAGAATTTAAGGGAAAACTAGAACATAGTTGGTATAACTTTTTTGCATTTAAAGCATTGACTGGAGCAATAAAAACAGACTCCAATAACAGCAGAGGAAACAATACGCCCGCAGCCATTTTACGTTTTGACATAGCTTTCAAAAGAAGAGATATTGAGATGAAATATTTCATTGATATTTTTTGACAAAATCTAGCCCAGCTTTGGCGAAAATGCCAAAGACTAAGATCGCAATCTGCCATGAAAGCGACTTTTTGGTGAGTTGGCTCATATTTCACATCGAACTTGGAATAACCCAATTAGAAGGTATTCAACTTCAGTCAAGCCAGTTCAATTTCGGTTCTTCTTCTCACTGGACTAAATCTGAACTTGACAAAAGCTAAATAATATGTGCTTTAGATAAGTAGCCATCATGAACTGCGTACACAAGAAAACATGAAAAAGTCTTTCCCTTACACATCTACACCCCTACACCCATTTTTCAAGTCAGGTCGGCGTGAATAATTATCATTGAAATAAAGCAAAGAACAGGGAGTTTCTTAGCTGAGGTAGCAAGGTTTTGAGTCTTGTTTACTTTTCTTCACGCAGTTTATTTTTACTGTGCCGACTTACTTAAACTCAAATATTTTAAGTGTTTTAATTTACAGGCAACAATGATTATGGGATTTTAGAAGATCAATAGCATTAGAAATTTCCGAAAAATAATGTAGAGATCAAGCAACGCTCCATCTCTACAAGGTTTCTGGATAACCCGTATTTAAATTCGGTCTATATCTAATTATTTGCTTCTCACCTAAATTTATGTTGTACTGCATTAACCCCGATTGTTCACAGCGAGAAAATCCTGATAATTGTGCGGTATGTCAAAACTGTCAAACGCCGCTCATCCTGCAAAATCGCTACATAATTAAACAGCCGTTGCAGGTTGACAAATATCGCTATACAGAAATATTTGAAATTGAAGATTTACTTGATAATAATAAACTTAAGATTCTGAAATCTTTAAAGCAAGTTACGCCAAAATTATTACGCCTATTTGAACAAGAAGCATCAATACTAATAAGTTTGCGGCATCCTGGCTTACCTGTTGGAGAAATTTTATTTCCCTTAGTTTTAAATACAGGTCGTCAATTACGCTGTTTAGTAATGGAAAAAATACCTGGAGAGAATTTGCAAAACTGGTTATCTCGCAATCATTATGTAAAATCTTATAAAACTGTCATTAATTGGCTGAAGCAATTAACACAAATTCTCCAATTCGTTCATGATAACCAATTCTTTCATCGGGATATCAAGCCTGCAAATATTATGCTTTGTCCCAACGGCAAACTGGTTTTAATTGATTTTGGCACTGCCCGTCAATTAACACAAACTGTGATTAATAATCAGGAAATAACCGTAATTATTTCTCCGGGTTATACTGCACCTGAACAATGCGAAGGTCATGCTGTACTTCAGTCAGATTTCTACGCATTGGGACAAACTTGCGTTTATTTACTAACAGGTAATAACCCAACTAAGGCTGATCATAAATCACACAATTGGTATAACAATATCAAAGATAAACAAACCCCAAAAAGATTAATCGAGTTAATTCAGACGATGACAAATTCTCATCCTCATCGTCGTCCGGCAACAACTCAAGTTATTCTTAATAAAATTAGTCAAATTGAGACAAATTCACAAATTCAATGGCGAAAATTTTTACTAATTGGTGCTTGTGGCGCTTTAGTCATTCTGGGAACAAAATGGCTTTATAAGGCAGTTACTACACTGCGGACTTGCGACTATATCGAAGGCGATCATCTTAGTTGTGGGGAAGAAAGCTTAATTCCTCAAAGTTTTTGGCAATCTAATCAACCTCCAGCAACCAAGCAATTAGCCATTGATGAATATCGGAGCAAAAATTTTGCAGAAGCAGCGCGTTTATTTGAAATTGCCTTCAATAAAGAAACCGATCCAGAAACTCTCATTTACTGGAATAATGCCAAAATTCAAACACAATTTCCAGGCAGTAAAATTCACACCATCGCAGCAGTAGTCCCCTTAGAACGTAGTACTAATGTTGGTTTAGAAATACTGAGAGGTATAGCTCAAGCTCAGACTGAGCTACTAAATAAACAACCCTCCCTACCTTTAAGAATTATCATTGCTGATGACAGTAATCGAGATAACAGCAAAGCCGGGAATAATGCTCGCAAAGTTGCCCAAAATTTAGTAAAATACGAAGACTTACTGGGAGTTTTAGGTCATTACAGTAGCGACACAACTAAACAAGCTTTACCTATTTACGGCCTAGCACAAATAGTTTTAATCTCTGGTAGTAGTACTTCCACTAATCTCAAAAGTCCTTTTTTTTTCCGTACTATCCCTAGCGATCGCATTAGCGCCCAAAAAATTGCCGGCTTTTTGTTCTCGCAATTCAAACAACCGAAAGTAGCAATTTTTCTGAGTGAAGAGAGCGAGTATACCCAATCTCTATCAAAAGCTTTTCGAGAAGAGGTAAAATCTCTTCAAGGTAAAGTTCTTGACCACCAATCCAGCTTTAATCTCGCAACGGATAGTTTTGATGCCGAAAAAGCTTTAAATCAAGCCCAAAACCAAGGTGCAACCGCCATTTTATTAATTCCTGATGCTGGGGTCGGATTGTATAATGCAATTCCCCATGCAATACAAGTAATTGAAGCAAATGTCAACGGATTGCAAATTGTTGTAGGTGATAGTCTCAACAGATCAGACTTACTGACACCAAGTAAAGTTATATCTTCACCAGCAATCGAACAAACAGTATGGTCGATCGCCTGGCATCCCATAAATAACATTAACTCCCCGTTTGCACAGCAAGCTAAAACCATCTGGCGAATCGATGACAAAACCTTCTCCAGTAATACAAAAATCACTTGGCGAACTGCAACTAACTACGATGCAGTCATGGTAATCAGTAAAGCCATAGCTCAAAAACCGACTCGGTTAGGTATTCAGCAAATTTTGGCAGACAAGAATTTTGCGGTTATGGGGGCGACTGGCATAATTCAATTTGAGGGGAGCGATCGCCAAAATGCTACAGTCACAATACTTTCTATCCGGCGCAAGTGCAATTCTAGTGATTTTGTTTTTGTCCCAGGCGATCGTCCTCTAAAATGCCAGTAATCCTATGTACATAGAGAATTAAAGAAGTCACGTTTACTTTCATCGGCGAAGCGGAATGAGCAAGCAAGCAATTTTGGCCAATCTAATGTAAATTAAGAATGTACACAGCAATGCCCTTTTCAGTGGGTAGTACAAACTCAACAGGCTGGAGTTTAGCTAAATTCAGCTTTGGTGTGATGTCTAACGACAAGACGTTCTGCGTCTACGCTCTTCAAGCACCAACTAATTTTCTCAACGCCAGCTTTTCCGAAACATTCAATAGGTGATTACACAACGCTTCTGGAGGTCACTTAATTATCTGAAGGAAAGGCAATTCTGCAATAATTAGGGATTTTTTAGGCGATCGTATGACATCCTCACTTGGCCTAGTTCCTAAATTCACTCTTTGCGTGTGCTGAGAGTCTGTTTGTGTTGCGTTTGGGTAAAAAACAAGAAGTTAATTGTTTTTTTCTAAAGTATTGTTACCAGATCGTGATATGATTCAGCTGACTGAATGTGCAGTCATAATAAGTTAGCTGTACTGGTTTCAAGTCCCGTGAGCTTGTCAGAAGAACCAATTGCGCCCCCTCCGACAACACAACAAGATGCTCCATCTGGTTTTGAGGACACAGAACCAGTCAACACTTCTATGCAGGAGTTCTATCAACTCTATCAGAAGTTGTTGGTAATCACACTTGTTTTGACGGGGATTATATTTATCTCTGTGTGGATTTTTTATTCACTAAACATTGCCCTGAATTATTTAATTGGGGCGTGTACAGGTGTGGTTTACTTAAAGATGCTGGCTAACGACGTTGAGCGATTGGGTGCTGAGAAAAATCGTCTAAGCAAAAATCGTTTTGCTTTATTTATTGGGTTGATTATACTAGCAACTCAATGGAACGATCTACACGTAATGCCCATTTTTTTGGGATTTCTTACATACAAGGCCACGCTCCTCGTCTATACGGTGCAAACTGCGTTCCTTCCTGATTCTTAAAACAGTGAACAGTGAACAGTGAGCCAGCGCAGTCTTGGGGGTCTCCCTCATGAGCGACTGGCGAACCCGTAAGGGTGAACAGTGAACAGGGTTGTGGTGTGTGTAGAAGCGCACACAAATGATGTAAGGGACTTTAACCCAACAGACAAAACTGACAACTGATAACTGACAACTGATAACTGCTTAACAGTCAGGCTCACTAAAGACAATACACCCATCCTCGCTCGTTGGGGAAAATGCTTGAAGAATGCAAATGCTTAGTGTTTTAAACGCCTTTAATTCTTTTCCCCTCGCCGAATTAGAAGTAGGTCAACATTTCTACTGGCAATTAGGCAACCTCAAAATTCATGGGCAGGTTTTTCTCACCTCCTGGTTCGTGATTGGCGTTCTGGTAATAGCTTCATTAGCTGCTACTCGGAACATACAAAAAGTTCCCAGTGGTATCCAAAATTTAATGGAATACGCTCTGGAATTTATTCGTGATCTAGCAAAAAACCAACTTGGTGAGAAAGAGTACCGCCCTTGGGTACCATTTATTGGTACATTGTTCTTGTTTATCTTCGTATCGAACTGGTCAGGTGCTTTAATTCCCTGGAAGCTCATCAAGCTGCCATCTGGTGAATTAGCGGCTCCTACCAATGACATTAATACGACGGTAGCATTGGCACTGCTGACTTCTCTTGCTTACTTTTATGCAGGTTTCAGCAAACGTGGTTTGGGCTACTTCAAGAAATATATAGAGCCAACACCCGTATTGTTGCCGATCGCCATTCTCGAAGATTTCACTAAGCCCCTCTCCCTAAGCTTCCGTCTTTTCGGTAACATCTTGGCGGATGAATTAGTTGTGGCGGTATTAGTGCTGCTCGTGCCTTTATTTGTACCTCTGCCTGTAATGGCCTTGGGTTTATTTACCAGTGCCATTCAAGCTCTAGTGTTTGCTACCCTAGCAGGGGCATACATTCATGAGGCAATGGAAGGACACGGCGGCGAAGAGCATGAGGAGCATCATTAAAGCCCTCAGTTGTTAGCACAGTTCTGACGAGCATCAAAGCTCAAAACGTCGCAAACTGCGATTTGCGAGAACTCGGTGCAGCGTGAAAAAACACGTCTTTACTAGTTAATTTACTTTTGTAGTTCTGTACTTAAAGCAAGGAAAATCAAAATGGATCCATTAGTTTCTGCTGCTTCAGTTCTGGCTGCTGCTTTAGCAATTGGTTTGGCTGCGATCGGCCCTGGTATTGGACAAGGTAACGCTGCTGGTCAGGCAGTAGAAGGTATTGCTCGTCAACCAGAAGCAGAAGGTAAAATTCGCGGTACTCTGCTATTAACCTTGGCGTTCATGGAATCTTTGACCATCTACGGTCTAGTAATCGCGTTAGTACTATTGTTCGCTAACCCCTTCGCATAAGACCTGAAAGTTTTTGTTTTGTAGAGACGTGAGCTATCACGTCTCTACAAACCAAATTTTGGGGATTAATTGGTTCTGATGTAGGCTGACCCTTGTGGCTATGGGTCTCTAAAATACGAAAGGTTGGATAACGTTGCTAGCCATGAAAACTGCTACTCCAGCCAAAGAGGAGAGAAATGTTTGATTTCGATGCTACTTTGCCCTTTATGGCATTGCAGTTCCTGCTGTTGGCAGCCTTGTTGAATGTAATTTTCTATAAGCCACTGACCAAGGTACTGGATGAGCGCGATAATTACATCCGCACCAATACCCTTGAAGCCAAGGAACGTTTAGCCAAAGCCGAACGCCTAACTCAAGAATATGAGCAACAACTAGCAGAAGCTCGCAGACAATCGCAAGCGACTTTAGAAGCGGCTCAGGCTGAAGCTAAGAAAATTACTGCCCAGAAAATTGCTGAGGCGCAACAAGAAGCTCAAGCTCAACGAGAAAAAGCTTCTATTGAAATAGAGCAACAAAAGCAGGAAGCTATGCGTTCCTTAGAACAACAAGTTGATGCTCTCAGCAGGCAGATCCTAGAAAAACTATTAGGGCCGAGTTTAGCTAGATAAGCTAAAAATGACTGGTCTGGCAAAATCTACGCGCAACTGGGCATTTGTCCCAGAGCGCCTAATTTAAGTGTCAGCCAATTTTGGATTTTAGATTGCCGATTTTGGATTTACAGTGCCAATTTTTAGGTTGCAGATTGATAAATTACTCAATCAAAAATGAAAATCTAAAATTTAGGTGGTGATAAACCAAAAAATCTAAAATTTAAAATCTAAAATCTAAAATTCGTAGCACTTTTTTCCTACGGGAAGACAAAACTTAATTAGTAAGCGAGCAGCGCACCTGTAAATGGCTATCATGGGCATTTTCTTCTTACTTGCCACAGAAGCTCAAGCTGTTCACTCTGAATTGGCAGAAGGCGCAGCAGAAGGTGGTTTCGGTCTAAACCTAGACATTTTAGAAACCAATCTCATAAACCTAGTGATTCTGATTGGCATACTATTCTACTTTGGACGCAAAGTTTTAAGCAATATCCTGAACGATCGCAGATCCAATATCGCAACTGCCATTCAGGAAGCAGAACAACGCTTAAAAGAAGCACAAGCTTCTCTTTCACAAGCACAAGAACAGTTGACCCAGGCTCAAGCTGAGGCACAGCGCATTCGCCAAGCAGCCACAGACAGCGCCCAGGCAACTAAGCAAGCTCTGTTAGATAAAGCAGCACAAGACGTAGAACGCTTGAAACAAACAGCAGCAGCAGACTTGAATACCGAAAGAGAGCGGGCGTTAACCGAATTGCGGCAGCGAGTAGCCGCTTTGGCACTACAGCAAGTTGAATCACAGCTGCGCTCTGGTGTAAGTGACGATGTTCAACAGGCACTAATTGACCGTAGCATCGCTCAGGTGGGAGGACGGTAATGAAAAGTAACATAGAAACAGCCGAAATCGCCCAGCCTTACGCACAGGCACTGATGTCAGTAGCACAGTCTAAAAATCTGACAGAAGAGTTCGGTAACGATGCGCGTGCCTTACTAGACTTGTTGCAAAATTCTCAACAACTGCGGAACTTTATTGATAACCCCTTCATTGTGCCTGAAACCAAAAAAGCGGTGATCAGCCAAGTAACGGGTGAAGGTGGTAATCCTTATTTACGCAACTTTTTGCTACTTTTAGTAGACAAACGACGCATCTTCTTCTTAGACCAGATTTTAAAACAGTACTTGGCATTGCTACGGCAGCTGAATCAAACTGTGTTAGCAGAAGTAACTTCTGCTGTTGCACTCTCACCAGAGCAAGAAGAAGCCATTAAACAGAAAGTCATTGCTATCACCAATGCGCGTCAAGTAGAACTTGAAACTAGAGTAGACAGCGAATTGATTGGTGGTGTGATCATCAAAGTCGGCTCACAGGTAATCGACGCTAGTTTACGTGGTCAACTACGTCGCTTGTCTTTGCGTTTGACTAACGGCTAGGGGCAGAAAATTTTAGATTTTAGATTGCCGATTTTAGATTGAAGATTGTTCTAAATCTAAAATCAAAAATTTAAAATCCAAAATTGATTCACTCAGCATTTCGATATTGATTACTATTTCTTCCGTGTTGCAAAAGAAAAACATACACCATGAGCATATCAATTAGACCTGACGAAATTAGCAGCATTATTCAACAGCAGATCGAGCAATACGACCAAGAAGTCAAAGTTGCTAACGTTGGTACCGTTCTGCAAGTAGGTGACGGTATTGCCCGGATTTATGGTCTGGAAAAGGCTATGGCTGGGGAACTTTTGGAATTTGAAGATGGCACCATTGGTATCGCCCAAAACTTAGAAGAAGATAACGTGGGTGCGGTACTCATGGGTACAGGTAATAGTATCCAAGAAGGTAGTTCTGTGAGAGCTACTGGTAGAATCGCCCAAATCGGTGTCGGTGAAGCCTTAATTGGACGGGTTGTTGATGCTTTGGGTCGTCCCATCGACGGCAAAGGCGACATCAAATCCAGCGAAAGCCGCTTGATTGAATCACCTGCACCCGGTATCATTGCGCGTCGTTCTGTACACGAACCTATGCAAACCGGGATTACCGCTATTGACTCCATGATTCCCATCGGTCGGGGTCAGCGCGAGTTAATCATCGGCGACCGTCAAACAGGTAAAACTGCGATCGCAATTGACACCATCATTAACCAAAAAGGTGAAGATGTAGTTTGCGTCTACGTAGCCATTGGTCAAAAGGCTTCTACCGTAGCTAACGTAGTTCAAACCTTACAAGAAAAAGGCGCACTCGACTACACAGTAGTAGTTGCAGCTAACGCCAGTGACCCAGCTACCTTACAATTCTTGGCTCCTTACACCGGAGCTACCATTGCTGAGTACTTTATGTACAAAGGCAAAGCTACATTGGTAATCTACGACGACTTGTCCAAGCAAGCACAAGCTTATCGCCAAATGTCCTTGCTACTCCGTCGTCCACCCGGACGGGAAGCTTACCCCGGAGACGTATTCTACATTCACTCTCGCTTGTTAGAAAGAGCCGCTAAACTCAGTGATGAGTTGGGTACTGGTAGCATGACTGCGCTACCCATCATCGAAACCCAAGCAGGTGACGTATCCGCTTACATTCCCACCAACGTAATTTCCATCACCGACGGTCAGATTTTCTTATCTTCTGACTTGTTCAACGCTGGTATCCGTCCAGCTGTAAACCCTGGTATTTCCGTATCCCGCGTGGGTTCTGCGGCACAAACCAAGGCAATGAAAAAAGTTGCGGGTAAGATTAAGCTGGAACTCGCACAGTTTGATGACCTCCAAGCTTTCGCGCAATTCGCTTCTGACTTAGATAAAGCTACTCAAGACCAATTGGCACGGGGTCAACGCCTGCGGGAACTGCTCAAGCAGTCTCAAAACGAGCCTTTGTCTGTAGCTGAACAAGTGGCAATTCTTTACGCTGGTATTAACGGTTACTTAGATGATATCCCTGTAGATAAAGTAACCACCTTCACCAAAGGCTTCCGCGAATACTTGAAGACTGGTAAGTCTACTTATTACGGAGCAGTACAAAGCAAGAAAGTACTAGGTGATGATGAAGAAGCCGCATTGAAGGCTGCTTTAGACGATTACAAAAAGACCTTCAAAGCATCAGTGTAATTAGTCATTAGTCATTGGTCATTGGTAATCTCTAATGACTGATGACAAAGGACAAATGACTAAGGACAAAGGACAAAAATATGCCTAATCTTAAATCAATACGCGATCGCATTCAGTCGGTCAAAAACACCAAAAAAATCACCGAAGCCATGCGGCTAGTAGCAGCAGCGCGGGTACGTCGGGCGCAAGAACAAGTGCTGGCAACTCGCCCCTTCGCTGACAGACTAGCGCAAGTTTTATATGGTTTGCAAACCCGCCTGCGGTTTGAAGACGCAAACCTACCTCTACTGAGAAAACGCGAAGTCAAATCAGTCGGCTTGTTAGTAATTTCTGGCGACAGAGGTTTGTGTGGTGGTTACAACACCAACGTCATCCGTCGTGCAGAAAACCGCGCCAAGGAACTCAAGGCAGAAGGTATCGACTACACATTTGTATTGGTTGGTCGTAAGGCTACCCAATACTTCCAACGCCGCAACCAGCCTATCGATGCTACCTACAGTGGCTTAGAACAAATCCCCACCGCAGAGGAAGCAAATAGAATTGCTGACGAGTTGCTGTCTTTGTTCCTTTCCGAAAAAGTAGACCGCATCGAATTAATCTACACTCGTTTCGTCTCCTTGGTGAGTTCTCGTCCTGTAGTTCAAACCTTGTTACCTCTTGATACCCAAGGTTTAGAAGCAGCCGACGATGAAATTTTCCGGTTGACAACTCGTGGTGGTCAATTTGAAGTCGAACGGCAGAAAGTCACTTCTCAAGTTCAGCCTTTAGCCAGCGACATGATTTTTGAGCAAGACCCAGTACAAATTCTGGATGCCTTGCTACCCCTGTACTTGGGCAACCAATTACTACGGGCATTACAAGAGTCAGCCGCAAGTGAACTAGCAGCGCGGATGACAGCTATGAGTAACGCCAGTGATAACGCTGGTGAACTAATTAAAAACCTATCGCTGTCTTACAACAAAGCCCGACAAGCCGCAATTACTCAAGAACTCCTAGAGGTTGTCGGCGGTGCAGAAGCACTGACCTAGGAAGAACTCAATTGTTAACTATAATTAATAGCTAATTGCTGGTAATTTTAAAACTAGCGATTAGCTATTTGTGTTTTTGAGGATGTGTGAATAAAAGAGTGTTAGTGTTTTTAGCAAAAATACAATATTTTTAGAGTGTGATTACAAGTTTTATCAGTTAGGTTGAATCTCTGTGATTTTCATAAAAATGAAACATTTCCATGAAGTTTGAAATTTCTACGCCTCTTGGCTTTACAGTGAGAACATCCGAAGAATATTGGCAACGTTTGATTATCAAGCATCCTGATATTGAAGAATTGGAGGAGCTAATCAAATCAGCTGTTGCTACACCGGATGAAGTTCGACGCAGTAGCCGAGATGCAGAAGTATTATTGTTTTATCGGGTACTACGAGAAAAACGTTGGGTTGTTGCGGTTGCGCGGCGCTTAAATGGAGATGGTTTCCTGATAACAGCCTACCAAACCGATGCAATTAAGGAAGGGGAAACAGTGTGGCTCAAATAAAGGTGTTTTACGAACCAGAAACCGAGCTATTAAGCGTATTTTGGCAAGTGCCAAGAAAAAACCAAATTGCCACGGAGCTTGGAGACGGGGTAATTTTGATTAAAGATGGGGTGAGTGGTGAGCCAATTGGTTTAGAAGTTTTGTCTTACCGTCCTGGAGATAACCGCTTTGATGCTGTGAGTCTTGAGCTAGGACAAATGAGTTCGATGCAACCAGCAAGCTAATAATCTTCATACAGCGTCTTTGCTGCAAAGCTGCTATTACTCAGGAACTCCTAGAGGTTGTCGGCGGTGCAGAAGCACTGAGTTAGGGACAAGTCAATTCTTAACTACAACTAATAGCTAATTGCTGGTGATTTCAAACTAGCGATTAGCTATTTTTGCATTTGAGAATTTTTTAATATTGGAGTTTATGGAAAAAAGTGCTTTATTTGATTAGTTGGGAAACACTATATAAAATAAATAGTCAATTCTTCTCGTCAATTAACCATTTACCGTCTGAATTACGTACAAGTGTAATTCGCCCATATTTATCAAAATGCTTACTACCATCTTTCTTTAGATACTTTAATTTAGCATCTACAATAGCTTTATATTTGCCGTTTTCAACATATTTGCCGTTTTCAACTACTTCCATAGACTCAATTTCTACAGAATCAACCGTATTCCACCACTCTGTATAGTTGCTGTAATTCATATTACTTCTTTGTATATGAAACTCAGGACTGAGCATAGCCCAGGCCTCTGTATACTGGCGATTATTGATAAGTTCGTAATATTCTTGAACAGCTTTATTTGGAGAAATTTCATTATGCTTGACAGTTTTTGACTCAGCATTTGCACTTGAACACTCATCTTTTTTCTTGACTGCACAATCAAGAGTTTCTGTGACAACATATGTTCCAACTGTTGCTGCTAAAAACTTAACTATTCCGCGACATGAAGAAATAGTAGGAGTTAAAATACAAACAAGCAATATTAGCATTAATCTAGATGATTTTATTGTGATATTCATAAATATTTTTACAAATCGCAATAACATTGAATAGTTAACACATACGTTAATTATGTATCATAAAGACTAAAAAATAGCAATAACAAACTTAAGTCAGTCGATGCAATAAAACCAAACTATGTAAAGAAAAGTAAATCAGGCTCAAATGCTTTCTTCCCCTACTCCCTACCTTATTCCAACAATAATTATTTAAACAGACCTACTTAGGCATTTTTTTGTTATCCTCAATAGGATGATTGATATTAGTAAAATTGCTATCTTCTATAGATTAGCTGGAACGCAGTGTAAACCAATATTATTTTGTAGTTAATTTACCATTCTTAAACTTCTATACAAGAATTTATTGTTTACTAAAATCATTGATGTTGGGTTACGACGCAAAATTGAATTGTCTGTTTAGTCTCAAGATTTTTCGTGCGTTTCACCCAACCTACACAATAATTACAAAACTCTTGATTCTCTCTGCGTCTTTGCGCCTCTGCGTGAGAAAATTCATCCCGTATTTATGCAACATTTTACATAAAATCAGCGATCGCACCACTCAATCGTTAAAAGCAAACTACAGTGCTGAGTGATGAGTAGGTTGGGTGGAGGCGCACAAAAGATATTGGCAGCAACATGATAAATATAAATCGCGCCATAACCCAACACAAAATCATCATATTTTTGGAGGATATTTCAACAAGTGAAATAATTGCGTTGTGAATTTTACTCATTGAATTGAGATATTTTCGTTGTTGAAAGTTTTGCGGTTTTTTTCAGAGTATTTGTTGGGTTTGCTGTATTACCAATTAACTAGCTTTAACTTCTCCAAATTGTGTTAAGAATCTAAAGGCTTTGAGAATATAAGTCGCGCAATCTTGTGGTGAAGTATTGTAAAAAGACCGCCACGCATTTGCTTTATCTTCATCATAGCGATCGCCGCGTTCGGGATGTGCATCTAACCATGCTAAACGTACAGCATGACCAATTAACACATCTAAGACAATATATTCTTCGATTTGCAAGTTGGGGTTTTTTGCGGCGATCGCACCTAGTTCCATTAATGCTTCAATATTAACTTGGCGATATTCTGGCGCTTCGATTTTATTTAATAAATGTTCCACTCGCAAAGCAAAGTTCTTTTCACCAGCCGTCATTTCCGATAACATCAATTCGCTATCTAAACGATTACGGCGTTCTAGTTTGTCACCAATGACTAAGCCTTTACAATGTTGCATTAATAGCCAAACTTGCTGAAAGAAGTTTTTCGGGACGCGGTTAATAGCCCCTTCGGCTTTGCGGAAGCGTCGCCAACCACCCACCGGAACTTCGTCGATTTCTTCAGTAATGGTTGGTTGCACTACCCATTCAATATCACTTTCTTTTTGCTTGACGTGTAATGATTCTTGCTGGCGTAACAAGTTACTCATCCCTGTGTAACCAGTTAACACCTGACGCAAGCGCATTTTAATTTCAAAGGGCGAAATTTCCATTAACTGTTCGTAGGCTTCATCTTGGGTGACACGTAATTCTCGTGCTAGTTCGCTGGTAATTAATAAGATGAGATAGCCGACACGCAAGGTTAACAGTCCTTGAAATAATTCCGACTCTGAGCGAATCAAAGTCCCCAGATACAGTATGATTTCTTGTGTCAGTACGCGATCGCGGATATCCTCACGACAGAAGTTATTAATTTTCTCGGCAATTTCATTGGGAGGCATTGGTACAGTAATTAATGATGCTTCGCTGTACGCCCTCCCCACAGCTGCTTGCTTACCCCGAATCAAAATGCTGGTGACTGCATCTGATAAAGCAATATCCACCATTTGCAATAAACCCGCAGCCCGACGGACAATTGCCCAGATACCTAAATCACCGGCTTTGATATACACTTCATTTAGCAAATCTCCGACTGTGACGCGAGTATTAGGGCCGCCAAATCCTGTATCAAAGTCTAATCCTTGCAAACGGGTTAAAGTCTGCAATAACTCAATTTGTTCATAAAGATTTTCTGAACCCCGCAGCGAGGAAAGCAATAATCCCAAATTGGTTTCACACTCCATTTGAAATTCTTGGGTATGTTCTAAGCGCCCACTCTTTCCAGGATGATAAGCCAAGTAACAGCAATGGGGTGCAGCATCGTGCATTGCTGACTGATAAAATTCCGCATCTTGCAGAAAATCTATTCTTTGAATAGCACCTGTCAGCATTAATTGATTCAGTCTGCCTAGTTTGACACGTACACCATTGCAAACACCATCTTTGAGTTCTTGCATTAATTCTAATAATGCTTCCGCACCAATTTCTAACATGGTGTGAGTCAACATTAAAGTTAAAATTGGACGACCTAAATCACTCCAATATTTTTGAATATAAGCAAGTTCGCTTCTGATTTGATCAACTAAGAAATGGTAATCAAGGGTTAAATAAAACTGTTGAGCATCTAAAAATGATGGCAAAAATACTACGGTTTCACCACATATACGAAAAATGCGCGATGTGTTTAAACTCCGCAATCTTCTGGCTGGTCTTCCTGTTAAACCTAGTTTATCATTGCGACCAATTTGGGTGTAAATAGTTGATAGTTCTTCAGCTTTTCTAACTTGAATTGGTTCTATTTGCTTGGGGGTTTGAGTTTCAATGCCATGCACTTCTAGTTTTGCTTGTAAGTCATCATCTTCGGCTAACAAAGCAATTTGGACAAGAGCTTCCCGGCTTTTACCAATAGTTAAATATCTCCCTAATGGGTCAATATCCCCAACCGCCAGTAAACCTTCACTTAACATTAACCCCAGAAAATATAAACTTTGCGCCCAGACTAAGGGGATGTTTTCATTAGGTAAACGCTTTTGACTTTGGGGCGTGATTTTTTCGGCTTCGATGTTTTCCGCAGGCACATAATATAGTTCTGGTAATAAATGATAACCGTCCCGTTCTACTAATAATGATTCCAGAAGTTCTTGATATTCTTGGACTTGCTTTTGATCATTACGAAATAGTCCATCAAGTAATAAATAAGTGAAAAATAACGGCCATTCGCATTCAATATCTTCAAATTGCTTTAGTTCCCAAGGTTCGTAGTGTAGACGCTGGTTATCTTCTAAAACAGTTTGATGTCCGTCACGTAAAAAGCGTCTACAGCCGTATTTACCTTGGAGTTTGTTGATGATATCGTTAAAAGTGCGTTCGCGCAGATTAATATCCTCCACCGCAAACGCCGGATAGCTAATAATACTCAACAGCGCCGCATCAATTTCTTTAGAAGCCGATTCTCGCGGTAATAACGATTCTAAAGTACTGCGGGCGCGGGCAATTTCATCAGGTAGCACATGAATTACCGATGCTTGACTTCCCCGCAACCCAAATAAATCGAGTTCATTAATCGCCTCTAGTGCAGCTTTCGCCATTCCCACAGAACTAGCGTTTAACTCTGCACTACCATGATTGATTTTATTTCCCCGTTCCCAAATACCATAATCTGGTGTGCGGTAAGCGCGGCCTATATAGTAAACCAAGTTCTGCACAAAGTTTACTTCATCAATCGTATAAATAATCTGCAATCCCGAAGCTGTCATTTGCGCCAGCATCAATATAAATATAGATGTGGCATCCAGTTGCAAATGTCCCCACTCATCATCACCGACTACAATATCACCAGTCGCCGTGTTGTATTTGGCGTGTAACCCATCCAAAGGTGACTGGGTATGTTTAAAGCGTTCGACTTTATGCGCCTGTCGCATCATTGCAAACAGCAACCCACGCATTAGCTTAATCACGCTGTGTTCTAATTCGTAAGTGTGTCCTTTGTCTTCATCAACTTTGCGATACGCCAGCGCCAAACCCCAAACCGCTAAAATGCTGTAAACATTGTCTCTCACCCAAGCATCTGTATAATCACCGTGAGCCGTAATGGCTGTACTCGCAGGTAGCAAACCAGTAATCGGATTTTGCCGCACTAAGATAATTGTCTTGATTTGCTGGTAGTAATGCTCTAGTCGAGTTTGTAATTCGGTAGCTGTTTTCATACTCATTAAGGGATGCTTGCAGAATTCCAACCTATAGTTGTGAAGAGAAGGGTTTTGTAATGGACGCGGGGATTTACAGCCAAGAGTAGCAGAGACTACTTATTATCTCGCGTTAGTAGCCATTTAGTTACACAGTTGTGAATGAATTCTCACTGAATCAAAATGTTTTTCACTGGTAAGGCATCTGGTGAAAATGAAGGGAAAGACTTAAAATCTTAGGTTCTAGAAAGAAATTGTGGTAAGACAGAATCAAGTTTTGCCGATTTACACTGTTTACACGACAATTTTATTATACTGCGATCGCAACTCGATGTTGTAAGTAAGTCGATATGAATCGCCAGTCTTATTCCAACTACCACCATTTAAGCCCCTCTATTTACTCCCATTCTAGATATTTACATTTTTCATCCTCCACAAACTTACGCAAACTCTGTAAGGTTTTGAGTTTATAGGTGGTGTTTATGTATTCTTCCTTCGACGGTGAATTACCCAACGTATTCAGCACATCATCACTTTCTTGAACAATTGCGTCTCGCAAGAAGTCACTAAACTTTCTCCGGTTTCCACCCTCAAGAACAATGGCAGAAACTTTCACAGTTTCTCCGTCAGGTTTCATCTCTATTTCTTGAGATTTAGCAATGTTGGCAAAGCCTGATTTTTGCAGCCATTCGTAAAAATCGTCTGAAACATCCACTGTATCAATTGTTTCTTTGGCTTGTGAGTAGAATGTGACATCTAGCATTAGCCTTCCTCCAAATTAGAATAGTACGCCTTGAACTTTATGCCGATGGTTCACCCAAAAAAGTGAGTGTTTCAGGCAAAGTCACAAAAAAAATTTTATTTTCTGCCAAATTACTGACTATCACCTACAAATAACTCTTCCTACTTAAGTAGTACATAGAAGTGGATTTCTCGTCCAGATGCCTAAGATAGCGATGGAATCGGGACTTTTAGTTATGGCTGAATTTTGTAAATCAATGTGTAATGTGAACATACCTTTGCGGAGACAAAAAGTCTTTTCTATTACTGATTCGGTACTACTGTGGGCGCAAAATTTTGGTTGCTACATGGTCTTCGGTAGAACTCCAAGGGTCGGAGTGCGATTAAGAGTGATATCATAGAAGTCGTCACTGAAGACATCAAAATAATCATCACTACATGAAAGCCGAATCCGTTCGCACTACACTGGCAATACCACGAGAACTTTTAGAAGCAACTGACAAGGCAGTTTTAGAAGGCAAAGCAAGAAGTCGTAATGATTTTATGGTGCAAGCGTTACGTCGAGAATTAGCAGCACAAAAACGAGCCGCAATTGACGCTGCTTTAACAGAAATGGCCTGCGATCCTGACTATCAAGCAGAAGTACTCAAACTAGAGTCTGAGTTTGCTGCTGCTCAGTGGGAGGCTTTTCTGTTAGAGGAATCCTTGTAATGAGAAGGGGTGAGGTCTATGATGCTCGCCTAGAATCAACTGAAGGTTCAGAGCAAGGAGGGACTCGCCCAGTAATTATTGTCAGTCGTGATGCAATTAATTCGTCGAGTCCAGTTGTTTTAGCCGTTCCCTGCACTACGTATCAATCAGGTAAGCGAGTTTATCCAACCCAGGTGTTAATTTTAGCACCCGATGGCGGACTCAAGCGAGATTCGATCGCAATGGCAGATCAAGTGCGGGTACTATCTAAAACCCGCTTTTTGCGTTTAAGAGGCGCAGTTTCGCATTCGGTAATGGCTCATTTATCTCAGGCTTTGTTGATAGCCTTAGATTTACCTATCCCAGAAGAAGAATAATAAAGAGTAGGTTGGGTGGAGGCGCACAAAAGATATTGGTAACAAGGTAAATCTATGATTGCGCCGTCACCCAACTGTTGTAAAAATACTTAAAATGTGCTGTGTTGGGTTACACTGCGTTTCACTCAACCTACAGAAATAGCTTGATCCTTCTGCCTCCTGCCTCCTATGATAGCTCTACCCTGAGTCTTCAAACAAACACTAATGAGTCGATGTAAATATTTTGACTTTGTGAAGTTTGCCAGCAAACCTCTACATTTGCTTGACACAAATTTTAGCAATAGTACAATCGACACTAGTTAACGAAAAATCAGGGTAATCAATAGTGTACCTGTACTGAATATCACAAACTTAGTACGTGGTTACTGAAAATTGATTCAGATCGCACTATTCCAAGTTAGGATGATCAGTTAGCGATGCCTTGATTTGGCAATCGATATTGAGTTGTTGAAATTTTATGGACAAAAGTCCACAAGACGGCAGTACGAACCTCCTCTAAGCTAGTGAGCGTGTCTCTCGGCGCGGGGGAGGCACATAGGAGGTATTCATGCTTACACAGGACATTCGTGATTCACTGTTCAATGTCTCTGATTTAAATCAGTTGAAGTGCGACTTAAATGGGTTACAACCCGTAGATGTCGGTGAATATATTACAAAATTACCAGAAGAACAGAGGGCGATCGCTTTTCGGCTGTTAAATAAAGCCCAGGCAATTGACGTGTTTGAATATCTACCCACAGAAGTGCAGGAAGAACTGATTAACTCTCTGCATAATGTCCAGGTAGCGCAAATTATGGAGGCGATGAGTCCTGATGAACGGGCGGAATTATTTGATGAATTGCCGGCTGGGGTAGTTAAACGCCTAATACAACAACTCAGTCCCGAACAAAGACAAGCAACCGCTACAATTCTGGGTTATCCCGAAGGTACAGCAGGCCGGGTAATGACTACAGAATATGTGCGTTTGCAAGAAGGTTTAACTGTTGGTGAAGCCTTAAGCAAAATTCGCCGTCAAGACGAAGATAAGGAAACAATTTACTACGCCTACGTTACAGACAATAACCGCAAACTTGTCAGAGTCGTTTCGTTGCGTCAGTTATTGTTTACTTTTCCTGATGTTTATATTCGTGATATATCTAGCGATCGCGTCATCAAAGTTAAAACCGAAACGCCCCAAGAAGAAGTCGCCCAAATCATGAAGCGTTACGACTTAATCGCTATCCCAGTAGTTGACAGGGAAGATCGGTTAGTCGGCATCATCACCATTGATGATGTAATTGATATTTTAGAAGAAGAAGCCACCGAAGACATCCAGAAATTAGCCGGGGTGAGTGGTGATGAAGAAGCTTTATCTGCGCCCTTAGTTACCATTCGTAAGCGCCTACCGTGGTTATTGGCAATTATGGGATTATACATTGGTGCGGCAAGTGCGATCGCTCCTTTCCAATCGGTAATCGCGGCTGTACCAGTCTTAGCTGTCATTATGCCAATTTTCTCCAACACAGGCGGGACTGTGGGTATTCAAGCCTTAACTGTGACAATTAGAGGCTTGGGTGTCGGCGAAGTCACACCCAGAGATACTTTCAAAATTCTCCGTAAAGAAGTGCTGGCAGGTTTAGGCACAGCAGTCGTTTTAGCTATCACCATGATGGCACTATCAATGATTTGGGCGAAACCTCAAGAACGCTGGGTTGGTGTGGTTGCAGGTACAGTCATGGCGACTAATACACTAGTGGCTGTGACTCTCGGTACTCTTTTACCAATGGGTTTAAAACGCCTGAAGCTTGACCCTGCATTAGTGAGTGGGCCGTTAGTCACAACTATGCTAGATACTATCGGCTTTTTAACTTTCCTGACGTTAATTTCTGTAGCTTTGCATGTTTTTCACTTACCCCAGTGATCGAACACATCTTAACTTAATGTAAAGTTTAATTTCATCACCCAAGAAGTTTGGTATGATATTTTATCGTTAGGACTTAAGTAAACAGCTTTTTCAACTCTATTCCCTCCGTTGCCTCTGTGTCTTCTATCAAACCCCAGTTATTGGGTATTCCTGTAGAGTAAGCGAAGCCTCTAGCGCATCTAAGGTTTTCGCACTCTGCATATAAGTCCTGATTTTAAATATATTGATGACTCTGACATCTATCGTTTTGGGGTAAATAGCAAATATTGAACACCCCAAATTTGCTACATCAATAGTATTAACGCAAACATTCAAGTTTAAATCTCTCAACAGTGTGAGAACATCGCCGTCTCATACAACAGAGATTTGATTGAGAATATATGCAGCTTGGTTTTAAATCTCTATCTTTACAAGCGCAATCTAGAAAAGATTGAACTTCTTCACTACTAGCTTTTCCTCAAATTACTTCTTGAGAATCCTTCCTAATATTAACTATTACTAAATATTTAGTAGTGAAATTTTGTTAAATCTATTTACTAATAGAAAGTTATGTGCTGTTGAGCAAATTAATTCTAGATCAGCAAAATGTATCAAATTTGATAACACATAATATTGATGACAAGTCAACCTAAAGATATACAAAGTTTAAATATTGAAGCTGAGTATATGAGCTTTATTGTGTGCTTATATTGCTTGAAGAAATTCACCAACAATTAGGGATAAAGTGTCTTTATCTCTGTTATGTTATGTACTGAGGTAATTCATTTAATTTTGATAAAACTATTGTCTGGCAGGTCATATAGTTGGCCCAATGAAGTTATATAAAGGCAAGGCATATTAGCTCAGAGCCTTGATTTTGAAGCATCATAGCCTAATGCCCAGAGTAAATGTCAAGCACATAAGCATTTACTCTATAGCTGCATAACTCTTTCTTAATGATGCTTTCTTTAAACTTTTTTTTAACTTCATGATGAAAATAACTGAATTTTAAAGATTACATAAACTAGGCTTTAGCGTCACATTAACTTCATAGTGTCTTGATTTATTTGAGACAGTTTATGTAGAAATATTTAACAGTATATACTTAATAAAAATTTCCTTTTAGTTTGAAGTTGTAGTAATATACAGTGTAATTAGTTACTCAACTATTTGCGAACTTAAGTTCTAAAGTATTGGGATCAATACTTTGCTTGATTTCTTCGTACTTGGTGACGAAAAAGTTACAGTTCCTCTGCGGAATCTGTAGCTCTGGAATTGTATTACTCCTAATGCGAAATAGATAGCCTTGAGTTTGTATTACTCAAATATTAAATAAGCTTGGAACTTAGTTAATGCGAAAACAACGAAGATTCCTTTTATTAATAGTGGGTTTATCGTTAGGTCTGTCGGTACTGATAGGCTATATCAACCCACAAAAAGTCTTTGGTCAGATTGCTCTGCCCGATGATGCAACTTTAATTGCACGGCGCAGACAAGAAGTTGCATCAAACTTCGTAGTTCAACCTCCTACTCGTACTCTGCGTCCAGTAGAACGTGTACGTCGTGATACCTTTGGCGATGTAGGGCTTGACCCAGTAGATACTTTGGAAGAGTTGGATAGATTGGTTTATCCGTCCATCCCAACATCAATTCGGGAAAGAATTGTGGAAGGTTCTACCTTCTTTACTACTCCCAACCGAATTGAGGATGGTTTTGGATCAACCTCTATGCAAACTCGATGTGCGGGTTGTCACTTAAATAACGTTGAAGCAGTACCCAACGAAGGACTATTGACTGGTACTTCTAACGTTAGTAGAGCTGGCAGAACAACTCCCACTCGGTTCAGTATCGTATCAGGTAATACCCAAACAGGTGGTAGAGCGCCTGGAAGCCGTTTAGATCCGGTTGAGCCTGATGGTTCTGTTGACTTAAGTCGTCTAAGTCTAGCCTCTAGTGGCGAGTTAGATGCAGTCAACAACACAGGAAGAACCGCAGCCTTTACGGTATTTGGTGACTATTCCGCATCAGCGAACGTTTTCGACCCCCTGAATGGAAATATCAACCGTGTAACAGGGTTTGGTCAGAACTATAGTGGTTTCTTGCAACACGTCCGCCCAGCAACGGAACAACTAAGAGCAAGATTTGGGATAGATTGCTTCCCAGATGCTATTCCTAGTGTTTCGGAAGATAGAAACCTCGCTAACTTCAACCGGACTACACAACAAAGTGCAAGTGGCTTTAGACGTGCTATTAGTGAGTTCGCAGGGCCTCCATATATTGGTCGTGGGTTGATAGAAGCGATTCCCAACGTAGATATTACAGCCGCTTCTGACCCCACCGATGCCAGAGGCGACAGATCCTCACTGAAAACCGCTTTATTCCAATGTACCGGTGATTGCGTTACAGGTCAGGTCAATACAATTCCTAGCAATATACCTGCAGCACAACAGCAACAAAGACAAAACGAACTTCTCGCTACAGGGGTAGGTCGTTTTGGTCTACGGGCGAATGGTTCCGAGATGTTGCAGTTTATTTTGGGTGGTATGTTCGGTAGTTTGAGCATGACTAACGTGTTCTCTCCTCTAGAACAAGTTATTGCTGACCCAGCTATTGCTCCTTACAATCGCAACTGTCGAAATGAAGTAGCTGATGGGCCTGCACCTGATCAGTTTGAGCTATCTGTTGCCACACCATTTAACGAACGTAACTTTATCCGTTCAACAGCTCCCCCAGAATTTGGTAGAGACTTGTTGGCTGTCCTGAGAGCTAAAGATCCTTCTAGACCTTTACCTGGTAACAATCCAGCTGCTAGAGTCCAAAGAGGGGCGCAATTGTTTGGTATCGACTTAGTTGCCTTTGCTAACCGGACGATTCCCGGTAAGATGCCTAGAAGCGGCAGCGATGGTTTAGATCCGAATGCGATTAACCAGAGCGATCGCATGGTTGGTTGCGTTAACTGCCACACTCCCATTCAAAGAACTGGTTTATCTCCTGCTAATGGCGACCCATCCTTGGGGCCAGATGCCCAAGCACTTGTGGATGCTCTCAGCTACCGTTGGGCTCCTCTATTCTCTGATATCAACATCCACAGAGGCCCAGTCATTGACGCTGAAAGATTCTCCCCAATTCCACGCGATCCATTCCTGGTTAGCCGTGCTGAGGCTTTTGGTCAAACATCTGGTGGTAACGTTGCTACCTTCATGACCTATGATTTGATGCGGAACTTTGCTAGTGATTCCTTCACTAACCAACAAGGTACTGCTCTTGGTGATCAGTTCCGTACACCTCCTCTGGCTGGTATTGGTAGAGTTGGCCCTCCATTCATGCACGATGCGCGTATCTTCTTGAGCGCACTTAACCGTGACACTACACCTGCGGGTACTGTAACAACCAACAGAGACGTGACTAATGAACCTTTGGTTGTTCGCAACGTAGACGAAGCACTGCTGGCTGCAATTGAATTACATGATTTACCTGCACCTGATGATGCTAGGACTTCTACTCTGCCAGGTGGCGGATGTCCTGTACCTCCAAATGTAGGTGGTAAATACTCTAACCAAATTAGTTATGATGGCAGTCTGACCAGCAGTGATCCCATTGTTATCGACTACGGCACAAGACCTCAAGATGTCATTTGCCCACCATATAACAGTGCGCTTTCCAACACTAACCGAAGTGAAGCAAAAGAAGTTATGGCTCGCTTCCGTTCTCTCACACGCGATGATCAAAGAGCAATTATCGCTTTCTTGAGACAGTTGTAAGGCCTCTTTGTTTGATCTGACATTGAGTGTTTGAAGATTGAATTACAGGGACGTTTGCAAAACGTCCCTTATTTTTTGTTTTTAAGGGGTTGCAATTATTAAAATCCCCGGCTTTTTGAAAAGTCGGGGATGTGTGAGCTTTGATAATTGGTTTACTGGACTACTAGTACAACAAGGCAAAAGTAAAAGGTCAAAAGGAAAAAGAAAGAATATTCATAACACAAGCTTTCTAGCAATTTCTTATGGTCGGTTTATTTACGCCGAACTGTACTAGTCTTTCCCAGTAGAATTAGTTAGACTTTTTGAGGAGTTTTCTTTAGATAATCAATTTGCTCTTTAGATAGAGTTGTTCTAATTAACTTACCTTCAAATCGATGAAATTCTGCAATGATTTTTTCGGTATCGGCATAGTTAATCAAAACAAATATAGCCGATGAATTAGGGGTTAAAGCTGCTTCAACTTCGGTTAAAAAACTACTGTTAAACACACTTTCTTTAATGGTAAGAGAGCGATGAAAAAAAGTTGCGCTAATGATCCCACCCCAAAGCTCATTACTCAGATCACCAGGTTTAACTAAATCATGATAGGGTTTAACCCTGATCCTACCCTGTGCATTTTTTGTAATGACAACCGCATCTTCTAAATCAGCTAAATGCTCTTGTTCCAGTTTTAGTAGTTCTAGAAGCATTTCATCTGCTTTATATTTATCATTAAAGCTGATTACCGCTAATTCACTCATACTATTTCTACGATAATTTTTTATACTTCTTAGCTGTATCCACTTTTACCCTAGAAATTACTTGTTGTTAAGGTGTGTAGGATACAAAACAGAAATATTTATGACGGTAATGGAGTGAATGAGTCAGTAACCAACTGTGAAAATTTGAACTCTGCAAGCACGAATTTTTTATGTAGATGCGGCTGATAACTGTCCATTCACCATACTAAAATGTTTCCACCCAAGGGCGTAATTCTACTTCCCATGTCCAAGCACTGCGGGGTTGACGGAGAATGTTAAGGTAAGTTTGAGCGATCGCATCAGGATCTAGTAAACTATCTGGTTTATCGGGGGCTTCTTGTCGTATGTCTGAACGAATCCCACCATCAATAATAAAGTGTGCTATGTGAATATTCTGCGGTGCGAGTTCCCGCGCAATACTCTGCACTAAACCCCGCAAAGCAAATTTCCCCATCGCAAAGGGCGCAGAACGTGGATAACCTTTGACACTAGCCGACGCACCTGTAAAGAAAATTGCCCCTTCGCCTAATTTCAACATTCTTTTAGCGGCGGCTTGTGCTACCAAAAAGCCACCATAAGCAGTAATATCCAGAGATTTTGCCACCTCGCTGGGGTCAAGGTCAATTAACTTACCTGTAACTCGGAAACTTGGATTGTAAACTACAACGGTTGGCGCTCCTAACTTTTGTTCTACATTGTTGAACAGTTGGTTGACATCGTTTGGTTGAGAAGCATCACAGGCAAAACTAACCGCGCCAATCTCTTGAGACAATGTACTCAGCTTATCAATTTGTCTTGCAGCTAACCCAACCTTCATCCCTTCAGCAGCGAACAAACGCGCTAAGGATGCACTCAGTCCATTACCAGCACCAACAATTAATGCAGTGGTTGTCATTGAGTTTATTTCTCCAATTCAGATTGCAAGTTTAATTTACTAGTGTTTATCTCGCTAATTCAGCTAATTTCGGCATCATTTCATGCTTTTCTGTAAGCCCAGGTTTCAAACTTTGCTGGAGAAGATAAAATTTTGTCTAATGAACCATAATGATTGAGACAAAATTCTTTAAATTCGTTGATAGCTAAATGATATTGATTATCTGCTAACCCCCAACATAAACCGTAGGCTCGTGATTGAAAAAAGCTGATTAAATCATCAATTGTGTTGCTGACTAACCATTCTTTAGCTACTAAATAATTGGAAATATAACCTTTTTGATGTAAATATCCTTCTACATCTATTGCATGTATTGGTTGAGAAATCGGCTTTGATGCTTCATATTTAGATAGAATGCTGCGGAAATAGCCTTCAAATTCTCTTCTAGCTGGTGGAGTAATCCATTGACAATTGAGATAAAAACCTCCTGGCTTCAGCACTCGCTCAATTTCATCTAAAAATGCTCTCCAATCAGCAACCGTGTGGAGCATATGAACAGTTAATACAACATCAAAACTGTGATCTGAAAATGGTAATTGTGACGCATCAGCTTGAATCAACCGCAAATTTTCAGGAGTACCATTTAATTTTTGACGACACTGATTGAGCATTTCTACTGAGATATCAATTCCTGTTACAGAATAGCCTCGTTTGACGAGAGGAATAATATTTAATCCTGTGCCGACACCAGGTTCTAAAAAAGATGTCTCAGGTGTGGCACAAACAAGTTGAAGAATAAAGTCCGCTACTTCTTCTGCTATTGTTTCTGATAACCAACGTGTTTGGTCATAGATTGGTGCAATATTGTCGTAATAATTGAACTTTTTCATCTTTCAACTTCTCCTTGCTCTTTCGCAAGTCTAATGATGAGTCTTTGGCTGCACAAGAGATGATTACACCCCATGTTGTTTAAACCATGCTTGGAGTTTTTGCCAGCCTTCTTTGGCTTCTTGCTCGCGGTAAGATGGGCGATAATCTGCAAAAAAGGCGTGGGGTGCATCTGGATAAACGATAATTTCTGATTTGCTGCTACTGGATTTGAGGCGATCGCGCATTTGTTCTACTGTATCTACAGGTATGCCTGTATCTTTACCGCCGTATAGTCCCAAGACAGGTACTTTTAAGTTTGCAGCAATATCAACGGGATGTTTGGGTGTGAGTTCTGTAGAGTTACCCACAAGTCTGCCATACCATGCTACACCTGCTTTGACTTGGGGATTATGTGCAGCATAGAGCCAAGTAATTCTTCCACCCCAGCAAAAGCCTGTAATTCCAATTCTCTTGGTATTTCCCTTGGCTGATTTTGCTGCCCAATTGACTGTTGCGTCTAGGTCTGATAACACCTGTGCATCAGGAACTTTGCTGACAATCGGACGGATTTCGTCTATGTTGCTTAATTTTGACACATCACCTTGACGCACAAATAATTCTGGTGCGATCGCTAGATACCCCAATTTGGCAAAGCGACGACAAACATCTTGAATATGCTCATGGACACCAAAAATTTCTTGAATTACCAAAACCACCGGGAAATTTCTGCCAGTTGCAGGTACGGCTCGATAAGCAGGAATTTCGCCATCTTTAACCGGAATTTTCACTGCACCCGCCGTTAAGCCCTTGCTATCGGTGGTAATTACTTTAGCAAATACAGGCTGTACTGCTAAAACAAAGCCTGTTGTTAGGGTGGCTGTGGTGATAAATTGGCGACGTGATATTTCTTTCATTGTCTTGATATTTGGTCTTGGTCTGATGTTTTGTGCTGTAAAGTGACCTAACAGACTGGTGATAGTTAGATTTACTAACAATCATTATTACTAAGTATTACATATCTAGCCGTTCTAGTAGTCTGCCAAGACAACTTTGCATGGTGGATAGCAGAGGGGCAGAGGGGCTGGGGAGAAAGTACCTTCATTCCCCCCTGCTCCCCTGCTCCCCTGCTCCCTTGCTGCGTCTACACAGCAATTCTGGGTTGGTACACTACTAGTTCTATTTGTATAGATGAACAAAAGAGACTTGCGGAAAGTAGTGTTGTATTTTCCCAAAGGATATGTAATACTCTTGGTATTCTACGGTAATTCTATAGGTTTATCGTACTTTAAGGTTGAGTAAACTTCTGTTTGCTGGAACTTTAAGGTGCAATTTAAACTGCCATACAAGGAAAAAATTCATGAGTAACCTACAACTTTACTTCGCCAAAGCCTCTACCTTCTCTCAAAGAACCCGCGTGGTTCTGCTAGAAAAGAAAATTGACTTTACCCCAGTTGAAATTGACTTACAGAACAAGCCATCAGATTTCACGCAGGTTTCCCGTTATGGTAAAGTACCGGCAATTAAGCATGGGGATGTAGAACTTTATGAATCTGCGGTAATTAATGAATATCTAGAAGAAGTCTTTCCAGAGCCAGCTTTGTTACCTCATGATCCTACCAAAAAAGCGATCGCGCGGATTTGGATTGACTACGCCAATAGTCGTTTTGTCCCCGCGTTTAACAAATTCTTGCGTGGTAAAGATGCTCAAGAACAAGAACAAGGGCGGCAAGAATTTATCGAGGCACTTTTGTATATTGAACAAGAAGGATTAGGTAAGCTATCTGGTAACGGCCCTTATTGGTTGGGTGAACAGTTTAGTTTAGTTGATATCAGCTTTTATCCTTGGTTTGAGCGTTTACCCGTCCTCGAACACTTCCGTAAGTTCACCTTACCAGCAGAAACACCCCGTTTGCTGCAATGGTGGAATGCAGTAGAAAGTCGTGAGTCTATTCAAGCAGTAGCAAATCCTGTGAATTTCTATTTAGAAAGATTCGCTAAAGTTCTTGGTGAACCTAATGGTGTTGCAGTTGCTCAAAAGTAATATTTAGCTTTTTTCACCTACTCTCACTCTTCATAATTCTGAGTAAGTGATTAAATTTGCGGTTCGGTGATTTGGGAAGTAGAAATTTCTGCTTCCCATTTTTATTAAGCCTTTGGGGGCGAGAACAGGGAAAAAACTAGCCCCGAAGCAAGGTTTAAAACCAAGTAAAATCTCCACTGTTCCCTGTTCCCTTTGATCAACTTAATACAGAGAAGCCAAAACCTGATCCACTGCGGCGCGGAATGCGGTGGCTGCACCAGCACTCATATCACGGGGCGCACAGACGCGATTTCTGACGTAGGCAAGAGCGATCGCGCCAACTGCTGATACTGTTGTTTCTATACTATTTTTGCCACCAGTCCGACCTCCTGGTAAGGGGGCGCTATCACCATGAATCAGGTATTCTGCCAACAGTCTTAAATGCAAGTCTACTGCTTCTTTAACTGTGGTAATATCACCATCTACAGCTAATGCTTGCACACCAGAATTTTTGATAATATCTGCGATCGCAACTTCATGGTTATCGCTGAGTCTTTCTGCTGCTTCGGCGCGATATTGAATAGCATTACTATCTGCTGTATTTAAAGGTAAGGCGTTTCCTGTTGGTTCAATACCAAACCTCCGGCGCAGCAGTAAATTATTAGTGGTGTCGTCTGATTTGACTCGATGATAAGCAGGACGTTCATTCAACGCTGCAAACCAAGCATTAATCCGTGGGAAGCGGGGATTTCCTTTGATTTGATAGCCCCGATACACAGGTAAATTCGCCGCCAGTCTATCTAAATGGGGGCTATACATAATATCAACTAAGCTAAAGGTTGATAAAAAGTAGGGGCCTGGATATTTGCCTAAAGTTTGCTCAAGCTCATCTAGACTGGTTGCAAAGGTAGCTTGTAAGTTAGCTAACTCATCCGCATCTGTCGGAGTTTCCCGCAAGAATTTATAAGCAAGATTGCGAAAACCATTAGTTTCTGCATCTTCTACCCACTGTCTAGCTACAGCGTTTTCTTCTGGGTCTTCAGGAAGTAGTGACGGACTAGGAAATCTGGCTTCTAAAGCTAAGAGAATATCTTTAGATTCGTAGACTAACTCACCCTCGATTTTGGCGGCTGGGACAAGGGTTGTGGGAACTAAATCCGTATACCATTTGGGTTTATTGCTTAAGTCAATAAACTCTGTTTCAAAGGGAATTTGTTTTTCTTCTAAAGCAAACCACACTCTTTCACAAAAAGGACACCAAGAGTTTGTATCGCGGTAAAGCAATACGGGTGGTGTGGTGTCTGGCGGTAGTTTATGCAGACTGCTAGGAATAGGTGCAGTAGATGGAGACTGTCCTGGTCGGCGTACCCGCCGCGCTGGGGTGTGTTTTTGAGCAATTTCCGATAACTGTTCCCAGGTAGATGCTGTAGTTGGAGTTGTCATATTTTTGTAATTTCCAATAATGTTGCAGAATTGATTACCATCCCTGTTGTGTGGGACGGATGAGAATTTCATTGACATTCACCCGTGGCGGTTGAGTGACTGCATAGACAATGGCTGCGGCTATATCTTCGCTTTCTAGTGGGGTGACGGTTTTACGTCGTTCTTCACTACGTTGCTTGGCAATGGGGTCGTCAATCAAGTCGTTGATTTCTGTATCCACTAAACCGGGTTCGATGATCGTGACGCGGATATTATGTTGGTAAACTTCTTGACGTAATGCTTCCGAAAAACCATTGACACCCCATTTTGTGGCGTTGTAAATTCCAATCCCGGCTCTAGCTGTACGACCCGCTACTGAAGAGATGTTAACGATATGTCCAGAATTTTGGGCTTTCAAAATTGGCAAAACAGAGTGTGTTGCATACAGCACACCTAAAACGTTGATATCAATCATCCGTCGCCAATTTGCTGTGTTACCACCATCAATCTCACCGATAACAGCAATTCCGGCATTGTTGACTAAAATATCAACTCTTCCCCAGGCAGCGATCGCTTTATCTACCAAATTTTTGACTTGGGCTTCATCGGTAACATCTGTAACTATCGGTAATGCTTTGCCGCCATTTTCAGTAATCTTTTGCGCTACTGCATCTAGTCGGTCAGAACGCCTAGCTGCAATTACTACTTGCGCTCCCTCTGCGGCTAAGGCGATCGCAGTTGCTTCACCTATCCCCGCAGAAGCTCCAGTAACAATTGCTACTTTTCCTTCTAATTTACCTGCCATATATTTATCCCAATTAACAGTTCACGGCTACATTGCTCATCAATAAATTGTTGCCTTGTCTTGCTAATAGCTTGATTTTTAGAACAGTCTATGAGAGATTATTTAAATAATATACGGTTTGTCTATCGATTTAACGTTTTTTATAAAAAATAAATTATCAAAGTTATTTTTTATAAATAGATAAGCTGTATTTATTAAATGTTTTATCGGCTTTTGATAAAACTCATCTACCAAAAAGCAGACTTTAAGTTTGCTTGCTAATTTTGGCGATATCAAGGATAAATTAATGATTTATATAAATTTAGAAAGAGAATTATTAGATGAAGAATTATGGTCTATACGACCAGCTTTAAAATTACCGATTAAAGTTCAGTTGCTAATTGCAAAAGAGCAAATTAAACAAGATATTTGGGATGTGTCGAAAAAGCCCTAAATTAAGAGTTGATATGTAGTCTGAGTAACTTGACAAGTCAAGGATTAAGCCCTAAATTTTTAAGTGTTACATAAAGCACTGTAACCGCAAATACACCAGGGAATAATCCAATGCCGAGGAATTTCAAAACTCACTTGATGCAGTTGCGCTGGCCAATTATGATCAGCACAGCATTATTAATGCCTTTAAGTTTTAATACACCAGCAATATCTCAATCAACTGTAAAGATAGCACAAAGACCAGCAGCTAACGATTTACAACAATTAGTAGTTAATCGCAAGTTGTGGAATCAGCAAAATATCCGCAATTATCGCTATACACTATCAAGGAGTTGTTTTTGTGCGCCTGCTGCCAGAGGGCCAGTAATTATTACTGTTAGAAATGGGATTACAGCATCCATCACCACAACTACAGGTCAGCCAGTTAGTAACCCAGAATTTTTTGAAAGATACAAAACAATTCCCAAACTGTTTAATGTGATTGCAGATGCGATCGCCCGTCGAGCAGATAATGTTGATGTAACATACAACAGTCGGCGTGGTTATCCCACCCAAATTAGCATCGACTACAGCTTTCAAACAGCTGACGAGGAATTGTTCTTGACAATTGAGAATTTCCAAACACTTTAATTAAGTAGTTTGATGAGAAGATAGGAGCGATCGCTAACTTTCACTGCTAATTTATAAATCCTTTTTTTGCAGTTCCATCAATAGATAGGTGTTGAACTCGTAATAGCCTCTCACTGATGCAGAATAAGCATCACGTAGTTCTGCATTAGTGATTTTGGCGCGTAACTCTTCAATTATTTCAATAGCTGCTTGAATGTGTGTTTGGGCTGGTTGTAAATTACCCCGTCCGTATTCTAGGGAAGCTATGTTAGAGAGAGTGAGGATTTCCCCTTTTCTGTCCCCCACTGCACGACGTATAGATAAAGCTTGGTTGTAATATTTGAGGGCTTCTTCCTGTTCTCCTAATGATTTGTGGATACCGCCAATATTGTGGAGGATAGTGGCTTCCCTTCTTTTCTCGCCTACTGCACGGAGTACGGGTAAAGCTTGGTCAAAATATTTGAGAGCTTCTTGCGGTTCTCCCAATGAGGCGTAGACAAAGCCAATATCATTGAGGGTACGGGCTTCAATTCTTTTGTCTTTCACTGCACGGCCTATGGATAAAGCTTGGTTGAGGTATTTGATTGCTGCTTGCTTTTCTCCTAAAGCGGCGTAGACTAAGCTAATATTTTTCAGGGTGCTGGCTTCCTGTTCTCTATCCCCGACTGCACGAAGTATTGGTAAAGCTTGGTTATAGTATTTGAGAGCTTGTTGCAGTTCTTCTAATGAGTTGTAGATAACACCAAGATAGTTGAGAGTTAGGGCTTCCACTTTTTTGTCCCCCACTGCACGGCTGATCAGTAAAGCTCGGTTGAAGTGTTTGAGTGCTTCTTCCCTTTCTCCTAATGAGAGGTAGACTTTGCCAATATTGTTGAGGGTGGCGGCTTCCCCTGTTCTATCCTCCACTGCGCGGAGTATTGGTAGAGCTTGGTTGTAATATTTGAGTACTTCTTGTGTTTCTCCCAAATCGTCGTAGACTAAGCCAATTTGATTGAGGGTTTCGGCTTCCCGGCTTGGCTCATCCAGTTTTTGCCAAAGCTTCAGAGCTGCTTGGTATTTACCAATTGCTTGTCGCAGTGATTCTGCTGTTCCTTGTTGATAAAACTGCATTCCCTCTTGAAAAAGGCGTTTCGCAGTAGCGCGAGAGGTATCTTGTTGAGTGGTTTGCTGTTCTATCTGCAACCCTTGGTTTTTCGGTGTCGCCGCCACAGCATCAACAAGCATTACCGCACTTAGGAATAAAGTTAAACTGTAGCGGGTAAACTGTGCAAGAAACCACCAGCAAATTCCCTGATTATTTGAACTCCCCATAATTTTTCAGTCTCAATCAGTAATTATTAGACCTCTTGCATGAATGTTATAAAACACGAATTTTAAGTCTCGCGCATACCGCAAGCGGAACTCGCAGAGTAGGGGCAAAGATGAAAAAAATTACGATACTACAGCAAAGTCTGTATACTGCCTCATCTGCGGTTCATGAAATGCCAGTACAATATCATCTTTAGGAACACCGGCACGAACTAAATCAGTTGCAATGCCTTCTTCAGTCCAATCTTCTTCAATCCAGAATTTGCCATCACGAATCCGCACATAGACTGTTATACCAGAAACACGTTCTCCATTTTGCCAACCCAGATTCATCCAAATATAATTATTCTGTGATTCATCCACAATCAAAAATCTCTCTATATCTGAGTTGGAATGGCGGTTACTAAATTCTACATACTCAGTTAAAATGCGCTTAATTAACTTAGGATACTCTATTAATTTATCCATTGCATAATCTCACATTGAGAGAACAAACGCTAATAACTTTCGCCAACAAATGACAAATGACAAATAACAAATGACCATTCATAACTGATTTCTGGCTTTAAGTTGTAGATATCTTTCAACCAACTGGTCAGTAATTTGATTTGCTGGTGCATCAAGTACCAAGACTCCTTTTTGCTTTAATTGAGCAAAGGCTACTTGGCGTTGTGCTAATAAATCTAAAGCCACAGCACGACTGTAAGCGGCTGTAACTTCTTGAGTAAATGTGTGCGCTAGATGATCAACTTGCGGATCTCGCAAAGTGACGCAGAAGGGTAAATAACGGGGCGCTAACCGGGAAAGTGCGGCTAATAATTCCGTAGAAGCGGTGACATCAACTAAATCGGTGATGACAACTACTAAGGCGCGGCGAGTTTGCCGTTGTACTACATTGGTCACAGCCCCTAAATAATCAGATTCGAGTAAAACTGGCTGAATGGGAGTGAGATAATCGATTAATTTACCCAGATGAGATTGTCCGCGTTCTGGTGATACCCATGTGTGCATTTGGCGGTCAAATACACCCACCCCGACGCGATCGCCCCGATGTAATCCGGCTAACGCTAATGATAAAGTCGCATTTAAACCCCAATCAAATCGCTGTAAGCCTTTGACTTGTGCTGTCATTAGCCGACCACGGTCTAATAAAATAATCAAGGTTTGTTCTTGTTCTGGTTCTAACACCCTGACCAAAGGTGGAGTATTCCCAGTAGTTCTCCTGGCGGTGGCTTTCCAATCAATAAAACGTAAATCATCACCAGTGTGATAGTTCCGCAGTTCTGCAAACTCTGTACCGATACCCATGCGGCGAGATTGGCGGATGGAACCTGATGATTGTAAGGTGAGGCGAATCGAGAGCGATCGCAACCCAATTAAATCAGGATAAACTTTGACTGCAACATTTTGCGGTATTTGCCAATTATGCCAAGCTAACCTCCAAGTTCCCAACTGTCGCACTTGAATATTTCCCCAAGGAAATTCCCCTCGTTGTCTGGGGTGGACAGTGTAAGTTAATTCTTGGGTAGTGTTAGCGGGAATAGTGGCGGTGAGTGTCGGGGTAGATACGCCAAATTCTGGGGGATAGTAATCACGAATTTGAATAATTGCGTCAGTGTTTGCGGCTGTTACCGCCAGCATCACCGGATTATCTCGTCCAATTGATAAGCGTTGCGGTAATTCGCGCTTAACTCGCACCCGCAAAGGACGGACTCGCAACCCATCCACCATCATCAATATCAGAATAATGGCATCAAATAATAAAGTGATGGCGATGCTAACGGGAATGGTGAGGAATAAGGATAGGATGGGTGCGATCGCAATTCCTAATCCTAATAAAAAATAAACTCTTTGAGAAGCAACCATGTTTTATTTAGTTTTTTGCTAATTTTTGTAAGTATTTTTTAGAAATCTAAACCCAACTTTCCCAAGCAATTTCTCTTAATTGCTGCATTCGCTCAAAATCACTATCGCATGAAACGATAATCAATGAATGGCGTAAGGCTGTCGCAGCTATCCAGAGGTCATTTTCACTAATCCCGATAGTATTTAATTGAGTTGTGCTACGTTTAGTTTTTTCTTTGGGGCCAAAATGCTTGATTAATTCAGATTTAAAGTCACCGTAAATTTCTGTAGTTTCTTTATCGATTCCATATAAGTTAATTCGCTGCAATACCGCATTAACTTTGATTAAGTTAGCAGCTTTCTGTTGGGAATTTTGCGCCATAAAGCGTAATTCTCCTGCAACAATAACACTAGTAGACAGTTGTATTTGACCAAGCGATCGCAGGTGATTGGCAACACCAGGTACACCCTCCATCAAGAAGGAACAATGATTGGTATCAAGAAGATACATGATTAAAATTCAAGTTGTATTCGATTTTCATGAACTAATTGCAGACATTCTCTGATATCTGAACCTTCCCAACTCCCGACAAATTCTAATAAATCTTCGGCAGTAGAATTAGTAACATTATGTTCTGCTTTGAGTGGTTGAGAAACTTGGTTATTTACTGATATATTTTCTAGCTGGTGTTTGGCTTGCAAAAACTGAATAAAATCTAAAATTTCCTGTAATAAAGGTTCAGGCAATTTCTCTAGTTCTTGGTTAATCTGTTCTTTGATTTTCATTTTTACCTCAATCATTTATCCAATTGTAAGATATTGATTAGCTTATCAATTTTTATCATTGACATTTCATCGGGGGACTTTAACTTGATTAATTACCGACGCAATAATCGCATCAATTTGTAAACCATCTAACATAGCTTCTGGTTTAAGTAGCAAACGATGACGTAACAAAGGTGAAGCTACGGCTTTCACATCATCTGGTGTGACAAAATCGCGTCCGGCTAACCATGCGGCGGCTTGAGATGTTTGCAACCAAGCACCAGCCGCACGGGGTGACGCACCCAAAGCTAAATCAGGAAATTGGCGTGATGCTCTCACTAAAGCTAAAAGATAATCGATAATTTTTTCAGATATTTGCACTTGTTTCACTTCTTGGCGTGCTTGTAAAATTTCTGCGACTGTTGCTACTGGTTGTAAACTAAAAATATCTATCCGTCGCGCGGCAAATCCGGCTTGACGATTGAGTAACATTTGTTTTTCTGCGGCTTGATCGGGATAATCTACTAATAGTTTGAATAAGAACCTATCTAACTGCGCTTCTGGTAAAGGATAAGTCCCTTCAAATTCCAAAGGGTTTTGTGTTGCAATTACCCAAAATAAATCCGGCAAAGGTAAACTTTCACCATCTAAAGTAACCTGCATTTCTTCCATTGCTTCTAACAGTGCCGCTTGAGTTTTAGGAGGAGTGCGGTTAATTTCATCTGCTAGTAACACTTCGGTAAAGACTGGCCCTTTTTTGAGGGTAAAACTGCGACTATTTAAGTCAAAAATATTTGTTCCGGTAATATCTGAGGGTAAAACATCTGGTGTAAGTTGAATGCGGCGAAAATCACCTTGAATTAACTGGGCTAAAACTTTGACTAGAAGTGTTTTACCTGTTCCGGGTACACCTTCTAAAATTACGTGTCCACCTCCTAACAAGGCTATTAGCAACTGCTGGATGAGGCTAGATTGTCCCACTACAATTTGATTGAGTTTTTGTTCCAGGGTAATTAAGACAGAATGGTTTTGGCTCATAATTTTTATGAATAGAAATCAGAATTTATCAGTCAAAATTTAGCATAACAAGGTTATGTAAGTGTTAGTGACTAAAGTCTATTATTACCTATAGTCAACTCTGGGGAAATGATGAGTATTTTAATTCGTCAAATTTTAGTTGTATAACCTGAAAACGAACCCCCTTTTTAAACTAACCATTATAAACATCTTTCTTCACAATTGGCTTCTCAGTAGGTTGATGAAATGCTTGGCTTCATGGATAGCGTAGGTAAAGAGGGCTAGGAGGTTAGGTTTTTAAGATTTTGATGTGAACAATAGTACTTTTTAAACAAACTCTGATAACTAAAGAATATTGGACAATTAGCAGCCGGAATCGCCCATAAAGTAAATAATCCGATTAATTTTATTGCTGGTAACTTAAGTTTTGTCGAACAGTATATTCAAGAGATAGTTACTTTACTCCAACTTTATCAAAAGTATCTGCCTGAACCGCCCAATGAAATTCAATGTGCAATTAAATCAAAGGCACAGGTTTGGGTCTATCAATTTCTTACCAAATCGTAGTTAACAATCATCATGGCAAATTATATTATAATTCCAAGCTAGGCGAAGGTTTAGAGTTTGTCATTGAGCTACCTATTAGATAAATGCTGCTGTAATAAACCAATGATGACTTCGGGTAATTCTAAATGAGGGAGGACTCCAGCATCAGCGATCGCATAAAATTGAGATACAGCATTTAAATTTAAATTTGCTAACCTCCGCCCTAATTTAATACTCGTAAATTGTGCTTCTTCACCCCAAAAAAATACAGTTGGGATAGTTAACTGTTGCAGATACAAACTCAAATCAAAATATAAATCACCCCGCAAAAATGCCAAGGCGGCAAACCTCGCATTAGGTTGTTGTGCTGAAGTTAAATAAGCAGCGACCATTTCTGGCGAAACACGTCCGGGTTTAGCAAACAAAAAACTTTGTAAAAAATTCCGCACTGCCAATTCATTTTCTGCACCCAACCCATAAATTAAACTATCTACTAGGGGTGTATTGATCACAGAAAGTGGTAGCCTGCGTCCAGCACCTTGCCCAAAATCATCAAACCCCGAAGGACAAACTAAATATAATGATTGGAATAATTGCGGCTGAGTAATAGCCGAACGAATAGTTAAAGCAGCCGTCAGTGATGATGCAATAACTTTTACAGGTTGGCGACAAGTTTGAGTAATAAATTCAGCCAGCGTCGTCAAATAATCTTTAATTTGATAATCGCGTACTGGGTGTGCAGAATCGCCCCAACCAATTAAATCAGGCGCTAAAATGCGATATTTATCCGCGAATGCTGGGTACACCTTCGACCATTCATAAGCCGAAGCCCCACCCCCAAAATTATGCAGAAATAATAGTGGCGGTAAATCTTCACTGTCAGCATTCAACCAAGGTGCAGATGTCTGAGTATAATACACCATCGCTCCCAAGGAAGTATGAATCACTTTCTGCCCAAAGCCAGGAGGTTGAAATTGAAGCATAATATGAAGTATAAGAATCCGGTTTGATTTCTGAATTTATTGGTGTAGGTAGGGAATAGGGAATAGGGAATAGGGAATAGGGAATGGGGAGTAGGAAAGAAGCCTGATATGAGTGTACTGATTTTTTTCAAAAATCAAATATGATTCCTATAGTCCTAAATAATTTACAAACATCTCTCTCCCTTGTCCCCCTTGTCTCCCTTGTCCCCCTTGTCCCCCGCGTCCCCCTTGTCCCCCTTGTCCCCCTTGTCCTCCTCATCTTCCAACAAAATGATCAAAAACCTAACGATTATCCCTCGTAATATGAGTCAATTCATTTAAATTGTCACCGCTAATTTTATAAGCATTACCAAAACCAAGGACAAAACGGCCGGAACTGGGAATAAGTTGAAAAATGCGAAAGTCCCCCAAGCTTTTTAAGACTTCAATCATTTCACCAAAGCGTTCTTGCAGTTGGTCAACAATTTTATTCCAAGTCTCTGTATCTCGTTCTATTAACGTCGCAGTACAATCAAAAGTTAAACGACGACGAGCAAAAATGTTATTACTTTTTGTTTCATCTTCAATAAATAAAATACTCACACGGGGATTAGCATAAATATTTTGGGTGTGGGCTGCCAAGTCACTGATATAAATATAAATATTTTTGGCTGCATCACTGACGAAAGGCGCATAACTACTATTAGGTATGCCTTCTGGATTAACAGTGCTAATAATGACACTTTGAAACTCTTGCAGAAAATTTGCGTATTCAGCTTGAGCGTTTTCTAGTTGGCTCATAGGTAAGTTTTTGTATTATTAATAACAGTTAGGTAAGTATTTTAGCGTTTTGAGCGATCGCAAAAATACCAATTTATTGTACCTACTTCCTCATCTTGAAGACCAAATCGGAATTAGCTACAGACATCGCCAAAATCCTATCAGTGATTAGCAAGATTGAAAAAACCATTATTCCATAGATGTGCCTACACGATATCCATCCTAAAATATAGTACCTAGTGCTATACTTTAACCAAAGAGACTATCAAATGAAAATTTACAAAAACCGTACTTTTGACCGTTGGGCGCGGAAGGAAGAGTTAAACAACCTTAGTCTCTGTAACGCTGCAAACGAAATGGCCGCAGGGCTTTATGATGCTGATTTAGGAGATGGGTTGTTTAAAAAACGCATAGCAAAACCAGGGAAAGGTAAACGTGGTGGATTTCGGACACTAGTAGCTACTAATAATGAAGATCGTTGGTTTTTTATTTTTGGCTTTTCAAAAAACGAACGCAGTAACATTGACAAAGATGAAGAAGAAGCTCTGAAAATGTTATCTAAGCAATTACTTGCTTATACACTAGAAGAGCTTGAACAGGCAAAAAATAGTAATGCGTTAATAGAGGTGATTTGTAATGCGGAAGAAAAAATCAGCAATTCTGGAAGCAGTTCATGAGACAGCAAAAGACCTACACAAAGCTGGACTAATGAATCAAACTACATTGCGCGACTTTGAACACTTATGTATACCTCCTATTGAGCCACTAGAACCTAATCAAATTAAAGAAATACGGGAATCATCTCAAGTCAGCCAAGCTGTTTTTGCACGTATTTTGAATATAAGTCCTTCAACAGTTCAAAAATGGGAAATAGGACAAAAAAAGCCTAGTGGAGCATCTCTTAAGCTACTGCACTTAGTAAAAAACCGTGGATTAAACAGTGTTTTGTATTAAAATTTTTGGCTCGTAAAACTTCCTTACGGGTTATTTCTATAATTTAACTTGTAAACTATTATTCACCTCTAGTCACTCAAAAAAATTTTAATGAGGACGTAATTGTGAATGACAAAAATCGTTATCAATGGGACTTAGGCAGGTTTATCAATACCCTGTCTTACTTCGAGGTTATTCCTTTTCTCAACTGCATCAAAAAACTTATCCAAGGTCGTTCCCAAGAAACACAACATAGACCTAATGGAGAAAAAAGCGTGGGTGTAATACTAGTAGCAGGTGCAACGGGTGGACTTGGTAAGCGAGTCGTCAGGCGACTGAGAGAACGAGGTTATCAAGTGCGCGGTTTAGTACGTGATATTGATCAAGCACGGTCAATTTTGGGTAATGATGTTGACTTAGTAGTTGCAGACATCACCAAACCTGAAACTTTAACCGCATTAGTCATGGCGAATATTCAAGCCGTGATTTGTTGTACAGCAGTGCGTGTCCAACCCGTGGAAGGCGACACCGCCAATAGAGACAAATATTATCAAGGTGTGAAATTTTACCAGCCGGAAATTGTTGGCGACACTCCCGAAAATGTCGAATATCAAGGTGTGAAAAACTTAGTCGCCGCAGCCGCCACATATCTCCCCGCCGCAAATGAAAAACTAATTTTTGATTTTACTCATCCCTCTGCTGAATTAAAAAATATTTGGGGTGCGTTAGATGATGTGGTGATGGGTGGAGTGAGTTCTAGTAATATTCAACTCATAGACAATGCTGCTTTGTTTGCTGGTAATGTTTCTACAGCCAACTCCGGCGGTTTTGCATCTGTGAGAACTAAAAACTTTGACCCACCGTTTAATTTATCTGGTTACACAGGTGTAGAACTACGAGTTAAAGGTGATGGACAACGTTATAAACTCTTTCTCCGCCCTGATGCAACTTGGGATGGTTTAGGTTACAGCTATTCTTTTGATACGGTAGCTAATACTTGGATAAATATTCGCATTCCTTTTACAGAATTAACACCTGTATTTCGCGCCAAAACTGTTAAAGATGCTCCACCATTAAATAATAGTAAAATTAGCTCATTTCAACTGATGTTGAGCAAATTTGAATATGATGGGGCGTTAAATCCCAAATTTAGCCCTGGTGGTTTTTGTTTGCAGGTGGAATCTATTAAAGCTTATGGAGAGAAGACTTTACCAAAATTTGTGCTGGTTAGTTCCGCAGGTGTCACCCGTCCCGGAAGACCAGGAATTAATTTAGATGAAGAACCTCCCGCAGTCAGATTAAATGACCAGTTAGGTGGTATTTTAACCTGGAAATTAAAAGGCGAGGATAGTTTAAGAGCTAGTGGTATTCCTTACACAATTATTAGACCTTGTGCCTTAACTGAAGAAAGTGGTGGACAGGAGTTAATTTTAGAACAAGGTGATAACATTCGGGGCAAAATCAGCCGTGAGGATGTGGCAGAACTTTGCGTACAAGCGTTAGAACAAAGTCAAGTGCATAATGTCACTTTTGAAATCAAAGCAACAGAAAATAAAGTTAACTCTCGTAATTGGGAGACGCTATTTTCTGGTTTACAACCTGATAAATAAATCAACTGTAGCAATCCTATTTGATTTTTAAATTATTGGTTGAAGCTGGGAGTAGGGAGTAGATTTGTTTGTAATTCATTTAGGGCTGCTATATAGATTGATCAATATATCAGCATACTTGGTTAGGTGGTGCGATCGCACCACCTAACCAACCTTTTTTACTCTCTACGCCTCCGGTTACTGAGCGTAGTCGAAGTATGCGTCTGGGCGTGAAACAACTTACAATGAAAAGCACTCAAACATTAGGAATTGCGGTGGTTTTAGCCATTATCCTCTGGGCTAGTTTATTCTCTAACACTGCATCATCACAGCAAGTCGAATCTCGTCTGAATAACTTACAAGCCGATTTTAATCGCATAGAGTCGCGGTTAAACCAAATAGAATCTCAACTCGGAAACACTCGCCAGTCTCCTAACTCGCGTACAACGATTACCGTCCCACAGTCAACTCGACGGAATTTATCACAAGCAGAACGGGATAAAATGTTTGACCGTTTAGCGACTTTAGTGGTTGAATTAAAACAACAAGTAAATACTCTAGAACAACGTATTACTAAGTTAGAATCCCGTTAATTAATATGACAGCAAATATTTCAGATGCAATGACATACGAGGGTGGTTGTCATTGTGGCGCGGTACGTTTTCGAGTTGTTGTTAACAACCACAAAGTTGATGATTGTAACTGTTCGATTTGCCGAAAGAAGGGTTTTTTACATTTAATAGTCCCACGGGAACAATTTACTTTATTACAAGGTGAAACCGAGTTAACAACTTACAAGTTTAATACAGGCGTTGCTCAACATAAATTCTGTAAGACTTGCGGAATACATTCTTTTTATATTCCCCGCAGCCATCCTGATTGCATAGATGTTAATGTCCGATGCTTAGATGGCGATGTTATCTCCAATTTTGAAATTGTGCCTTTTGATGGGATGAATTGGGAAGAAAATATTCATAAGTTGATTAATTAACATTAATATGAGTATTTACTTATTACTTGTTACTAAATGAACGCGAAAATAAATTTTCGTACTGCACTCAACCGAAAAACGCTGTAAGTAATTACATGGGTGTTTGTAATTTAAATCAGCTTCCTGAATATTTCGGAGAAATATAACAGATGGAATAGGAAATAAATATCTACTGAATTGTTGCGAAACGTAAATAATAATCAGCTTAAATTCCTAATTTATTCAAAAAGTGGGGAGCTAATTTTTCACAAATTATTTATAACTGCTATAGTATTAATGTATGCTCTAGAGTAGAGCAGAGAAGTTATCTGCGATTTATTGTTGTTTGAAGAAAAAACACAAAATATATATTTTTGTAGAGCAATTGCTAAAGAAAGATGATGAAACTCCAACCACAGGCAAATGAGATTATATAAAAGTTGTACGAGGAGTGAATGGATATCTGATTAGCCTGTTTTACAAGCTGATATATCTGAATAAAGGGAATCTCATCAAGCAAGTATAGGAAAATTATTCAGTTTGTATCAGTTATTAACCCTTTAGAATTAGGGAAAATTTCTATGAATCAACCATATCTTTCTCCCGATGATTTACCTTCTCATAAAACAACACTAATTAGTGAAGTATTACTTAGTCAGTTAGAAGAGACAATCAAACAAAGGTTTTTTGCAGTTTGCGATCGCACCGTCCGTCTTTTATTATCTAGTTGTCATTGGTATTTCAAAATCAATAGCGGTATTCTCATATTAATTATGGTTTGCCATGATATCGAAAGTTATCAGAACATTATGATGACTGTGCCGCATTTAGCCGAAAAGTTAAAGCAATTTGCTAACCAAGCCAAAATCAGTATTAGTTCTCCAGTTAACCAAGGCGTTCCTTGGGTAATCAGTGTCAATGATATCTTTTTCGGAGAAGAATCATCTGAGCGTTGACTCCTAATCAATCAAGGAGTGTATAAACTCAAATCTTCCATTAAAAGACTGAAGTCACAGGCCAGTTACTAAAAAAATACTGGCTTGGCTACACAGGCAAAACCCACTAAGACGCTAGTAAGTCGCTGTTTGTGTAGCCTTAAACTCCAGTCTAAGAAATACAAATTTAACAGTGAACAGTCATCAATAAAAAGGAGTCAGAAGACAGAATTCAGAATTCAGAATTAGTGAATACTCCAACCATAAAGGAATAGATTTGAAATCAAGAAGAAAGTTTTATTTTGATTTCGCCCACGAGGAACGAGGTTTTCCACCCATATTCATCACCCAGCGATGCACTGAGCTTGCCGTTCACGTAGCATCTCCGGCAGGAGAAGTTTCATACAGAATTCATACTGGATTCTGACTCCTGATTTCTGAATTCTTCTTCATAAAAAACTGATAACTGATTTAAAAATTTAAACTCGGCCAGTCTGGTTCACGATAATAACGTGTCATATCATCAAACTTCCGCAATTCAACTCGGTTAACCAGAAACTCTGGCGAATTTCCTAGCCACTGTTGATTTAACTCCGCAAGTAAATCACTGAATTTATTGCGGTCTAAATCTGGCGCTATATCACCAAAATAGCTCAATGTAATATGGGCTGTGAGGTGATAATGTTGTTCAATTCCCAATGCAATCAATTGGGGATTTTGATAAATTGTGCGGCGGAATTGAATTATCTGTTCATAAGAACTTTCATCTTTGGGGACTAAACAAACCGCCAAAGCTCTTGGCATGAGAACTAATCCCAACATTTGCCAGGAAATTGGGTTAGTTCCTGATGTTATGGTTTGTTGATATTGTTGAAATGTTTCCCCGATGTAACGGTGTAATTCTTCCTCAAACTTGGGATTTTTCTCACAAGCATCAAGATAAGCATGATCCCAAATTAAATCTGCCAAAGTTAAATGAAAGCTGGCAGGTGGTACAGGAACAATCAAATCCTGGTTGACAGGTAACTGTAAAAGTTGCTGTTGGTAAGTTGTTAAGGTTGCATAGAAAGCAGCGTTTTCCGCCGCTTCCTCTGCGGTTGGGGTAATTAATGTATAACCAGGAAAAGGCGCTGCTTGTCTTGTTCCAGAAGCAGGTAGGAATTTAGAAGACTCCTGGATATGCTGAACTTGGGTTTTATATGATTCTGGTAGCATCATTCTTGCTACCCGGTTCAGGTAAGTTTGGTAGTTGTCGTCCAATCTTCAATAGCCTCACGTTCTTACTTGATAGATTTTAGGGAAAATTATCCAGTTGTGACTAAGTTGACTTAAAAAGTATTGAGGATTTGGGAAAGGGAGTGGGGAGAAAATATTGAGATGGGTGTGAGGGTGTAGGGTGAAAGTGGGACTAATTTTTGGCTCTGTTCTTCATTTTTGCCTACTCCCCATTCCCTTCACAGATACGAGGTTAATATATGCCGGTTTTGGTTTACTGGGGTGAAGATGACTTTGTTATGGAAAAAGCGGTTAATTCGTTGCGCGATCGCATTTTAGATCCCCTGTGGACAGATTTTAACTATTCTTATTTTGCGCCTGATCAATCTGATGCGGCGATTTCGGCTTTAAATCAAGCCATGACTCCGGCTTTTGGCGCTGGTGGACGTTTGGTTTGGCTGATGAATACTAACCTTTGTCAACAATGTCCTGAAAATGTATTGGCGGAGTTAACGCGCACCTTACCAGTCATTCCCGAAAATTCCTATTTACTGCTTACCAGTCGCAATAAACCAGATGAACGGCTGAAATCTACCAAATTGCTGAAACAATCCGCCACAGAGTTTCGGGAATTTTCGCTGATTCCCCCGTGGAAAACCGAATTAATTGTGCAAGCTGTACAGCAAGCAGCGCAAACAGTAGGAGTGCAACTCGCGCCGAAAACTGCCGAACTGTTAGCCGAAGCTGTGGGTAATGATACAAGGCTGCTTTACAACGAGTTAGAAAAATTGCGGCTGTATCATCTTGATAACAAAAAGCCTTTAGATGTCGAGACTGTTAGTAAATTAGTCAGAAATACTACGCAAAATAGTTTACAATTAGCAGCAGCAATTAGAACAGGCGATACAGGCAAAGCTTTAACTGTGTTGACTGACTTGCTGAATGCGGCAGAACCAGGATTGCGGATAGTGGCAACATTAATTGGTCAATTTCGCACTTGGTTATGGGTCAAAATTGTCACAGATAGCGGTGAGCGTAACCCGCAGGCGATCGCTCAAGCTGCTGATGTCAACAACCCTAAACGTATCTACTTTTTACAACAAGAAGTCAAATTTCTGTCTGTGCAGCAACTAATTTCGTGTTTACCGTTACTCTTGGAGTTAGAAGTCAGCCTTAAGCAAGGATCTGGAGAAATATCCACACTCCAAACCAAAGTAATTGAACTTTGTCAAATATGTAAAGGCAACGGAAAATACATATAAAATTTCGGTACACTGAAATCTTGATTGGAACTTCTCACTCCCAAAATAATTCACAATCAATAAAGCACCCCTACGATTGAGTCCTGTGTCACAGACATGATGAACAACATCACTAACTTGTTTTTCCGAGATACACTGGCAAATTTATTACCTAAAAACTTTTGTTTCACAGTTATGGCTAGTGCAAGTTTGTTAGCCAGCACATTAACATTTACAGCCAAAGCCGACGCTCAAACTCCCACCGTCAATAATAATGAAATTGTCAGCTACGCCCAAGCTGTCTTAGCAATGGAACCATCGCGTCAACAAGCCTTTAGCGAAATCAAAAAATTAATCGGTGGCGGGGAAATTCCCCAGATTGTTTGTAACGACCCTAAAAGCATTAACAATCTACCACGCAAAGCCAGAAATATTGCCATCAACTACTGTAATCGCTCCCAAAAAATCGTGGAAGAAAATGGTTTAACCATTGAGCAGTTTAATAAGATTACTATAGAAATTCAAAACGACGATAACTTAAAAAGGCAAATTTACAACACCTTGATTCGTCTGCAAAAAAAATAATTTTGATAATTGCAAAATCAAAATTTAGCGGATGGGAATTGTAATCACAAATTCTGTACCTGTGCCTGGTAATGAAATACATTGTAATGACCCACGATGCTTTTCATTCACTATCTGGTAACTAATCGATAAGCCTAAACCAGTTCCCTTGCCAATTGGCTTAGTAGTAAAAAAGGGATCAAATAAACGTCTTTGTATTTCCTGGGGAATTCCTGTCCCATTATCAGCAATATGAATCCTAATATTTTCCTGATCACATTCAGAAGAAATGCGAATTATTGGCTGTGAACAGAGACTTTTTTCCCAAGCTTCTTCTACAGCATCAATGGCATTGGCTAATATATTCATAAATACCTGATTTAATTGCCCAGCAAAACATTTAATCTCAGGCATTTCACAATAATCTTTAATGACTTGAATTTCGGGACGATGAGATTGGGCTTTCAGGCGATGGCGTAAAATTAACAAAGTGCTATCTATACCATCATGCACATTTGCACTTTTAAATTCAGCTTCATCTAAACGTGAAAAAATTCGCAAAGAAAGAACGATTTGATGAATACGTTCTGCACCTACCTTCATGGAAGTTAAGATTTTGGGTAAATCTTGGAGGATATATTCAATATCAACCTCTTCCATGACATCTTGAATATGAGCTTCTGGGTAGGGATAGGATTGCTGATAAAGTTGAATTAAGTTCAAGATATCGTTAACATAATTTTCCGCGTGTCCCACATTACCATAAATAAAAGTCACGGGATTATTAATTTCATGGGCAACACCAGCAACCAATTGTCCTAAAGATGACATTTTCTCAGTTTGAATGAGTTGAGCCTGAGTTTGCTTTAACGCATTTAAAGTATTTTTTAAATCACGATTTTTGCGTTCAACTTCTTGTGTCCGTTCTTTGATTTTCTCTTCTAAATTTTGGCTATATGCTTCTAATTTATCCTTAGCGGCATACTGTTCTGTTAAAAGCTGCTTGACTTGTTGAATTAGCTGATTTAAAGAAATCGCTAGAACACCTACTTCATCTTGAGTAGTGACTGGTGCTTGTAAGTCAAAATCTGCATCTTCTGTGACTTTTTTGGCAATTTTGGTCACAGCCTGCAAAGGACGAGTGATTTTTTGGCTAATGAAATAGCCTATCAATGTAACAAGTGTTCCTCCTAAGAAAAACAAAATTTCTAAGCGTATCCACAGCGCATCTTGGGTTGTTTCTAATTTCAAGATTGGATAAAGTACAGTGGTAGTTAAAGACTGACTACCTCCTTTGAATAAGATACTTTTAGCGAAATATTCTTGTTGATTAATAACTACTTTGCTGGTGGATGAGTCAGGAGAAGGCGGTTGCCATGTTACCAGCTTAATTTCGGGTATAGTTGACGCAATAATTATGTCATTTTTTGTGCTGACTATTTGTTTAGTAGAACCAATAGCAATTTGTTCTAACAATGACTCATCTACTAAATTACCAATAATAATTCCGCCAATAATTTTTTTAGCAGATTTAATTGGCAAAATGGTTACTTGTAATACTTGTGAACTACCTTCTACATCAACAAAATCATTTAAAATAGAGCCACTACTGGCAAGATTAGTAATAGCTTTATCCAATAACCTAGAATTATTCAAACTTGCATGTTTGATTTCAACTAAGGTATCACTATTAGGATCAACTACTTTGATCCAATCAATTTCTAAGGCAGTTCTGATTGGTAGTAAATCTTGTAGTAGCTTTGCTGTATCTTTTTGTTCAATAGCTAAGTGAATTGTTTCACGTCCGGCTATTAAATTCACTTGAGTTTCTAAATCTTCCTGTTCATGCAGAAAATCTGTATGGACTCTGGCTGCAAAAATTGCAACTTCTTGGCGAAGATTCTGTTCCAGACTATTAGTAAACCAATGTCCAATAATCAACAAACAAAATATAAATATGCTCAAAAATACAGCCAGAAATGAGAAAACTATTTTCTGGCTGAGATTAAGACGAAAGCGAAAATTTCTTCGCATGACAGTTATAAATCTATTTAATTCTTGGTAATAAAGCCTTTATCTTGCAGTAGTTTAGTACCCTCTGGACTAAAGACAAAATCGATAAATCTTTGGGTATTAGATGTAGGTGTTTTCTGCCAAATCAGTCCGAGATGACGTACCATTTGGTATTTACCACTATTGAAATTTTCTTTATTTGGTGCATTACCATTCAGCTTGAGGTGATTGACTGGTAATTGATTAATTAAGGAATAAGCTAGAGAAAAAGCACCAATGGAATAAGGAGTACTTTGGATAGTATCAATTAACTCTCCTTCTTTATTGAGAATCACAGCTTGAGTTGTAGTTTTATCTTGACCTAGATAGTATTTTCTGAGTAGTTTTTTCGCAGATTCATCTTCTGGTCTATCCAAGACCACAATTTTAGCATTTGGCCCGCCTAATTCTTTCCAATTAGTAATTTTGCCAGCGTAAATGGACTTTAACTGATCAGTTGTTAAATTTGTTACACCTTTAACGCTGTTGTGGGTAGCAACGACAAGCAAATCTTGTGCAATTTCTCGATATTGAATTTTACCGTCATCTTCTTCTGGCTTGAGTTTGTGGCTACTACCAGCAATATCGACAATACCATTTTTCAGGGCGGCGATCACTCCTTCTGATTGACTTTGGGAAACAAACTCAAATGTGTCCGTTTTGTTATTGGCTTGATACGCTTCTGTGAGTACTTTTAAAAGGGTGACAGATGAACTAGAAGGAGCTAGTTTGATTGGTGGCTGGGTTTGGAGATTATTTTGACTGGTAATTGGACTGTTATTTGTCGTACTAGTTGAATTGACAGAATTACAACTACAAAGTCCTAACACGACTAGTCCTAAGAGAATTCGAGTAGTAATAATTTTCATGGTGAGTCAGCCAATGCTTTGTTCAGAATAATTGTCATTTTAGATTACCCAAATACTTAAGCCAAGTAACAGTCAATAATCGTGAAATTACGGTGTAAACAATTCGTGATTGCAACAGCAGCACTTGTAAATATTGATAAGTTTTGTATCATCCTCAATACTCAGATTTTGCTAATCTATTTTTTCAGGCGATCGCTATTTCGTAGTTCACCCAACTCTCAGGAAGACTACCCGCAAACTGCAAAATTTTTATACCAGTAAATAAAATTACAAAGTTTGAATTTAGTGGCGCATTCTCCAAACCCACTATAAAATCAGACTCAATCTTTATGTGGATGCCAATATTGCTATTTAATAGCAGGAAATTTGCTATGAGAAAAATTAATAAATCTATATTGTTAACTTTGACTACCGTTGGTTTATCTGTCAGTTATTCGAGCTTATTCGCCACTGAAAATAATCTTCAGCAAGCGACTAATTCACCAAAGCAATTATTGGCACAGTCCCAAACTATTCCTTATGTATATAAATATTTAGATGAAAATAAACATGAAAGTTACGAATTTTTGAAAAAGCAACTAAACGCATCTATTCAAGATGCCAAAAAGCCAAGTCAAGATAAAGTTATTAATAACCTTTGGGCATTATCCGCTACTAACCCCAAAATTAAAACACGAGAACGGGACGGTAAAACAGAATTTTTGATGGTGAGTTGGCTATATTCATCAAATCCCAACATAGACTGGCCTGTAGGTACAAAACAAATCAGCCGCCAAACTTGGTTAACCGCATTTCCCCAAGTCCAAGAATTTTGCCAAAACTGCAAAGGAACAGGCATTAATTTGCCTGGGAATGTAATGTTAGCTCTAAGATTACAGCAGTATTTAGGTTTAATTTTAAATAAAAGTGCTAATAAAACTCACTTTGTAGAAATGTGGGTCAAAGCAGAGGACTTAAGTAGACCATGTATTGACCCAGAAATCAACGATTCGACTTGTAATGTTTTACCTGTTCCTGTACCTAAAAGTAATTCTCTGCTGCACGACATCTATAAAAACTCTTTTGAGAATGACAAACAAGAATACTATCCTTGGACTGGTTTAGGTTATACATACGATTGGGGAAATCCAAAAAAGCCTCATGTTGGTGCTAGTGAATTTCTCATCAACGGTACTAACAACAAACCAGTTACAGTAGAAGTTGTGGCTGTTAAAGAAACTCTGGAATATTGTAATAACCAGTATTTGAAATAGCGGGTTTTCTAAGTTAATCGCTATAGTTTCGGTTTCCAAAGCAACATGCTTGGTATATGAAAGGGTATGAGGGTGTAAGGTTTTTCATGCTTACACTCTCATACCCAAAACCCCTTGATTATTTAAGTGCTAAATACTATCGCAAATTTGCTGGTATTTCTTGTGGAACTACCCAATAGTAAATAGTTTTTCCATCTACTTGCAGTGTTTGTTGTGGTTTCCAGTCGCCCATATCAAAAGCGTGGGAAACAATTCTTGTACCGGGTTTGAGTTTTAATAATTCGGGGCGGAGTCTGAGGTTGACTTCCGGCAATAGGTAAAGTGTAATTACAGTAGCTTGACTCAAATCAGTTTTGAATAAGTCTTGCTGACGAAACTCTACAAGGTCTGTAACTCCGGCTTTTTGGGCGTTGGCGTTCGCTTCTTGAATGCGTTCAGGGCTAATATCTATACCTACGCCGCGTGTACCATATTTTTGGGCGGCTGTGACTACGATTCGTCCATCACCACTACCAAGGTCATAAAGTACATCATTTTTACCTACCTTGGCTACTTGCAACATCGCATCAACTACAGGCTGTGGTGTGGGTACATAAGGAACATCACCAGGGCGTTCTTGCGGTTGAGTTGTCGTGGTAGTTGGTGTTTCGGTTTGAGAAGTTAAAACAGGTGGTTTTACTTCTGCGGCGGAGTCTTGTTGTTGGGCGGTGCATCCAGCAATTCCTAAAGTGGTGACACTAACGCCTGTAATTAATAAAAGCAACATTTTTTGAAACATGAATCTACTCCTAAAGCAAAAATGGTGAAAAAATCCCTAACCTCTGGGAACTTGGCGGTAACGATTCCACAGCAGTAGCGGAATACCTGCGGCGACAACTACAACGCCAACAACCGCGCCCACGCCGGTATATACCAAGCTGGAATAAAGCAAGTAACCGCAAACTGAACAAAACAGCAATGGTATCAAGGGATAAAATGGCACGCGGAATGGTCGCGGAATTTGTGGTTCTCGATTACGTAGCACTAGTAGCGATGCGCCTGAAAGTAAAAAGAAAAACCAAAATATGGGGGCGGTATAGTCCACCATTGTTTCAAAGCCTTTGCGGGTGAACGTACCTAATAAAACCAATGCTAAGGCGATCGCAGCTTGCAATACTAAAGCATAGCTAGGTGTACTGGGACGTTGCCGCCACTTTCCCATAAAACCAAAGATGGCAAAATCTTGTCCTAAAGCGTAATTCGTCCGCGCCCCAGTAAAAATAGTGGCGTTCAGTGCGCCCAAAGTCGAAACCGCAATTAACAAGCTGATGAATAAAGCGCCCGGTTCGCCCCAAAATGTCCGCATTAAATCGGCGGCGACAGCTTGGGAATTAGCCATGTTTGTTAATCCCAATCCCCGCAGATAAGCCAGATTGATCAGTAAGTAAATTACCGTAATTGTGCCAATACTCCACAAAAGCGATCGCACTATGTTGCGTTGACGATTTTGGATTTCGGCGGAAATATAAGCGGCTTCATTCCAACCGCCATAAGACAACAAAACAAACACCATTGCGAGTCCCCAAGTTCCGGTAGAAGTAGATTCCACAGGGGTGGGAGTATTAGCGGTGGTGGTTAAGCCAATTAACACCACTAGCAACAAACCCAGGACTTTCGCCACCGTGAGTAAGTTTTGTGTCCACTTACCTTGTTGCAAGCCAATAATATTTAAAGCTGTTAAAAATGCGATCGCCATTGCGGCATAAATTGAAGGTGAAAAGTTGCCTAGCTGCCAAATCTGCGAAGCGTAATCACCAAACACAAATGCCAACAAGGTAATAGAACCTGTTTGAATTACACTCATCCGCGCCCAAGCAAATAAAAAGGCAATTTCTCGCCCAAAGGCACGTTTAAGATAATAATAAACTCCACCTACATCGGGATATGTCGTGGCTAACTCGGCGTAGCACAATGCACCCACCAAAGAAACCACACCACCGATGAACCAAAATAGCAATACTGCTTGACTACTACCTGCTTGGGTTGCTACTAAAGCGGGAGTTTCAAAAATGCCTGCACCAATTACAATACCGACAATCAACGCCACAGCATCTGATAATGTCAGTGATTGCTTAGGTGCGGTTTCTGTAGTTGCTAAACCTTCCAGTAACTTGTACTTTTCATGTCTACTCACATCGACTCCTGCTTAGTCTTGAGTGTAATGAGCAATGTTGGGTATTGAAGAAGAATTCAGGAGTCAGAATTCAGAAGTCAGAATGCTAGATAAATCAGAAAAAATTGATAAATAGAAGCCTCAATTATTTTAGATTGCTTTTCAATTTTGACTCCTGAGTGCTGAATTCTTACCAATTACTTATTTATGATTCAGGATAAATGTGACATAAAAGTGACAAACATCATCATTGTTCACCTTTTGTGAATGAAAAGATCCCCAACTTATTCAAGAAGTCGGGGATCTAAAATTATCGATTTATATTTACTCTTAAAGTGGCAGTTTAATTTGAAAGATTGAACCTTTGCCTTGTTCACTTTTCACACTGAGATGTCCGCCATGTGCTTCAATGATTTGTTGTGCGATCGCTAATCCCAGTCCAAAGCCACTCGCCGAATTTGTCTGATGTTGTTCTACCCGATAAAATTGCTCAAAGATATGTGGTAAATGTGCGGCAGCAATTCCAATTCCATTATCTTCTACTTCAATGAATGCCTGATTATATCTACTAAATAAACGTAACTCTACCATCCCACCAGCCGGAGTATATTTACAAGCATTACCCAGCAAATTCATCACAGCTAAAAATATTAAATCAGCATCTACTTTTACCATAATTGGCGATTTTGGTAAATCACTCTTGAGATTTAAATCTTTAGCGGTAGTCTTTACAGAAGGAGAATTGAATAATTCCGCTAGTAAGTTTCTCAAGTCAACTTCTTTTAAAGACTCTGGAGTTAATCGCCCTGTCCGGCGTGCCAGAAATAGTAAATTGCCAATCAATGTATTCATTGATTTGGCAACTTCCGCGACTTTTTCTAGGCGTAAATGTTTACTATTACTATCTTCTATTGGCGCGAGTAAACCAACTTGAGCATTACTCAAAATTGCCGCTAAGGGAGTACGTAATTCATGGGAAGCATGGGCAGTAAAACGTTCGAGTTGTCTGTAACTTAGCTGGATAGGTTGCATTGCTATACCACTAAGAAACCATCCTGTTAAACCTGTGATTGCTAAAGCAATGAATACTGTGGATATGAGTAGAATTAAAAATCTATGAAGTAATTCTTGGACACGAGTCATTGGTATTGCCATTTGCAAATAGCCAATTAACTTATCTTGATACTCTACTGGTAAAGTAATTTCTCTTACCCAAATTTCTGGTGATGTTAAATCAGATTTATGGGTAATTTTTAATGTACGATAAGCATATCTTTGGGTTAATTTTTTCTGGTTAATTTGCCCAAAGTAACGCTTGAGATTACCTTGAGTGTCATACCACCGAGCATAAATAATATCACTATCTTCTGGTGGTGGGTTATTTCCTAAAACTGGTAAATTTTTCAGAAATACTTGTTTTTCGCCTTGATAATCTTTGTACTTGATACTAGATGTAATTACTTTAGATTTATTGTAGAGAATCAAATCTACAACTTCTAGCTGCTGGACTGATTCTTGATAATAAAGAATCCCAGCAAAAATTACCAGAATACTACCCATTGAGAGAGTAAACCAACTAGCCAAGTTACGGCGGCTACGGTTGAACATAACTCAGAAAAATTAAACTTTATTTTTGCCGTTCAGGATTGAGACGATAACCCATACCATAAACGGTTTCTAGCCAATCTGCTGCATTTAGTAACTGTAAACGCTGGCGCAAACGGCGTACTAAAGTAGTTGTAGCATTACTTTCCGGTTCACTACCCCATTCCCATAAAGCTTGTTCAATTTGATTACGACTTAAAATTTGACAAGGGTGACGCATTAAATATTCTAATAGTTGAAATTCGCGGGTAGATAATTCCACCTGGGCTGCACCTCGTTCTACAATCTGTGTGGAAATGTGCAGTTGCAGATCCGCCAGTTGGAGTTTATCACCTTGCCAAACAGGCGATCGCCTACCTAAAGCCCGCACTCTAGCTAATAATTCAAATAAATCTGTAGGTTTGACTAAATAATCATCTGCACCAGCATCTAAACCTGTGACTTTTTCGCCAGTGGTATCTTTTGCTGTCAACATCAATACAGGTGCGGTTTTACCTGCTTTGCGATATTGCCGACATAAATCCAAACCACTGATTTCTGGTAGCATCCAGTCTAATATCAATAAGTCATAATCTCGCTGGGTAATTGCCCATTGAGCGATCGCACCATTTTCTACACCATCTACAATATGTCCAGCTTGAGACAATGCTGTTTGTAAGGGTTCTAATTGGGCGGTGTCATCTTCTACCAGAAGTATTCGCATTGTTAGCTAGTTTCAGTTATTGCATAACTGATTTTAGAGAAGTTGACTCAGTAAAACTTCTGCCATCAGTGAGATTTTTAACCAAATTGAGCATCAGCCAATGTCGGGATTGAAAAGAATGGGTGTAATACCATTTCACGAAATTACTGATAGAAATCGCTTCCTCTGTAACTCTGCTTCTGGTCGCCGAGCGTTCGCGCAGCGTCTCCGTCAGGAGAAGTCGAGGCGCTACTTGCATATCCGTATCATTTTTAAAGTGAAATGGTATAAGGGTTTTAGATAGATACACTCCTACTGGGAAGTCAAAATTCAAACCTCATACCAAATTAAAAAATGATTGCGACAGATTGATGGCTCAAAAGCTTACCGATCAACCCTTACCCAATCCAAAATCTGTCTTGAAAAGTTTGCTCAAGTCGGGGAACCCGCCCACGCAACTTTTCGCAAAATCTAAAATCCAAAATGGTATCACTCTTCCACTGTTCTAAATCCTATGCGACTACATACTACAAAAGTTATACTTGTAGTATAATGAAATTATTCGATTGAATTTGGGACAATGCGAACAATTGCAGTCGGTGACATTCATGGTTGCTATGAAGAACTGCTTCAGCTATTAAGCAAAGTAGAAATTACAGAGGAAGATTGTTTAATCAGTTTAGGAGATATTGTTGATCGGGGAGTTGACTCGGTCAAAGTATATGACTTTCTCAGAAATCGCCCCAACACAGTGGTGTTAATGGGAAATCACGAACGCAAACATTTGAAGCAAACTCTTTCTTACTCCCAGGAAATTGTTAAATTACAATTTGGCGATCGCTATGGCGAATTTTTAGAATGGATTAGTAATTTACCTTACTATTACGAAACTGATCAGGCAATTTTTGTTCATGCGGCGGTAGAAGATGGCATACCCATTGAAGAACAAAAACAAGAAGTTTTATGTGGTTGTACCGCAGGTGAAAAGCATCTAGAAAAAAAATATAGAGATATATCTTGGAGTCAATTGTATACTGGCATTAAACCAATAATTTTTGGTCATCGTGTGGTTGGCGATTCCCCACTCATAATTGCACAAAAAGCTTATGGTATCGACACAGGCGCTTGTCATGGTGGACAATTGACCGCCCTAATTTTACCTAATTTTGAAATTGTACAAGTGCCAGCACCGAAAGACTATTGGCAAGAAGAAATAGTTAAATGGCAATTGCCTGTGATGATGGCTAAACCTTGGAGTAGTTATAAATGGGAAAAAATTCAGGCGATTTGTGATGAGTTTAGAAATTCCTCAAATCCAGAATTATCAGCTTTTATTGCCCATAAAGAACAGTGGATACAAAATTTACTTGACCTCGCGCCGCAAGCAATCTTAAAAGTAGAAGAAAAGCTGGCGGAATTAATTTCTATTTATGGCAAAGATAATTTCAAAAAACCAGCTAGTCGTTTTACTTATGCCACACTGCTATATCAAGCTAATGCCAGTAATTTGACAACCAAATTTCTCCAGCAAACTCTACAAACACCAGATAAATGGTTGCAAGCAATGAAGGATTTGGGAATTTAGCTCTAATGCGGGATATAGGGTAAAAAAATATCCTCTGTTTGTTCAACCAAACAGAGGATTTATTTATTTGTAAAAAGCTATTTAACTGACACAGCATCAACATCAACTGTTTTTGCAGAGGAATCAACATCATTGGAACTGTCAGTAGGATTTGTAGTAGTAGTCTCTACACCTTTACGTGCTTTCCAACCATCAATGACTAACCCAGATACTTCAGTTACTAATAGTGTCATCAGTAAAACATCATCAAGTTCGCCAACGATAGGAAAAATATCAGGAACAATATCAATAGGGCTGATGAAATAAACTAGTGTTCCTAAAATTACCCACCAGCGATACTTCGGATTACGAATTAAATTGCGATACCAGTTGTACACAGAGTCAATGGAAAATTTCATTTTTTAGCCCTCAAATTACCTTTCATTCTGACAAATCCTGTTGATAATTTCTGGTGGGAATAACCGTCCTAGATGATTCTGGAAGATGCTACATCTTCTCATCCGTAATTTACAAAACTAAATTTTTGCCCCTAAATGTTGAGTTAGTCATCACCTGTGGGAATACTAGGTCACAAAGTATAAATTTACCTCTATCCAAGGTTGGAAGAAAGAAATTGAATGAGTAAGACTGACTCTCCCAAAGTTAAAGCTTTTCCATTGCAACTAGTGTTGATTATTCCTTTTGCATTACAAATTTTTGGTGCGGTGGGTTTAGTCGGCTACTTGTCATTTAAAAATGGACGACAAGCAGTTAATGACTTGGCAGATCAGTTAATGAATCGAACCAATAGCATAGTACAACAGCATTTAGATGCTTATTTATCCATTCCCCACAAGGTAAATCAGATTAATGCAGATGCGATCGCAATGGGATTGTTAGATGTGCGCGATCGCAAAACCATTGGTAAGTTTTTCTGGAAGGAAATGCAGGCTTATCACCTCACTTACATTGGTATGGGATTAACCACAGGTGAGGGAGTCGGAGCCGCCCGCTACGATGGTAAAACAGTTACTATTGATGATTGGAATGCTAAATTACCCAACAATGGACTAAACTACGCCACTGATTCGCATGGCGATCGCATCCGCACCAACTACACTTTTGAATACAATAACTTTAAAGAAAGTTGGTATACCGAACCAATCAAAGCTGGTAAACCAATTTGGTCGCGGATTTACGCCTGGAATTCTCTTGATAGTGCTTATATAACTGCCTCTGCTGGTCGTCCTATATATGACGCAAATCAGCGATTATTGGGTATGGTTGGCGCAGACATTCATTTGTTGAAGTTGAGTGAATTTTTGCGGCGTTTAGATATTAGCAATTTTGGACAGGTGTTTATTGTCGAACGTAATGGTCTGTTAATTGCCAGTTCTACTAAGCAAGATACTTTTGCAATAGTTAAGGATGAAGCCCAACGAATCAAAGCTACAGAAAGTCCAGATCCAGTAATTAAAAATATTGCCAAATATATCGAAAATAAATTTAATGGCTTTCAGTCAATTACTGAACAAAAAAAAATTCAGTTGCAACTGCCAAAAGAGACGAAGTTTGTATATGTCACACCTTGGCGTGATCAATATGGACTAGATTGGTTAGTAGTTATGAGTGTGCCAGAAAAAGCCTTTATGGCTAAGATTATTACGAACACTCAAATTACAGTTCTTCTTTGTTTAGCTGCATTAATAGTGGCAACTCTTATTGGTTATTTGACTTCCGGTTGGGTCATTCAACCAATTTTGCGAATCAATCGCGCTAGTCAGGCAATGGCATCAGGTGATTTAGAACAAACTTTAAATATTAGCAAAATAGAAGAACTCAATACATTAGCTCAGTCTTTTAATTATATGGCTGAACAACTGCGTCAATCTTTTAGTGCTTTAGAAGCGAGTAAGACAGAATTAGAAGACCGAGTAGAAGAACGTACTGCTGAATTAAAAACAACATTAATTGAATTACAACGCACCCAGGCGCAAGTTATTCAAAATGAAAAAATGTCGAGTCTTGGTCAACTAGTAGCAGGAGTTGCCCATGAAATTAATAATCCTGTCAATTTTATTCATGGTAATATTACCCACCTAAGCGAATATATTCAAAGTCTGATGCAAATACTTCATCTTTACCAAGAACGCTATCTTGATGAAGACCCAGAAATTCAAGCATTAGCTGAAGAAATTGATTTAGATTTTATGATTGCAGATTTAGATAAGATTCTGCCTTCTATGAAAATGGGAACTGAAAGAATTCGCAATATTGTCTTATCACTGCGAAACTTTTCCCGCATGGATGAAGCTGATTTTAAAACAGTTGATATTCATGAAGGGATTGAAAGTACATTATTAATTTTGCAATACCGTCTTAAAGAAAAACCAGACTATCCAGGAGTTGAAGTTATTCGTGACTATGGTAATTTACCCTTGGTCGAATGTTTTGCTGGACAACTAAATCAAGTGTTGATGAATATATTAGTCAATGCGATGGATGCTTTAGAAGAGTCATTCTTGAATAGTCAAAACTCCACAGCCGCAAAACCACAAATTACTATCCGCACTTGTGCCTTTGATACTCAATGGATCGAAATTGCGATCGCAGATAATGGCCCTGGAATGTCTGAACAAGTCAAACATCGCATCTTCGACCCCTTCTTTACTACTAAACCTGTGGGTAAAGGTACAGGAATGGGTATGGCAATTAGTTATCAAATTATTACCGAAAAGCATCACGGTAAGTTAGATTGTGTCTCTACTCTCGGTGAAGGAACTGAGTTTAAAATTCAAATCCCGGTGAAACAGTAGTTAAGTAGGGAGTAGGGAGTAGGGAGTAGGGAGTTGTGAGTGGGTGTAAGAGTGTAAGGGGGTAGGGGTATAAGGGAAAGAATAAAAACGAGCATTATTTACAAATTAGTAATCTTTCCCTACATCCTAAAGGGGAAGTCAAAATTCAAAAGTCAGAGAATTTTTGACTTGATTCTGCCCTCACACCCACTCCCCAATCCCTACTTCTGACTCGGCTTCAGTGCTAACAAAACTTCTAGCTGACTGGTTGATTTATCTGGACTAGTAGCGGTAGCAGCAAAACCACGAATAGAACTTAAAAGAGCATTAACATCAGGTGGAATTGGTCTACCTTGACCTGCAAGGCGGTTGACTAAAGTCACAGTTTTATCCATATCTACATAGAAATAACCACCGTTGGGTTGTTGCAATGAACCTGTGACATTTTTAAAGGTATCGCTTTGATCGAGGGATGGGCTTTTAGCAGCAGCTAAAGCCTCGGCTACAGGTTCACCAACAGCTAAAAAGACGGTATCTTGGTCTAACCAAGCATGAGATAATAATGCGCCTTGTTTAGGTATTTGCCATTCTGTGACATCTTTACCACCGATGTTGCGGGTGGCGATGTTAACTCCTTGGGCTTTGGCTATGTTGTCAAGTTTTGTGAAGGTGGCTTCTGCGGTTTTGCGATCGCTTGTATCAAACACCAGCGCCCCACCAAAACCCACACTCGCTAACACACCTTGATTAGATGGAACTGCACCAATCCCAAATTCGCCATCCATCCAGCCAAAAACTTCTTTATCTAAGTCAATCTCGGCAGATTTTAGCTGAGTGCGGATTTGTTGGAGTGTTTGCTGAACTTCAGGATAATCTTTTGATTGTTCTGTGAAGGTTTGCCAACCACGGCTGATACCGTTACCACTAATTAATGCAAAGGTATCGCCAGGAAACTGGGACAATATTTTAGCTGGTGTGTTTTGATACTGAAACTTGCTGAGTTGCGGATCTAAATTAGCGATCGCTTTTACCCGCACTCCCTGATCATCAATACCCACACCAGCCACCATTGATTTTACCTGCTTCAACTGTGACAAGGTTTGGGGCGGCAAGGCTTTACCTTGGGTGTTGTTTATTGCCCATTGTTCTACCATCCCAGAATAGTCTGGTACATAAACTTGTACAAGGGTATTTTGCAGATTTACATTTTGGCTGAGTAAACGATTAGCACCTTCCTTACTAGCAAAAGAAGGTTGACCTTTATAGGTATCAATTGCTTTTTCTACAGCTTGTTTGTCAGGAGATAAAATTAAATGACTATTATTAACAACTACACTATATGTTGGTCTACCCTTTTCCTCAGTAGTTTCTGTAATCTTCTCACCTTTATAGTCAATTTCTTGACTTTTCACTCCTTTTTGATTTTTTAATTTACTGGCAAAATTCAAAGCAGTTAATTTATCTTTGATCCCAATCACCATTAGCATGTTTGTGCTTTGTTGCACTTTTAATGGTGGATTGGCTCGATTGGTGGGAAATTTTAACTGAGCAGGTTGAGTTTTACTTGGTGGTAAAACAGCAATCATCACACCACTAATCCAAGGTTTAATATCTTTATCGTAAGAAATATCACTACCTTTAAAAGTATTTTTATTGAAATCCTCTAAACTTTTCACCAGTAATTTTTGGGCTTCTGGTGTACCGAACTGCTGTAATTTTGCCCAAACTTGGTCATCAGTAGAAATGTAAGTAGTCATCAGGGCTGATTCAGGAACTAATTTAGCACTACCAATAGCCCCGGAAATATCTCCAGATGGCCCTTTGAACAAATAGGTATAGACTGCTATACCCCCTGTCACCGCCACAACTGCGCCAATTGCAGGTACTAAAAACTTTAATTTACTTTCAGGCATTGTTACTTTCCTCATTTTCCTCAGATTTTTACCGAGGGTAGTAAAAACGTCATTGTTGAGTTCTCGGAATTATTCAAGAAGAATTCAGAATCAATGAGGAGAAAATTCCTCACCACCCTTTTGCAGCCTACTTCAGATATCCGATGGAGTATGGTACTTCACCCATTTACTTATATGCGGCTTAGTACAAAATACGCCACGGAAATTTACTAGGTGCTTATATACTGGATTTTGACTCCAGACTCCTGAATTCCATTAAATAAACTTCACGATTTCTTAGGGTTTCACTGTTAAAATTAGTAAATCTACACACAAGCAGTAAAAAAAACACCAAAGAAATACTTCAATGAAATCAAAGCAAAATCCGTAAATGGTTATTCATCTTGAGAGATAGCCTGTGGTAAATTTGCAAGCTATCCTAATCTCATCAGCAAATTTGCCGAGTCTTGGTACTCAAGGAAAAATTATCAAGAACATCCCCACAGCAGCAGAGAAAGGTTCATGGGAATCTCCCCAAAATTGCAAAGATGGCATATTTTCTATCCGCTATTCGGATGAGTAAACATCACAAATAGCAGCATTCTCGAAAATTTACTTAAATTTTTTAAGATTAAAGGGTCAGTCAGCATCAATGTCGCATTCATATTTTGATACAGAAAATAACGGACGCAAATCTTTTGAGTTACCGGGAGCCAGACCACACTATAATCCAGATCGTCCTGGACAGGTAGAGCATATTTTTCTTGACCTGCACTTAGATATCCCCAAGCAAAGTTATCACGGTAGCTGTAGTATTCGCCTATTACCCATTCGTAGTGGAATTGACCGTTTAGTGCTGGATGCAGTCAACTTAAATATCCAGTCTGTACAAGTAGATGAGGTGGTGCAAAAATTTGACTACGACGGTGAACAGCTTGCTATTAAGCTTGACCAACCGACAGAACAAGGGAAAAGAATTTTAATTGCGATCGCCTACTCCGCCGAAAAACCCCAACGCGGTATATACTTTATCCAACCAGACAAACACTATCCCCACAAACCTACTCAAGTCTGGACTCAGGGAGAAGACGAAGACTCCCGTTTTTGGTTTCCCTGCTTTGACTATCCCGGACAACTCTCCACCTCAGAAATTCGTGTGCGGGTTCCCAAAGCATTAGTAGCGATTTCTAACGGTGAATTAATCGAAACCATCGAGGAAGGTTCCGAAAAAATTTATCATTGGTCACAGCAGCAAGTTCATCCTACATATTTAATGACTCTCGCTGTGGCTGACTTTGCCGAAATTCAAGATGAATGGCAAGGTAAACCAGTGACTTACTACGTGGAAAAAGGCCGGGAAGCAGATGCTAAACGCAGCATGGGCAAAACTCCCCGTATGGTCGAATTTTTGAGTGAAAAGTATGGTTATCCATATCCTTTTCCTAAATATGCCCAAGTTTGCGTTGATGACTTTATCTTTGGGGGGATGGAAAATACTTCCACCACCTTATTAACAGACCGTTGTCTTTTAGATGAACGCGCTGCTTTAGATAACCGCAACACCGAAAGTCTAGTTGTTCATGAACTGGCGCATCAGTGGTTTGGTGATTTGCTAGTAATTAAGCATTGGTCTCATGCTTGGATTAAAGAAGGTATGGCTTCTTACTCCGAAGTGATGTGGACAGAACATGAATATAGTGCTGAAGAAGCTGCATACTATCGGTTAATAGAAGCGCGGAGTTATTTAAGCGAAGATCGCAGCCGTTACCGCCGCCCAATGGTAACTCATGTTTACCGCGAAGCCATTGAACTGTATGACCGCCACATCTACGAAAAAGGGTCTTGTGTTTATCACATGATTCGGGCGGAATTGGGTGAAGAATTATTTTGGCACGCCATTCAAACCTTTGTGCAGGATAATGCCCACAAAACTGTTGAAACAGTAGACTTACTCCGCGCCATTGATAAAGCCACAGGTAGAAATTTAGCTTTCTTATTCGACCAATATGTTTATCGTGGCGGTCATCCTGATTTTAAAGTGGCTTACTCTTGGGATGGTGATGCAAATTTAGCCAAGGTCACAGTTACCCAAACTCAAGCTGATAAAAATAGCAGTAAAAATTTATTTGACTTAAAAATCCCCATCGGTTTCGGCTACGTCCAAAAAGACTCCACAGAAAAACTCAGCACTCAGCACTCAGCACTCAGCACTTTTACAGTCCGGGTAAATGAAGCAGAACAAAGCTTCTACTTCCCACTATCAGCCAAGCCAGATTTTATTAGCTTTGATGTCGGCAATCATTTCTTAAAAACTGTCACTTTGGAATATCCCCTTCCTGAGTTGAAAGCGCAGTTAGAATCTGACCCTGACCCAATTTCCCGCATTTATGCAGCGACAGCTTTAGCGAAAAAAGGCGGTTTGGAAGCAACCAAAGCATTATCTAAAGCATTGACAAAAGAACCATTTTGGGGCGTGCGGGTGGAAGTTGCCAAACAACTAGCAGAAGTCAAGTTAGATCAAGCCTTTGATGGTTTAGTGGTGGGATTAAAAGATAAAAGTCCTTATGTGCGGCGTGCGGTTGTGAATGCACTGGCGACCATCAAAACCTATGATAGTTATAAGGCTGTGAAAGAGAGAGTGCAAGATGGCGATCGCAGTTATTATGTAGAAGCCGCAGCCGCTACAGCCATCGGCGCGATCGCATCTGCTAATCTGGATGAAAAGCCCAAGGAAGAAAAAGTCATCAAGCTACTGAAATCAGTTTTAGAAGAAAAAGCTGGTTGGAATGAAGTAGTTCGTAGTGGTGCAGTTAACGGTTTAGCAGAACTCAAAACTTCCGAAGCCGCTTTAAATCTGTTGCTAGAATACACCAAACAAGGAGTTCCCCAAGCCTTGCGGTTAGCGACAATCAAGGCTTTAGGTAAAATTTCCGTTGGTCAAACACCAGTTAACTTAGAACGGATTTTAGATAGATTAGCCGAACTCGCCAAAGAAACCTTCTTCTTAACCCAAGTAGCAGTAGTGACAGCCTTGGGTAAAATGGAAACACCCAAAGCAATTGACATTTTGCGATCGCTTGCTGAACAAACCCCCGATGGTCGCGTGCGTCGCTATGCTGACGAAGAAATTGCCAATGTCCAAAAACACATCGGCCCAGAAACCGCCCTGCGTCAATTGCGCGAAGAACTCGACCAACTCAAAAAACAAAACCAAGAACTCAAAAGCCGCTTAGAAAACTTAGAGGCGAAATCTAAGTAGAGGCTAGAGGCTGGGGGTTAGCGGTTAGTTATACCTGTAGGGTGCGTGAATGAAATGTCACGCACCTTTTGAATATTGAGAGCTTGGTTTCTCGCCAGCTAGAATGATTAGTGAGTAGAATGAGGTCTTGCAATCGATGACTTTTAATGATGTGGTCGAAGTAATCAAAAGTCTCTCCGTAGATGAGAAGCTTGAACTTCAACTTTTGTTGCAGCAATACCTCCGTGAAGAGCGCCGTGAAGAAATATACGACAATTTTCAGTCGGCAAAAATGGAACAGCAAAAAGGTGAACTGAAGTTTTCCTCCAACATCAATGAACTGAGACAACTGATAGAGGAGTAATCGTGGAAGTTAGTTTCAGTTCCGCATTTAAACGTGCTTTTAAAAAGCGCATCAAAGGCAACATAGATTTAGAAGCAAAGTTTTGGCAAAAACTGGAACAGTTCACTATAGATCCATTTGATCCAAGCTTGAAAACGCACAAACTATCGGGAAAGCTTCAAGAATTTTGGAGTTTTAGTGTAGATTACGATGAAAGAGTACTGTTCTACTTTACAGAAGACGGCAAAGCTGTATTTGTAGATATCGGTAGCCATGACGAGGTTTATTGAGCAGCACGAACTATTAGAAGATGTAGCCATGTTGCCAGATAACATTCTAGAGGAAATTCATAAAAACCCTAAAGACCATACCAAGTCTTGTAACTGCGACTTAGACGCGATGTTTGCAGACTAGAACAAGAAGCGCAGAACAGTTGTTAACTTGTCAGCCAAGCCCGATCTAAAGACGACAAAAACCACTAGTGAGCAAGTGCGATCGCTACAAGTCATCCGCCAAACTTGATAACTTGTAGCAGATAAACATAATCACATCCAAGCTCAGTAACAATATACCCAGAAAAAGCTTTTTCTTAACAATTCTTTAACCATTGCGGATTGGTTTTTGACCGATTTTCGGGAATTATTTGTACTTTTATAAAGTATAATTAAGAAAAAGATAAAAAAAAGAGGCAAGCACGGTAAGCTTTTATGGCTGCGTGTGTACCCGAAAAAAGGTAAAGTTTAATAGTTTTTTATAAAAAGCTAAGGTTATCCTAACGAGCAATCAGCTTGTACTTGGGGATGCCAAAAAACAAAAACAACAGTGTAGATTTCCCAGTTGAAGAGGCAACAAAAAGCGTGGGTCAGTATCAACCTGCTCAGCTAAAGCGGTATAATCCAGAAGCGATCGCTCGTCACTATCGTTACCGCCCCTGGTTAGCATGGGGACGCTTGCTGAGAATTATTTGGTCTTTTGCTGGATTCGTTTTGAGTCTAAAGTGGGATGAATGGCAAAATCAAGTAGAGCAGAATCGGGGAAAGCGAGCTACCCAGTTGCGTCAACTACTAACAAGCCTAGGCCCCACCTTCATTAAAGTCGGTCAAGCCCTCTCCACCCGGCCTGACCTGATTCGCAAAGATTTCTTAGAAGAGTTGGTAAAATTACAAGACCAACTGCCAGCTTTCGATAGTGCGATCGCATACACAATTATTGAAAAAGAACTTGATTGTCCCATATCAGCAGTTTACAGTGAATTATCACCAGAACCTGTAGCGGCAGCAAGTTTAGGTCAAGTTTATCGGGGACGTTTGATTAGTGGTGAAGAAGTCGCAGTCAAAGTACAACGCCCCAACCTCCGACCACTTCTCACCTTAGACCTTTATTTAATGCGTTGGGCTGCGAGTTGGCTTGCACCTTTGCTACCCCTAAATCTCGGTCACGATTTGACCTTAATTGTGGACGAGTTCGGGACAAAATTATTTGAAGAAATTGACTACATCAACGAAAGTCGCAACGCCGAAAAATTTGCCAACAACTTCCGCAACGACCCCCAGGTAAAAGTCCCGGCAATTTACTGGCGTTACACTAGCAGTCGGGTATTAACCCTAGAATGGATCAACGGCTTGAAGCTAACAGATACAAAAAGTATCCGTGCTGCTGGTTTAGATCCTGAAACTATTATCCAAATTGCTGTCACTTCTGGTTTGCGTCAACTGCTAGAGTTCGGCTTCTTCCACGCTGACCCCCATCCTGGTAACTTATTTGCTATGCCCGATGGTCGTATGGCTTACATCGACTTTGGCATGATGGATCAGTTAGAAGAAACCAGCAAAGAAAATTTAGTTGATGCTTTAGTACATTTGGTCAACAAAGACTATCTGGACTTAGCCACAGATTTTGTCAATTTGGGTTTTTTGACTGCCGACACAAATATTGTGCCAATTGTACCAGCATTAGAAACTGTGTTAGGCGATGCAATTGGTAAGAACGTTGGGGATTTTAACTTCAAAACCATTACCGATGAATTTTCGGAATTAATGTATGAATATCCCTTTCGAGTTCCGGCTAAGTTTGCGTTAATTATTCGCTCATTAGTCACACAAGAAGGAATTGCCCTCAGCCTTAACCCCAATTTTAAAATTGTGGAGGTTGGTTATCCTTACATTGCCCGACGCTTACTTACAGGCGAGTCTCCCCAATTGCGGCGACGGTTGCTGAACGTGCTGTTTAAAGATGGTAAATTCCAGTGGCAGCGATTGGAAAACTTAATTGCGATCGCCCGCACAGATGGTAACTTTGATGTATTACCTACAGCCCAAATGGGATTGCAATTTTTGTTATCAGAAGAAGGTAAATTTCTGCGGCGACAATTAGTATTAGCCCTCACAGAAGATGACCGTCTGCATACAGAAGAAGTACAACGCCTGTGGGATTTAGTCAAAGATGACATCAAACCCAATCGTTTAATAGATGTCGCAATTCGCTTATTAACCGAATTTTCTAGAGAAGGAGTAGCCGCTATTTTACCAAGAGCTACAGCTTTTGTTAATTTAGGAGATTCGGCATCAGGTATCACGCACTAAAACCTGCAAACTCCCATCTGATAACAGGAGGTAAAATTACCTCCTATCATTTTGATAGCGCATTATTACAAACAGTAAATTTTCTGACCTTTTAATATAATTCGGAGTTTTCATGTACTACTTCCCAGAACAACCACCTTATTTTCTTCTAGCTATTGGCTTATTTATCGCTGTAACTTCTGGTGTTGGTTTATCTGGCACACTTAAAATTATTGTGCAGAAATGGCAAAAAAATAGTACAGAGAAATCCGAATCTCGTGTTTATTCTCAGCAATTATTAGTACCATTTATCGGTATTACTTTTGGTATTAGTCTTTTTCTTTATTCAGGTTTAGCTATCTTTGGCTTTCCTCCTATTCTGGCATTAGGAGTTGGTTTACCAATAAGTTTGTTGACTGGCTTATTAGTATGGTTGCAATTAAGCAGTATGCTCACCTTTGCCAAAACTCAAGGAATGCAATCCCTTGATTTAGATTCTTTATCTTAGAAACATTGGCTCAGAACTCAGAATTAATTTGTTGGTAAACCATATTTGCCACTTAAGATGTGTTACGTCTATGTAAAGACTCAGCACTTAAGATAGTAAAAATTAGTCGTAACACACCGTTTTTTTCTGTGCATTAAGTAACGCATTAAATCATGAGCTAAATCAGCCCAAAACTCCATTGCCCCTATCCAAAAAGCACTCTGCCTGCGGTGCAGTGGAAGTTTAGGAAGAAGTCTAAACTAGACTTTTAGCTATTCTTTAGCAGACTTGAGGATGATTTAGGTTAAAGTAGCGCAAACAAATGTATTTATGAGGTGAAAGCTTATGCGCCTTTTTGTTTGTTCTCTTTTACTAGTCCTCAGCCTATTATTCTCATTTACGCCACTGGTAAAATCGGCGACACCTTCTTCTGATATTGAGGAATATCTGATAAATGCTCAATTTCAGGAGGGAGAAGCAGCTTTTACAGCTAAACTTCAAGAAAACAACAATGATGACTTGACGCGATTTAAGTTGGGCGTTGTGCAGTTGATGGGTGCAACTCAAAGGTTAACCCAGTCGCTTTACCGTTATGGTGTGCAGCAAAATTTTGTTACTCAGTTTTTCCCAATTTTACGTCTGCCTGTACCGATAAATCCTAAACCAGAGCCAGTCACTTATCAAGATACAAGAAATGTTTTACAGAACTTACTCAATGATTTAACTCAAGTCAAGAATACCCTGGAACCAATCAAAGATAATCAAGTTAAGCTACCGCTAAGGCTGGGTTTAACAAGGTTGGATATCAACGGAGATGGTAAGTTAGTAGAGGATGAGTCTTTCTGGAAGACTTTTAGCTTATTGACAGGGATACCAGCCAGCGAAAAAGCTGCCCAAAATTTAGCGATCGCTTTTGATGCAGGTGATGTAATTTGGCTGAGGGGATACTGCAATTTACTATCTGCGATCGCTCAGATCGTTTTAGCTTACGATGAAAGTAAACTTTTTGATGCCACGGCTCATTTAATTTTTGCTCAACCAAAAACCCCTTATCCCTTTCTGGTTGAGGGTAGAAGCCCATCTGGTAGTTTTGACTTTGATATTATTACCGACATCGTTGCGTTCGTTCATTTAATGAATTTTCCCGTGGCTGAACCAGAACTTTTAACCACTGCAATGGAAAATTTACGCACAGTCACAGCCTTAAGTCGTCAATCTTGGGATTTGATTTTAGCCGAAACTGATAATGACCGGGAATGGCTACCCAATCCTCAACAAAAAGGGGTAATTCCCAATGCAGTCGTTACTAAACCCATGATTGATGAGTGGCTGAATTTTTTAAATGAGACCGATGCGTTATTAACAGGTCAAAAACTAGTCCCACTCTGGAGAAAACGCGAAGTTAGAGGTATTAATCTCAACAAGGTCTTTACTCAGCCGCAAACCTTTGATTTAGTTTTATGGGTGCAAGGAACTGCCCCTGCACCTTATTTAGAGTTAGGTAAACTCACAGATACAAATACTTGGTTGCGGTTGTTAGAAGTGTTCCGAGGGCAATTCTTCCAGTTCGCAGCTTGGTTTAATTAATCCCAAATTTTAGCCGAAGTAGAGATTTTGTATACAAAGTCTCTACTTTGAAGCGTAGATAACTTCTATAGAGTCGAAAGTTAAAAATTTCGTGCTGTTTCAGTAAAAGTTTTGTATAGCTCAACAGGAATGTTCACCAAAGTTAACAAATTTATGCTACGCAATGTTACTGTATTTGTATTGCGTTATCCTTGACTAAACTGTATTTGTAAAACTTTAACCACAATAGTAAGTGTATGAACTAAGTTCTTCACAATACCTGTGTACTGAAAATTGACTAACGTATTAGTTAGTTAGTCAAGTCCAAAATTTGCCAGGGCATAGCAACAGACAAGGTAACTTATAAGCATTCCCAGCATCTTTACCACAATTGCGAAAATAGTTTTTACTGCATCAAAACCCAGTCGTTTAATTTACAAACACTATGCTGAAGTCAGAAAAACACCCTTACCTGTCACAAGCTAAATCTGCTCAGTTTAACAACAATGATGATGACGAGTTGCATATAGGTCAGATTTTTGCCATTTTGCGTCGTCGATTGCTGTTAATTTCTGGAATAACTGCTTTAGTAGCTACAGCAGCAGTGTTAAAGGCCGAAACCGACCCTCCAGTATATCTCGGCTCGTTTGATATTTTAACGAGGCAGGTAACGGGTGAAACTAAGGTAATAGCTAGTGTGCCTCAAACAATTTCTGATGAAGACGCAACTCCCAGTGTTTCGGTATCATCAGGCAAGGGTGGAAGCAACGGTAATACCACAATTCAAGTCTTACGTAGTCCCAGAGTACTTGATCCGATTGTGGAAAAGCTTAAGCCCAAATATCCATACATTAATTATAATTTGCTAGTTTCTGGCTTAATTATCGGCTCAGAATCACCAGACATTTTAACTGTTCAATATACGCACCCAGACAAACAACTAGTAAGTGATGTTTCTAAGCTACTAGCTGATGCTTATTTAGCTTATAGTTTACAAGAACGTCAGTTAGATGTTGATCAAGCAATTGAGTTTGTTGATAAACAAAGACAGCCAATAGAAGCGAGAGTCAAATATTGGCAAAATCAACTCCGCAATTTACAAGTAGAAAATAATTTAATTGATCCAGCCCAAAGAGCGCAAGAATTAGCTGGTCAACTGGCTGGGTTGCGACAACAGCGCATCGAAAATCGCCTACAACTAGAACAATTAGTCGCCAGATATCAGGATTTACAAAGAGAATTAGCCAGAAACCCTGGTGAAAAGGCGGGTAATTCTTTACTGAGTGAAAATGGGCGTTATCAAAAGATACTAGATCAAATCCAAGCCGTTGATATTGAAATTGCCCAAAAGGCAGCAGTATATACACCAGATAACCCAGCTATGGTGACGCTAACAGATAGGAGAGCTTATTTGCTTCCTTTATTGGCTGGTGAGGAAATGCGTCTGCAAAAAGAATTGCAAAGCCAAATTCGGTCTGTTTCCGCCCGTGATAAATTTTTGTATGACAAAATCACAACTCTGAATAACGATGTCAGATACTTAGCGACTCTGACTCGTACCTATAGTAATATTCAGCAACAATTAGAAATTTCTAACAGTTCTCTGACGCAATTTACTACTAAACAACAAGCACTAGAAATTGAAAAAGCTCAAAAACAACAACCTTGGCGATTACTTGATCCTAAATTAGCATCAGTTGATAAACCAAGTGCAATTTCTAACAATGCCAAGCTAAACTTAGCTATTGGTGGCATTTTAGGGTTGGTGTTGGGTATAGGGGCAGCTTTGATTGTTGATAAATTGAGTAATATTTTCTACACTGTTCAAGAGTTGAAGAACAGTGCTAAGTTGCCATTACTAGGAATTGTACCTTTAAGAAAAGAACTAGAATCAGCACCACAATCAACTTTATCTAGAGGTTTACAACAAACTAATCGGGCTTCTTTCTTTGAAATTTACCGATCGCTCTACACCAATATCATGTTATTGGGTTCTGATGACCCGATTCGCTCGTTGGTAATTAGCTCTGCTGGCCAGGGAGATGGTAAATCTACGGTGGCTGTACATTTAGCACAGGCCGCTGCGGCAATGGGTCAGAGAGTGTTATTAGTAGACTCTAACCTGCGTTGTCCTAGTTTGCACCAGCGTCTGGGTGTATTGAATGTTCAAGGTTTGACTGATGTCATTGCCCAAGATTTAGATTGGGAAAATGTGATTGAGCGATCGCCAATAGAAGATAATCTATTTGTGATGACTGCGGGGCCGACACCTCCCGATTCTGTCAGATTACTAGCTTCTAAGAAAATGCAGGATTTAATGAACGAACTGCAAAGCAACTTTGATTTAGTAATTTATGACACTCCCCCATTGCTAGGATTTGCTGATGCTTACCTGTTAGCATCTAACACCAATGGTATTGTTATGGTAGCTGGCTTGGGTCATTTGAAACGTACTGCCCTCAAGCAAGTATTAGAAGAAATTCAAATTTCTGGTACACCCCTGTTAGGGATGATAGCCAACAAATCAAAAGATTCCACACCTGTTTCCCATGACTACTATCAGCAATATTACAAAAAGAGTACCAGTGCTGAAATTGTCGAAGTAGAAACACCAAATAGCGACGAACAAGCTAACTCTGTTTTTAGAGGCATCAGACGACGCTAAATTAAAGGTTGTCATTAGTCCTTTGTCCATACCCATGACTAATGACAACTTCAGCAACTATTTACGCATCTGGCGATTTTAAAGCTTGGTCTAAGACTTGCCTCGCCTGTTCTGCTTTAGCTCGTGCTTCTTGGTAACGCAGATTTGCTTGAGCGAAATTTTTCAGAACTTTAAAGCCTTCTTTCAGACGCGTAATTTCTTCTTCGGTGACAGAGTTATCAGAGAACAAAATATCAACAGCTTTGCGAAGTTCTAAGGCTTCCGTGCGGGATTCTTGCACTTTTAACTTGAGTGTCGCTAAATTACTTAACACTTGGACTGCTTGAGTAATAGCATCTTCACTATTGTTATGGTCACTGGTTGATTCTTTGACCTCAATTAATTGTTGCGGGCCGAATCCTTCTTCTAATTCCGTGGGGAGTTTACCCGCATCCATCAGTTCCATCAACTGATCCATTGCTTTATCACGAGCTTTAGCAGAATCTTTGCCAGGAACGGAAAGGATAATTTCTGGGCTTTGGGCGAGAGTGTACTGAACCATATTTGAGGACAGAAAATTTGCTGATTAACCAAGCCAAGGCAAATAATTTTAACATGGTAAAAGTGGCGATTAATATCTTTTAGATTGAAAAATTAATTATTCTTGTTGTTGGTTGGGTGAATCAATCAGGAGTTAATCAGTATTCTTTCAAGTCTCCAAAAATAAAACTTTATACTAGAGAAAGATAGAATAAATTGAAACAGGAGGGGAGAGCGATGGCTCCAAATCCAGCGATCATGAATGCTGTGGAGCAACTGGGTTATCGAGTTACCATTGGTGATGTTGCCACCCAAGCAGGCTTAAAAATTGCAGAAGCCAATCAAGGTTTATTGGCTTTAGCTACTGATGCTGGTGGACATTTGCAAGTAGCAGAAACAGGTGATATTGTTTACCTATTTCCACAAAATTTTAGAGCAATTTTACGGAATAAATATTTTCAGTTACGTTTGCAAGAATGGTGGCAAAAAATTTGGAAAGTTCTTTTCTACCTGATTCGCATTTCTTTTGGGATATTTTTAGTTGTTTCGATCGCGCTAATTACTATTAGCATCATTATAATTATCACTGCGGCTAATTCCGATCGCGATAACGACAATCGCGGCAGTAGCGATCGCGGCGGCGGCTTCTTCTTTTTCCCCGATTTATTTTGGTATTTTAGTCCCAACTACTACGATACTTCCTACCAACAAAGGCGACAAAACAGCCGCCAAGGTAGAGGTAGTGAAATGAATTTCTTTGAAGCGGTGTTTTCCTTTTTATTTGGTGATGGTAATCCTAATGCCAAATTAGAAGAACGCCGTTGGCAAGAAATAGCCACTGTCATTCGCCGTCAGGGTGGTGCAGTCGCAGCAGAACAAATTGCGCCATATTTAGATGACCTTGGCCCCAGTTATAGACAAGAGTACGAAGATTATATGCTGCCTGTACTGTTGCGCTTTAACGGGGAACCAAAAGTGAGTTCCCAAGGGGAAATAATTTACTATTTTCCCGAATTACAAGTTCAAGCCAGTCAAAAAAATCGTCAGTCAGTACAACCTTATTTAGAAGAATCACCTTGGCGTTTTAGTCAAGCTGATTCTGGACAAATTATGCTAAGTGCTGGCTTAGGAGTCCTCAATTTTGTCGGTGCTTTAATCCTGGGAAATTTAATCAGAGATGGGATTGCGGCTGCACAATTAGGCGGATTAGTTGCTTTTGTCCAAGGAATTTATTGGCTGCTGTTGGCTTATGGTATAGGATTTTTGGGCGTACCACTAGTACGTTATTTCTGGATTCAGTGGCGTAATCAAAAAATTACAGCACGTAACCGCGATCGCTTATCTCGTGCCAGACTATTAACCGATTTAGATGCCAAGTTACAGCAAAAAATTGACTTTGCCCAACAGTTTGCCACTGAAAAAATCATCGAAAACAAAGATTTAGTATATACCACCGAAACCGACTTATTAGAACAGGAAATTCAGAACTCTGCCCAAATCGAAGCTGCTAAAGATGGAGAGTCGGGAGTCGGGAATAGGGAGTAGGGTAAGAAAAAACTAAGATGGGGAGTGGGGAGTAGGGGTATATATATTACGCCACACCCTTGCACCCTTACACCCAATCTTCATAGACAATAGTCCTGTCCCACTCCCCACTCCCTACTCCCTCATTACTTCGCTTTAATCGGTGTGAGGGCTACACCTTGATAATAATGACCCAAAATTTGCAGGTGGTTGATACCGCGTCGAGCTAGGTTGTATGCGCCCCATTGGCTCATTCCTAATCCATGACCAAAGCCTAAGCCTTGCAGCACAAAACTACCATCTGCACTTTTACTGACATTAAAACGAGTACTTCTTAGCTTGAGTGTAGTACGTACCGCCTCACCTTCTAAGACTTTTGTACCTTTATCACCCACAATTTTTAAAGCTTTGACACTGCGGAAAGGTGAGAATTTTTCGGGAATGATTTCCTTAACATTGCCGACACCAGAAATTCTGGCGCTAATTTCCGCAGGGGAAAAAGTTTTTACCCAATTGCATTCTTTGATATCTTGATCGTAGTCCTGCACAGCCCGCAGGTAAGGCAAAGTATTTCCCCAGACATCTTCCACATTTTCGGTATGTCCGCCCGAACAAGCATGGAAAACAGAGAGAATAATTTTGTTGTTATAAGTTAGGACTTGTCCCGCCGTATTATCAACTGCTGCGTAAGTAGAAGGAGATTCACTCATGACTCCTTTGTAAATTTGCCAGCGATCGGGACTATCACCTAAATCGTAGATGGGGTTATTGCGTTGTTTTTCCCGTTCGTAGAGAGCGTAGGTGCGAGCTGCGATCGCTTGGGCTTTCAAAGCTTCCTGGGGCCAGCTGCTATCCATTTCGCCGCCTAGAACACTGTAGAGGTATTCTTCCGCATCTACCCAGTTAACTGCCGTTAAACCTTTTTCTGTGGGGGCAACTAAGGTTCTTCCACGATACCAGCGATCGCCAATATAAACAAATCCTTTACCAGTTGGCTCAATCCAAAATAAACCAGATTGCCACTTATCTAAAGCCACTCCCCCCGGAACTGACTGGGCGTAATAGGCGCTCATAGCGGGCAATTGTCCTAAAGTCTTTCCCGTACTATCCTTTACCAAGGCAGCCGTAGAACTACCGACTTTAACTTGATTAACTCCCCTCTCAATCGCCACTCGTAAAATCACTGATGCTTGAGCAGGAGCAACCAAAACAATCCACAAGAGGATACCCATCCACCAATGCCGGAATTTAAACTGAGAAAATAAAGAGCCTAAAAACAGTTGGAATTTCATGCTGATCATCTAATCACACTAGTATCTGCTTGACGCTTTTGGCATCTACCACTCAAGATGAGACAGTTCTCCAACATAGGAGGTTGCCGCCTCCTATCAATTATGCAATGTATTTTTAGTAGGCAACCAAAAAAGCACAGAGCAGAAAATTAATGGTAAATGACTATAATTAAACCTGCTGGTGGCTTCTTACGCCATTAGCAATAATACCAATTAAATTTAAATGGCTCAAAATTTCTTGAGCTTGCATTAAATCACCTTGAGTTAGTTGACCCATTCGTCCTACCATAACAATTTCATGGCAATATCCAGCTAAAATTCTCGCATCGGCTGTACCCAAAATTGGCGGCGCATCAACTAACACTAAGTCATAGCTTTGCTCAAATCCCTTGATCAGTTCTTTCATTCGTTGAGAATTGAGTAATCTGATAGTATCATCTGGTTTTGGCCCAGCCGTCAACACATCAATTGACGGGTGAACAGGCTGGATATAATTATGAATGTGGTTGCTTGTTTCATCCAGTAATAATAGAGATAAACCCCAATCATTGGATAATTGCAGCATTTTATGTAAATGGGGATACCGCAAATTGGCATCAATTAAGAGAATGCGTCGGTGCATTCTGGCTGCACTAGCCGCCAATCCGAGTAACACAGTCGTTTTTCCTTCCCCTGATAAAGCAGAGGTAAACATCAAAGATTTAAAAGGCAAAGGAGACTTAGATATTTGCAGATTTTGATAGAGAATATCTAAGGTTTCATGACAAGGCAACCAACTGTCAGTTTCGGTAAAAGTAGAAGCAATATTATTTTGTTTATGACCTGAAATATTTGGTAGCCATTTTGTCAAGCCTCTGGGGGCTAGTTTCGGCACAGAACCTAGTAACCGTAAATTGGTTGACTGCTGTAATTCTTTTGTAGAATAAATGGTGCGGGTAAACATTCCCCAACTTAAGGCGATCGCAATTCCTAAAATTGGACTCAGTACGACACCTCCTAACAACAGTGATAATCTGTTAATTCCTGTTAGTTTGCCTAAACTCGGTTCCTCTAATACTTCCCATCCCAAACCACCTTGGGCAATTTTCAAACCCAAAGATTGTTGAGCTTGTAATAATTGTTCTAGTTGTTTACGTTTAGCCTGTACTTCTGGCAATAAACGGTTATATTGTGCCAATAAACTTGGGTATTGGCTAAATTCAAATCTGAGTTTTTGTTCGGTTTCGGCTAAACTTTTTTCGTTAGCTATTAGTCCTAAAGCTGTAGTTTGGACTTGAATTAACTCTTGTAATAATTGCGGATCAGCACCTTCTGTTTGTACTGAACTATCAGTAGATTGTCTGATATCTGTTAATAATTGATTTGACTCTCTTTTTAAGAGTACTAACTGATTTTGGCGTTGTTCTTTCAGTTGTTGGATGATGGGAGACTCATTTGTATAACGTTTCTGCTCTCTAGCTAAAGCAAGTTCCGTCTTTTTAAAATCATCTAATAGTGTTTGGTAGCTACTTGATTGATTTAGTTGAGCCGCCATTCTCGCTTTGCGCGATGAAGTAGCAACTTCTTGCTGTAAGTTATTATAGCGAGCTTGGACATCTTGAATTTGGGCGCGGGTGATTTGTAGTTGCTGTTGTACCGCCGCCAAAGATTCAATTAAAATTTTGCTTTGTACTTCTGGATCAAGTAGATTATGTTTTCGGCGAAAATGCTCTAAGTTTTTTTCTGCTTGATTCACCTCTTTTTTCATGTGCGGTATACGAACATTAATAAAAGCCAGACCTTTATTTAAACGTTCTTTTTGTTGTTGGATCTGATAATTCTGATAAACTTGCTGTAGTGCTTGTAAAACTTTCTGGCTTCTAACTGGATCTTCATCATTGAAGGTCACTTCTAATATTTGTAAGGGCAGATTATTAGAGATTGTTTTTTCATCTAACTTTGTGATCGAAAGCTTGGCTTGCTTGCCGTTAATATCTTCGATTGTAATATCTGGATATTCAGCTTTTAGTAAAGATACAGCTTCTGCAATGAGTTGGGGACTCAACAGCATTTTCATCTGTGCTGTGTAATCTACAACTGGTGAGTTTAATCCCACAATATCACTACCAGCAAGATTCATAATATTATTAGCTGTGTTACCTGCATTTGCATCAGCAGTCACAAGCAACTGCATAGAACTTTGGTAATTAGTTTTAGTGTTAATCGCAACTAAACTAATCACAGACATCACTGCACAAGAAACACCTAATACTAAATAGCGCCGACGACGCAAAATAGCAGATACTTGTTTAATATTAAATTTGTGGAATGGTAAGTTTAGAGTAATTTGCTGTTGATTAAAAATCATCTTAGCCTCTACGAAATATTTACTTATTTAATCAATTCACCAGAATCAAATCCAGGAATATTTTTAGTAATTACAAAAACGTTTGATTCTCATCAAGCAAAGAATCAACTTATGTAATTTAATTTGGTAGAGTTTTCGACACTTATGAATCTATGGATTCAATAAAATATTTTTTGAGCGTAAATAATTCAAAGCCAATAGTCAATACTCTCGCTAAATCTTCATTAGATGCTACTAATGAAAATTTTGCTACAACTAGGATAATTTAAATCACAATATCCTGGTAGTGATAAATAATGCTGGTATTACAGTAGCAAAATATATTGCTGTCAATTTGAGTTAAGCCGAGTAAATAACAATACTTATATATCTCACTCAAACATGAGTAAAATAAGCTTAATATCTAATATCAGACTTGGTTTGGCTAAGTAAAAAACAAAAATATTCGATGTTCAATGTTGTAAAAATATCTTTTACTAACATTTGCAAATTACAATTATTTGTATAGAAAAATATAGTAATTATCTCGAAAAAATATAACTAGTTAATAACCGTGTATTCTATTTTTTACGAGCGATCGCTAAAAAGAGTTAATTTTTAGTTATTGTGACTCATGAGTTAAGTGAAAAATTTATAAACTTACAAGATTCTTCCTGGTAAACGCTGAGGTAGCGCGTATGAACAAAATTTGGCTCATAAATCTTGGATATCTTTACGTAGATGGAAAAGCTTTAACCCAGCCTAATTGAATAGCTTGATCTAAAACGATCGCAGCTACAATAAACCACAGCACACTTTCCCCGGCTAACACAACACCCGCCAAACTCCAGTCAAGTTCTAGCTGTGCTAACCCCCGCACTAAACCAAAAGCCATCACCCCACCAGCTTTGAGTTGCAGATTTTGGTCTTGGCGAATGATATAACGGTAAGTAACACCAAACAGTAAACCAGAGAACGTGGCGATCGCCCAACTGATCAACAACTGCCAATCACACTTCACTTGTAAACTAATCAATATCTCAAAATATCTTGCCAACACCAGAGTGTTGAGTAAACTTGTCATCAAGCAGATAACACCCAACGTTAAACCGCCAATTATCCCTGCTTTGAGAGACTCTAAGCGTTCAGTCATCAGTAGTGGATCGGAAATTCTGTTCATTGTCTCAATGGGGAGTGGGGAATGGGGAGTAGGGAGAATCTGATTCAGACTTCACACTTCAGACTTCCTCGTATCCAGTTCCAGGTATGATAAATATTAGAGACCTTTTGTAATGATTTGCCAAATTTAAGACTATGGGAATTTTGACATTGGGATGGGTATCACTGTTAGTTGTGTTCACTTGGTCGATCGCAATGGTAGTTTGGGGACGCAACGGACTATAGGGGAATCGTGGAAAGTCCATTTCTGAGTATTCTGGCATTACTGGCGTTAGTACTGTTAATCGCAGTTACTGGTGGCGTTGGCTACTTAACCTTGGCAGACTGGCGCGATCGCCGTCTTCGGGAAGTCGAAAAACGCGAACAACGCCGCGCATCGCCCAAAAAGCGATAATGCGATCGCAGTTGAATTATTTTCTTACAGGAATGCGATATTAGCGATCGCATTCCTGTCTTGTTTGCAGGTATTTCAATGTAAATAGCGATCGCCAACAAAATTCCTGAACCATTTCGATAGTAATCAAAACTGCTTTACTAGCACCAAAATCAACTAATACAAATCTTAATTTTTATAGTGAACCTACTCTTTTACTGGTTAACTGCATAACTTATTAATCAATTTGTTAAGTTGACATAAAATCTCTTAAAATCTGTTTTGATTGTTTAAATTATTCGTATAGTTTAGGATGAAGGACTTGTAAAGATGACTTTTTGGTAATACAGATTTTTTGATTAATCAAGTCAGAGTCCTATCATTAAATTCAACTTAGAGATGATTTATTAAGTAAACCTTAAATTTTCGGCTGTGTTGTAGTAACTTGTAACGCACGAAAAAATTCTGAGCAATATTCAGACTGGATAATCAAAGCTAAAATGAGCAACTTGATTCTTACTGAGTAACTTTTAATTCACGTAAATCATCATCAATGAAGTTAGCAATAACTTGAGTCTTTGACTGTTATCTTTTTAAGAAATTAGGGAACTCTACAATAGAAGACTTTCAATATTTAAAGTCCTACCAGGAATGGAAAACTCTTACACCATAAAATCAGATTCCAAACAAACAGAATATTCATCAGAAAACCCATTCTCCTCAGTTCAGAGTGAGAAGCAAAAAGCCTTATCTGGAGTCATCGCCAGGATTCGAGAAACTTTAGACATAGATACCATATTTAAAATTACAGTTACAGAAGTCAGACAATTACTCAAAACTGATCGTGTGGGTGTGTTTCGTTTTTATCCTGAGTTGGGATGGGAGGGAGAATTCATCTATGAAGATGTCGGTTCCGAATGGGTTTCAGCACTATCGGCTAAACTACGCGATCATTGCTTTGCTGCGGAATTTGCTGGACTGTATCAAGAAGGGCGAATTCATGCAATGGCAGATATCTATCAAGCGAGTGTGAGCGATTGCCATGTCCAGATTTTAGAGCGATTCCAAGTCCGGGCTAACATTGTAGCCTCTTTAATGAAAGGCAAAGATTTATGGGGATTGTTATGTATTCATCAATGTAGTAACCCTCGCCAATGGGAAGAATCAGAAATTGAGTTTGTGCAACTTATTTCCGCACATTTAGGCGTTGCTTTACAACAAGCCAATTATCTTGAACAAGTAAAAATACAATCAACACAACTAGCACAAGCACAAGCCAGGGCAAAAGCAGCAGAATGGCAAAAAACCATTGCCATCACCGTCGAAAAAATTCGTCAATCTCTAGATTTAGACAGCATTTTCCACACCAGCACAGTCGAAATCAGACAGTTACTAAATGCCGATCGCGTCGCTATTTATCGCTTTAATCCTGATTGGAGTGGTGAATTTGTCTTTGAATCAGTAGCCGAAGGTTGGATTTCGCTGATTGATGAACAGTCAAATCAACCAAAATTAAAAGAAAATGTCAGCGAGTGTAGCGTCAAAGATTTAGCTGAAACCCCCGTCATGGATACGTATTTACAAGATACAGAAGGGGGGATGTTTGCCAGAAGCGAAGTCTATCGTATTTGTCGTGATATTTATGATTATGGCTTCACCGACTGTTACATCAAAGTTTTAGAAAGCTATCAAGCTAGAGCTTATGTAATTATTGCCATTTACCACGGTCAAAAACTGTGGGGTTTATTGGCAGTTTATCAAAACTCCGATCGCCGCGATTGGCAAGAAGATGAAGTCTACTTACTCACTCAAGTTAGTACTCAACTAGGTGTCGCCTTACAACAAGCCGAATTTTTACAACAAATGCAGCTGCAAGCAGCAGAACTGAGTAAAGCGGCTGAACGTCAAAGGGCGCTGGCAAATACCGTCGAAAAAATTCGCCAATCCCTAGATATTGACGCAATTTTTAAAACCACTACCCAAGAAGTGAGAAGACTTTTGGATGTGGAAAGAGTCGCAATTTATCGCTTTTACCCTGACTGGAGTGGTGAATTTGTCGCTGATTCAATTGTGGATGGTTGGACACCAGTTGTTAAACCCCAGCCAGTGACAGAACGTGTCTTATTAAAAGAAACCCAAGCTGGTAAATATCCTCGTCATGAAGTGTTTGTGCCAATATCCCAAGGCGAAAAGTTATGGGGATTATTGGTAGCTTATCAAAACTCCCACCCTCGTTATTGGCAAGATGAAGAAATCAACTTACTCGCGCAGGTTGGTATACAGTTAGGCGTTGCATTACAGCAAGCAGAAGCTTTAAAACAAGTGCAGTTGCAAGCTGAACAACTAGCAAAAGCAGCTGAACGCGAACGCAAAGCCGCCCAAAGAGAAAAAGCCTTAGCCACTACAGTCGAAAAAATTCGGCAATCTCTGGACTTGAACACCATTTTTGTCACCAGTACCAAAGAAGTGCAGCGATTGTTAGAAGTAGATCAGGTGACAATTTATCGTTTTCGTCCTGATTGGAGTGGTGAATTTGTGGCTGAGTCAGCCGCCCCAGGCTGGGCTTCAGTCCGTAAACTTTTAAGTGTGATTGCCAATGATTACTTACAAACAACCCAAGGCGGAGATTTTGCTAAAGGACACACTCTGGTAGTCAGAGATATTTATAACAATCAAGAGGCGCATAAATATATATCTTTGAGTCAGTTAATGGAAGCGCGTTCTTATATGATTGTGCCGATTTTCCAAGGTGATAAACTTTGGGGATTACTAGCGGCTTATCACAACACAGCCGCCCGCAATTGGAAAGAAGATGAAATAGATTTATTAGTACAAATTGGTAATCAATTAGGTGTCGGACTCCAGCAAGCAGAATTATTAGAACAAACTCAAAGGCAAAAAGAAGAACTCCGGCAAACTCTCCAAGAATTACAGCAAACTCAAAGCCAGTTAATTCAAAGTGAAAAAATGGCTGGGTTAGGGCAGTTAGTTGCAGGCATAGCCCACGAAATTAATAACCCAATTAGTTTTATTTTTGGCAATATTAGTTATTTACACGACTATACTGAAGACTTACTCACCTTGCTGGGGATGTATCAGAAACATTATCCCAGAGCCAAAGCCGAAATTAGAGAATTTGGTGAAAAAATAGATGTAGATTTTATTACTAATGATTTGCCAAAAATGCTCAACTCCATGACAATGGGAGCAGATAGAATTTCGCAATTGGTTTTATCTTTACGCACCTTTGCTAGATTGGATGAAGCAGAAAAAAAACCTGTGGATTTGCATGAAGGAATTGAAAGCACTTTGTTGATTCTGCAACATCGCCTGCAAGCAAATGAAAATTCTTCAGGAATTGAAATTATTAAAGAATATAGTGAATTACCCCGTGTAGTTTGCTATGCGGCGCAGATGAATCAAGTCTTTATGAATATTCTCAATAATGCGATTGATGCGCTCGAAGATGCGGTGACAAACGGCAAACTTATAGACAAGCCAAAAATTTGGATTCGGACAAAAGTTATAGAAGAAAATACTATTCAAATCAAAATTGCGGACAATGGTTGTGGTATTCCCCATAATTTGCGATCGCGCATTTTTGAACCATTCTTTACCACCAAGCAACCAGGACAAGGTACAGGTTTAGGTTTATCCATCAGCTACCAAATTATTGTAGATAAACATGGTGGTAACATCAAGTGTGTTTCTCCACCAGGAAAGGGTTGTGAGATGTTAATTGAAATTCCTCTGTAAGTATGTTGGTACAAATCAAGCTAACTACTCAAGGTTGTCATTGGTCATTTGTCATTGGTAATTAATTTGTAATTGAGAAATACACAGGACTTATGCACAAAGATTATTCGTGGAGATTGGGTGAAAGGGTTTGGGGTGTAAGAATTTTGAATAAGTACACACGCCACTTGGCTCAAGTCGGGAAACCCGCCCACGCCAGTGGCTCCCCTATACCCCTGAACCCCTACACCCTCACCAAAACCATTGATTTTTCGTTTTGATGCGTAAGTCCTAATACACTAGATGTAGGAACCCAACAAATTTTTAATCATGTTGGGTTTCATACTGTCAAATCAACATTGAGTTTTGAGCTTACCAATTAAGGTATTGAGATTGATTTGGCTAGGCCAGCCTAGAGGAAGATTACTGGAATTGTACCCGCGATCGCGTAAATCTTGAATATAGCGATTACGAATATAAGTAGTATCAAAGTTACCCAAACCATTAAAATATACATCCGTTAGGTGAGCCGGATCTAAAGCCATTTCACCTCTATAAACTGCGCCATCATTGGAATCATCCCAACCCCAAGGTGTATTGGCAGAATTATTGCTACAAGTTGGTAAACCAGCACCACAACCACCGCTAGAATCTCCTCTGAAAGTTCCCCAGTTGGCATAAGTTATCCCTGTAGAATTAGAGGCTTGATTTAATTGATTTTGCCACAAACCACCAGAGGCAAAGACATCAATTAAGGAATAAAGTACACTGCGATCGTTACCCGATGCGGGTACTTCCGCAGTAGTTTTAGAAGGATAGTAGATAATGCCATCTGCACTGCTGTTTCCATCAAAATTTCCGGCGTAAGGCCAAGCTTTCAAGCCATGTCCTTTGGCTTCCTGAGTCGTCAACGGATGCAGAGAACCGTTATAACTACTTAGCGTCAGGCTTCCATCAATACTTTCGGAACCATTTGTTAAAGGACTACCACTGGGCGTAAAGGAATAAAAGTCGGTATGAAAGACAGTGACAACACCTTCGAGTTTGCCATAAGTAGAACCATCCTTACGCACGATCGCCAGTAAACCTTCTAAATCATTTTCATGTTCTTGATCAAAAGGAGTATCAGTCCAATCTTGGGGATGGAAAAAAGAATAGGTGATAAATCTGTGAGTACAAGTCTCAGCCACAGAATAGTAAGCATAAGCATTTAAGGGATAAGCCGCCAGATTATCCCAATTATTTGTTCCGAGCCAATCTCCGTCATAGTTAAACCGCGTAATATAGTCACCGCTATATTTGGTACTGTCCGTATCTTGATAGTGAATTGGCGCATGATAAGCCGCTAAATCTAAATCAGTGGGAGTTTGGGCAATTCCTTTCAACTCTGTTAAAGTCCCAAGGGCAATTGCTACTATCATCCCCATCGCCATCAGCAAAACTTTTTTCCAAATCATCTATTCTCACCCTGAATGATCAATCAAACTCAGGATGACAGCAGATATTTAAGAACTGATTTGAATCAAGTTAAAAATATCTAAAAATACAGGAGACTAGTGGGCAGTTGATGGTAAAAGTATGAAAGCTAAAGTTTCTGGAAAAAATCACACCAGCCACAAGCTGTCGCCTAAATAATATTAGTCAGTAATCTTAAACATAAAAAAAGGTAGAAAAATCTACCCTTTCAATTACTGGGGCGCTAGGATTCGAACCTAGGGATGGCGGGACCAAAACCCGCTGCCTTACCACTTGGCGACGCCCCATCGCTTCACCTCTGTTAATATAGCAGTCCGAGGTGGGTGAGTGTCAAGTGTTTTGCTGGGAAATTTTGGAAAAACCAGGACTGACACACCAAGATAGTCGTGTTAAGAATGGGTGTAAGGGCTTCGCTATGAGCATCAGCCGAACGGCGTAGGAGGGTGTAAGGGTTTAAGATTTTTTATTCACCCACCTACACACAAACTTCCATCCCCCTTGTCTCCCTTGTCTCCCTTGTCTGTTTCGTTCACTAAGTCCCATTTCCTCTTACTTCACTCTGTCTTCTAGAGGAAAACTGTACCAGTTATACCAGTGACGAACTGCTAACCACACTGCTGACAACAAAGCTGCTCCACTTAAGGTTAAACCACTAAATGGAACTAACAATCCAAACACAGGTAACACCGCCCCAGCAATCGAACAGATAATAACTGCAATAGCAGCGATCCGGTTTGAGCCTAATCCCCAACTTAACGTGAGGAAAATCAGGGAAATCATTGTCCAGGCTAGTTCAGGATTCATGAAGCGAGCTAGGTAAGTCAAGGTTAAAATGCAGGCAAAGAACATCCCAGATGCGATCGCCACATTTTTCAAGCTCATGGGTACTGATAAATATAACAGCAAGATCCACCAGAAAAATATTGCTGGTGCTAATAATAACAACCTGGGTATAATTCCCGTATTACGGATAGGTGCAGTGTTGGTAAAAACGCCAAAGGGATTTTTTACCGAAACATTGTCATTGAATATCCAACTATACTGAGTGCTACGACCATCAGCTTTAATTTCATTAGGTACAATCCCACTGGCAAATTCCACAGGTGCAAAATTCGCCGTTGCTGTCAGGCGGAAATTAGTCAGCATTTGTCCCGTCGCATTGTAAACCCAGCGCGGCCCACTTTGAGCTTGATAGCTAACACGAAAGTTAGCAGTTTCTCCTGGTGACAAACGAAAGGGAAAGGCATAGTCTCCAGGGTTAGGCGGTTCCAGTCGAGTTCCAGAACGTTCTACTTTGTAGTTAGCCAGCAGTGAATAGCCGTCGGGTGGTGGTGCTTCAAAGAAAAAACTTTGATTATCTTTGAGTCGATTGACGACTTTATAATCTGCGCTGTAATCTATGCGATAAACGGCGCTACGACCTTGCACATCTGTGTTCTGCTCAAGTTTGACTTGAATCTGCGATCCTGCCAAGGCCAGAAACCGGGTAACTTCCCTTGTATCATTGACCTTGACGATTTTGCCGTTGACTTGGTTGTTATAGGTGAATGGCTCTTGAATTACATAGCGGATTTGGGGTGCAACTTGTTCTAATTTATCCCCATCCACTGTTTGAGCAACTTGCACAACCTTGGCTTGTTCCCAGTGATGATAGCGATTACCTAAAGTTGAACAAAGAAAAAATCCGACTACCAATAGAACTAATACCAAGGTGAGGTGCTGTAATCCCCGTAAAATTTGGGAGTAATGCACCACCCACTGATCAAGAAAAATTACATTTTCTTGCTGATGGCGACGCAAGGCGAAACTCATAAGTGCGATCGCAATACCCAAAGCTATCACTAAAAAAACTAATAAAATTGATGCTTTGAGCAGTTGGTCGCCAAACTGGAGTAGTTCTATTGGATGAGTCAGATCAGGTAATCCAGGAATACCCTGATTAGAAGATGACATTGATATTTTTATTACAGAATTTGAAACTTCAGACTGATGAAATCTCGGAAAAGTTTCATATTATGGATGCTTACTGATTACCTTCTTTACTGGCGCTTTGACAAACAATCTCCATCGAATTAGCTTCGGGAGTTCCAGGTTGGGGTGTAATTTCTTGCTTAGTGGGTTTTTCACTAACTAACTGACCGTCTGCACTATAGTTAGCAGCAGTTTCAGAAAACAAGCGTCCCTCAGCACAAGACGCACGAAAAGTAGTTTTTGTTACACCATTACCTTGTTTTTGTAAAATCGTGTATTCACTTCCTTGCACTGATCCTGCATCTAAAATAATTGGATTACCATCATTATCAGAGCCTACTTGTATATGAAACGCTAACTGGGTATCAGTAGTTTGAGCAATAGCTGTATTACCTACTAACAATGTCATTGCTACTACAACGCCACCAAAGCTCTTTAAAAACATAGGCTGTAAATTTGTTGAACTATATATTCTTTTTTATTCACATTTACTTGATTTTTGGTGCGGTAAAATCACTGGAAAATTTGCTTATATAAATCTATTTATATGCAAAACCGCGCTATTTTTAGCAGTCAAATTGACTTTTTGATACATCTGAAATCAAGCCAAATTAAGTCTTTTTACGCAGTATTTCACATAATAAAAAAACCGTAGGGGAACTGCTACGGTTTTCTATGTAGATTACTGAACTCTAACCCTATTTGAAAAGCTGATATCTTACAACTTCAGCTCTTTACCTAATCTCTAATCTCTTGGGAAACAGTTTAACTGCTTTAGATTCATTCGTCATCACAGTCTTTACAAACGGAGTTTAGTGAAAATTTCATCAATGACTACCGTGAATTTGTATTGATTGTGTGAACTTTATGTGTTTATGTTAAGACTGATTTAAGTATTAATACTAGCTGTTATTGATTTAAGTATACTGACTTAAGTATTTTTTTTATAAAAAAGTTATCTTAAACACAAGGCTATTTACGAAAAAAATCAGTGAGCAACTATTAAAAAAGATTCAAAAGATTCATAAGTAATACCATTTCACGAAAATCTTGATACAAATTCATTGGCTTTTAATTCTTTCCCTCCTGCACCCATACCTCTTTTAACCTAGACCATGAAAAAACCCCGCCAAGTTGCCGGGGTAATAGCTGCGATAATTTTTGGGGTAGTTTGATTATTTAAGCTACCAAGTACACAGCAATGCGATCGCAGAAAATTAGACCTTGGCTTCCAAAGACTTGAGTAATTCAGTATTCACACCAGATTCACGAGTCAGGGAGATTTTACCAGTTCGGGCTATTTCCTTGAGACCAAATTTTTGTAGCACTTGGACAATTGCTACCATTTTTCCAGGGTCTCCCACCACTTCTAAAGTGAGGGAATCTTCGGCGACATCTACAACTCGCGCTCGGAAAATCTGAGCCAGTTCAATGACTTCAGAACGGTTGCTGCTACTAGCATTCACCTTCAAAAGCATCAACTCTCGCTCTACACAAGGAGTTTCCGTAATATCCTGAACTTTGAGGACGTTGACCAGCTTATATAGTTGCTTGGTGATCTGCTCGATTATGCGATCGTCACCAGCGACAACCATTGTAATGCGGGAGACTCCTCCCTGTTCAGCTTGGCCAACAGCAAGGCTTTCTATGTTATAGCCACGGCGGGCAAACAAACTAGAAATGCGGGAAAGAACACCCGCTTCGTCTTCTACCAGAACAGAAAGGGTATGTTTCATCTTTGCCAACACAGGCTCAGGTAGCATTATGACTAACGCAAACACTAGCTAATGGCTACCCTACACGTACTGTTAAATTAAATGTTTTGATAAGTGTGATTTTCTATTTTAAACTTATACCTGCACTCACTACACGTTCTACACAGAAGTTTTCGGCAAATCATACCCAAAGTGGCAAGCCTGAGCAAGACAAATCTTTTTCTTGACAGATGAAGATGATGAACAAAACCCTTTATCTTCATAATGTTATGGAATGTTCATCGGAGATTAGTATTTATGGGTTGGTTACAAAGATTATTTGGCTTAGAAAAACCACAAAATGCCCAAGTGAATCCAGCGCCGCAGCCAGTACCACAGGCGGCTAATGCTGCACCAACAGCCACTCAATCTATCCCTCCAGAACGGATTGGTTTGAATGGGGAATATGACCAAAGTGGTTTAGCCAAGCGTGTCGCCTTAGCATTTGATCAAGACAAGCAGCTTGATGATATCAATACCCTTTGGGTGGCTCAGACTGGTGGTACTGTGGTTCTCAAAGGCAAAGTTCCGAGCCAAGAGATTCTGAATAAAATGGTTTCTGTAGCTCGTGCGGTGAATGGAGCCACCAACGTGGACACGACACAAGTACAAATTGGCTAAATATGCTGCCTGGATTTTATGGCTGGCGATCGCCAAAACAGCGAGTCATCCAATCTAAAATGACTTGGTTGACTTGTTCGGGACACTCATCATGGGGACAATGCCCGACATTTTCTAAATTGAGTAGTTCTAGTTTTTCGTTGTATTGAGCAAATTGACTAGCCAATATAGGCGGTACAAATCGGTCTTTTTGTCCCCAAATTAACAGCATTGGAATTGTTAATGTTGGCAATACAGCTTTGACACTCGGACTAAAATTCACACCGATCGCCGCTTTAAATAAGGCACTAAAAGCCCGCGCCGAACCTCTATCTTGGGGAGGCCCTGCCAAAATTTCGATTAGTTCATCGGTAATGGCTTCGGGATTTGCATAAGCCAAACTCGCCCAGCGCCGCAAGACGCTGGGTTGACGCACAAACTTAAAGACTGGCTGCAATATCAATGGGGAAGCCACAAGATTTTTGATGGTTTTGACAACTGGTCGCAAAATCGGGGGTATGGCTTCTTGTTCTAATGATGGATCAGGTAAACTCATCATTACGATTCCCTTGACCATATCAGGATGCGCCGCCGCCGCCGCCAAAGAAATTAATGAACCATTAGAATTACCTATCAATACAGCAGGTTGTCTGATAAATGCTTGCCAAAACTCATACACCTGCTCAACCCAGAGTTCGATGCTGTAGTTAGCTGGGGCTTTTTCGGAAGCGCCAAAACCTAGCATATCTAAAGCATAAACTGTATGAGATTCACCTAAAATTTCTAAGTTATGTCGCCAATGACCAATGGAAGCTCCAAATCCATGTAGCAAAATCAAAGGCGTTGAATTAAGGTTAGTGTCACGAGGACGGATGTAGGTATAACGTGTTTGCCAACCTCGCCAAACCCAATCTCGTTGATTACCAACTCGTTGCTGCCAGTGTATCGCTGTTGTCAAGTTTACCTCCATTGATGTTAGGGAGTGGGGAGTAGGGAGTAGGGAGTGGGGAGTGGGGAGTGGGGAGTGGGGAGTGGGGAGTGGAGGGGTGTGAGGGTGTAAGGGTATAAGGATTGATGGGACAACTGTATTTATTAAGCCATGCTCTAGCCTCTAGCCCCTAGCCCCTACTCCCTCACTCTAGCAAATGTATATTTATACCAATTTGTCAATAATCGAAAAAATAATTGTTAAAATGGATAACACTTCGCTTGATTGTGTAATTTAAGTTAACTATTGCAGAGAAATTCTCTTCATTATGAGTAGAATGACAAATACAGCCATTAGTAACTAGGCTATAGGTTAGTTACTACCCAAGACCCGTTGTTAAGTCCTCAGTTATTTTAAGTATTGTGCTTCTGAGGCATACCAAGCAAAACCAAACCACATTCTAAAAAGAGAGCTTCCAAAAATCATAATGCCTGTGATTGAGAAAAAAAGAACTCGCGATCTGCCCCAAATCAACGAAAGAATCCGCTTCCCTAAAATTAGAGTCATCGATACTGATGGCTCCCAATTAGGAATTATCACTCCTCAGGAAGCACTGCAATTAGCTGAAGAAAAAGAGCTAGATTTAGTGCTGCTCAGTGATAAGGCCGACCCGCCAGTTTGCCGAATTATGGACTACGGGAAATACAAGTTTGAACAAGAGAAGAAGGCGCGGGAAGCCCGGAAGAAGCAGCACACGGCCGATGTCAAGGAAGTCAAGATGCGCTACAAAATTGAGGAACACGACTACAACGTGCGTGTGAAACAAGCAGAGCGTTTCTTGAAGGACGGTGATAAAGTTAAAGCGACTGTCATGTTTCGGGGTCGGGAAATTCAACACAGTGACTTAGCAGAAGATTTACTCAAACGTATGGCGACAGACCTAGAACCCTTTGGTGAAGTGCAACAAGCACCGAAAAAAGAGGGGAGAAATATGATGATGCTGATTTCGCCGAAAAAGTAACCTTTGACTTTGCGAAACACAACGGACAATTCACTGCTGAAAACAGCATAAAGACCTAAAGGTCAAATAAGTTTATCAAAAATTGATAGTCCTGAGAGCTGAGTGGGAAACATAATACTCAGTTGCTCAGGACTCTTGCTTTTTAAGTGCTGAGAGCTGAGTGCAATTTTTAATTGAATTGTTGCAGGGTGATATCAGAAAACTAAACTGCATGGAACTGAAAAACTACTCGTTGGTTGTCAATAAAGGTGTTGTTTCACGACTGCTACAGTGGGTAAATCTGCGGCCGGAGGAAGGCGAACGGACTTTGATCATGTTTGCCTTTTACACAACTGTATCTATTGGGTTGCGATGGGCTGAGGATAGTACGGTTGCACTGTTTTTAGATCAATATGGTGCGGGGCCGTTACCTTGGATGTACATTGCTAGTGCGGCGATGGGTGCAGGGTTAGTTTTTGTTTATTCTTGGTTACAAAAGATTTTTCCCTTGCGTTGGGTGGTAGTGGCGATCGCACCTTGTATGGTTGTGCCACTAACGCTCTTGGTATTATTGCGTGAAGGATTACATCTTTCATACCTAGCAGTAATTTTGGTGTTCATCCTGCGACTGTGGGTCGATGCACTTTATGTAGTCAACGACCTTAACACCTCTATTGTTGCTAATCAAATTTTCAATATCCGCGAAATTAAACGTACTTACCCGCTAGTTAGCAGTGGCTTATTAGTAGCGGATGTGATGAGTGGCTTTAGTTTGCCGTGGATTTTGCAATTCATCAAACTAGAGAAAGTCATCCTGATTGCTTGTGCATTGATTGTTTTAGGGTCAGCTATCTTAGCTTATTTAAGTAATCAATATCGCGCCGCCTTTCCTGATGCGCCCCAACGTCAAGTTCCCCATGAACAGGCTTCTCGATATCGGCGGATTCAAGCGCCTCTACGCCGCTACACATGGCAGTTATTTGCCTTTGTGGGGCTGTTGCAAGTTATAGGATTGTTGGTTGACTTTCAATATCTCCGCGAACTGAAATCTAATTTAGGCGATCGCGACCTGGCGAGTTTTTTAGGTCTATTTGGCGGAATCGTCGGTTTGTGTGAGTTAGCTACTCAATGGTTTGTTTCCAGCCGCCTGATTGAAAGAATTGGTGTATTTTTCACCGCCGCACTGTTACCAATTAGTGTTGGTTTCGTTGTTCCTAGTGCGATCGCTTTATTAAATTTATTCCCGGCTTTGCATTCCTATGGCATTTTCTGGGGATTGGTGGGGTTAAAATTCTGCGATGAACTGCTGCGCTACACCTTTGTTGTCAGTAGTGGGCCAGTATTATACCAACCCATCCCCGAACGCCTACGCAGCCACGCACAAGCCTTATCGGGTGGAACAGCCGAAGCAATTGCGACAGGTGGGGCGGGATTACTGATTTTGGCGACTTTGTTTGTATGTAATCGATTTGTTCCCCCTGGATTACAAGAATGGGTGTTTGTCGGCGAAACAGTATTGGCGGCTGCTACTTGTTTAAGGGTAGTTTGGGTACTGCGATCGCGTTATGTTGATTTGTTAGTTTTAAGTGCAGAACGAGGCGAACTCAGTGCTTCCAATGTTGGTTTACGTGTCTTTAAACAAGGGGTAGTCAAGGCTTTAGGCGAAAAAGGCAGTACCACAGATAAACATTCTTGTATTGAACTTTTAGCACAAATTGATCCACATGGAGCCGCCGAAGTTTTAGCTCCACTGCTGTTAAAGTTACCGCCAGAATTACAACGCCAAAGTTTGGAAGTCATGTTTATTGGTGGGGCGAATCCTGCTTATGCTGGGGATGTGCGGTTGGTAATTGAACAACCCCCAGAAAAAATTGATCCAGAAGTGCTGGCTTTAGCGTTGCGTTATGTGTGGCTGGCGGAAGACAATCCTAACTTGAGTCAATTAGAAGAATATTTACAGGCGCGACACCATTCTTTAATTCGCGCCACCGCCGCCGCTTTAATCTTGCGTCAGGGAACGCCAATTCAAAAGGTAGCAGCCACCAAAACACTGCAAAGAATGTTGACCCATAAACAAGAAAGAGAACGCATTAATGGAGTCAAAGCCCTCAGAGAAACAATATACCTCCAAGCCTTGCGGATTCATATCCCGAATTTATTGCAGGATGAATCTTTGCGGGTGCGCTGTGCTGTGTTGGAAATGATTGCAGCCACTCGCTTAGAAGATTACTATTCTGCTTTAATTGCCGCACTCTACTATAAATCAACTCGCACCACGGCGATGCGTGCCTTAGCCAAACTGGAAAATGATGCTTTGGATATGCTGTTGCAGTTGGCGACGGATACTTATAAGCCAGAAATAGTACGGATGTATGCGTGGCGAACCATTGCCCAAATTCCCACCCTACAAGCAACAGAAGTTCTCTGGTTACATTTAGAAAAATCTTGGGGTGCGACGAGATATCAAATTTTGCGTAGTTTACTCAAAGTCCAAAAACAACCAGAAACTAACAGCAGAGTAGACCGTTTTTATCAAACGCGAGTTGAAACTTTAATTGACCAAGAGTTGAAGTTTTTAGGAGAAATTTACGCCGCGTATTTGGACTTACAAAAACCACAAACTCTCGATAATTATGACACATCCCAAAGAGCCGCCATTGTTTGTGATTTATTACAAAAAGCGTTGTTAGAACTAGAAATTGATGGACGAGAACGGTTACTGTTGCTGTTAAAATTGCTTTATTCAGCAGAAAAAATGCAAGCCGCCGCCTTTAATTTAAGGTCTAATTCTGGGGTGAATATTGCACGGGGTTTAGAAATTTTAGAGCATACAGTGACACTGCCCGTCAAATCTTTGTTGTTGAATATTTTAGATAAGCGATCGCACCAAGAAAAACTGCATTATCTCGTAGAAGCCGAATTGGTAAAATATGAACCAATGCCAGTCAGTGAAAGATTGCGGAGAATGCTAAGTTTAGATAATTTCCTATCTGATTGGTGTTTTGCCTGCTGTTTGCATCTGGCGCAAGTTAGCCGCATCCGTTTAACTAGTCACGAAATTTTACTAGCTTTACGTCATCCTACAGGCTTTGTGCGCGAAGCTGCGATCGCATATTTAAATGTAGTTTCCCATCGCGTGCTTTTAGAACTCCTGCCAAAATTACAACAAGATACACATCCATTAGTAGCCACTCAAGTCAAAGAATTAATGAAAAAATACGCGACTCGTCGTCCTTCTACTAGTCACAAGGATGCGACTGTAACTAAAAACTGAGCAATTTGCGTGACAATATAATTAGTCTGCATGATGCGCCAGCTTACAAAGCCGAATCAAAAATTTGTTGTGCTGTCAATTTGAATTGGGGGAATAAAGGCGAGATCATCACATCATCTCCCCTAAACACAGTCATTTGATAATCTCCATCAACTAAATTACAAATGGTGATAGTTTGTTGTTTAGGATTACCAGTAAATCTTTTGCCACCGAGTGCAGCATAGTCCACAATCCAATACTCAGGAATTCCCAATTCCTCATAGTCCCTGAACTTGTCGTAGTAGTCATCTCGCCAATTGGTGCTAACGACTTCGATAACAATTGGTACAGATGCAGCTTGAATCACAGTCGATTGCTTGCTCCACAGTGGTTCATTAACAAGATTGTCGTGATTTAATACTAAAATGTCGGGAGAATAGGTTGAGTTATTGCCCTCAATTTTGATCAAGGCAGTTTTGGGAATGCGAAACGGAAGTCCCATTTGTAAAAACTGAAAAGTAATCTGTGCTGCCAAAAATCCAACAACATTTTCGTGTTCACCAGTTGGGGGCGGCATTTCAACAATAACTCCTTGATGTAGTTCATATTGCACCCCGTTTGAGGGATACCAATCAATAAATTGTTCAAAAGTTGCTAACTTGGGTAGGGTTTGAGTCATAATTCCCACTTCCACATATATTTGACTTTATCATCGCTACTGCGAGATGGTGCCGCAAGATAAAAACTAGCTAACCCTCCAAATACAGCAAAATCTGGGGATCTATCGCTGCAAGTTTTTATTGATAGAATCGCTATGGTGATATTTAAATCTATCTCAGCCTGATGAAAAGCGATCGCACACAAAACCCACAAATTTCTGTTCAACGTCCTGAACTACTTGCGCCAGCAGGTAACTGGGAATGTGCTAAAGCTGCTGTTGAAAATGGGGCTGATGCGATTTATTTTGGTTTAGATAGGTTTAACGCCAGAATGCGGGCGCAAAATTTTACTGAAGCTGATTTACCGCAATTAATGAAGTTTTTACATCTGCGGGGTGTAAAAGGCTATGTTACTTTAAATACTCTCATCTTTCCGCAAGAATTAGCCGAGGCACAGCAATATCTCCGTACAATTATTGCGGCTGGTGTAAATGCAGTAATTGTCCAGGATGTTGGTATTTGCCGTCTAATTCGTCACCTCTCACCAGATTTTCCTATCCATGCTTCCACTCAGATGACTATTACCAGTGCTGCTGGGGTGGAATTTGCTAAATCTCTCGGCTGTCAGTTGGTAGTGCTGGCGCGGGAATGTTCGATTAAAGAAATTCAGAAAATTCAGCAAGCCACCACTTTACCATTAGAAGTTTTTGTTCACGGTGCTTTGTGTGTTGCCTATTCTGGTCAGTGTTTGACGAGTGAAGCTTTGGGTGGACGTTCGGCAAATCGGGGTGAATGCGCCCAAGCTTGTCGGATGCCTTATGATTTAATCGTTGATGGTGAAATTGTTGATTTACAAGAACGCAAATATTTACTCAGTCCCCAAGATTTGGCGGGGTTAGATGTATTACCAGATTTGGTGAAGGCTGGGGTAACTAGTCTCAAGATTGAAGGGCGCTTGAAAGCGCCGGAATATGTTGCAAATGTCACCCGCGTTTATCGAGAAGCATTAGATAAGGTGATGGCGGAATTGGAAAGACCTAACCCCCTAACCCCCTTCCCTAGTAGGGAAGGGGGAATTAAAACTCCCCGAAGCGGAGAGGGGAGAGGTCAAGAACAATACAACTTAGAAATGGCGTTTTCCCGTGGACTATATACTGGCTGGTTTAAGGGAATTAATAATCAAGAATTAGTTCATGCGCGGTTTGGGAAAAAGCGCGGGGTTTATTTGGGGGAAGTTACTCGCATTCGTAACGAACAAGTAACGATTAAGTTAGAAGCACCTGTGAAACCAGGAGATGGAATTGTATTTGATTGCGGTCATCCAGAGGCGAAGGAAGAAGGCGGTCGGGTTTACACGGTGACACCCAAAGGTCAGGAAGTTGTACTGACTTTTGGCAAAGATAGCCTCAACTTCCGGCGGGTGCATATCGGTGATAAAGTTTGGAAAACCAGCGACCCAGAATTGGATAAACAACTGCGTCAAAGTTTTGCTGGTGACAACCCCCAATTTCAGCGGCCGATATCGTTGGAAATTTATGGCGAAGTTGGGCAATTATTGATGGCGATCGCCCGCGATGAACTTGGTAATATCGTACAAGTAGAATCTGCGATCGCACTAGTCGAGGCACACACCAAACCTTTAGACACAGACCGTTTGCGGGAACAGTTCGGTCGTTTGGGTAACACCCCCTTTTCTCTGGGAACTTTAACTAATCATCTCCAGGGCGCTGTCATGGTTCCCGTCAGTGAGTTAAACCGGATGCGTCGAGAAATTGTCGCCCAGTTAGAAGAGTTACGCAGTCAACCCAAACCCTGGGAATTACGTCCGGATGTATCTTTACAAGACTTACTTCCGGCTGTCTCTCCCCCATCTCCCACATCTCCCGCACTCATAGTTCTAGTCCGCAACCTCAAGCAACTCCAAGCCGCCTTGAATACTGGTGTGGAAACTCTCTACTGTGAATTTGAAGACCCCCGCACCTACCGCCAGGCCGTAGAACTAGTACATCAACACAGAACTTCCCCACTCCCCACTCCCCACTCCCCACTCCCTCAAATATGGGTTGCACCTCCCCGCATTACCAAACCTGGGGAAAACTGGATTTTACAACAAGTGCGGGCGGCAAATGCCGATGGTTATTTGGTGCGGAATTATGATCAGTTACAATTCTTTGGTGCAGATAGATGCGTTGGCGATTTCTCACTCAACGTTGCCAACCCTTTAACCGCAGATTATTATCAGCAGCACTTTGGTTTAGAAAGACTAACTGCATCCTACGATTTAAATATTCATCAATTAGAAGACTTACTGAGCAGTTGTCCACCGCAATGGTTTGAGGTGACAATTCACCAGCGTATACCAATGTTTCACATGGAACATTGTGTTTTTTGTGCCTTTCTTTCTGAAGGTACTGATTATACCAACTGTGGCAGACCTTGTGAGCAACATGAAGTCAAATTACGCGACCGCGTTGGTAGTGAACATATCCTCCAAGCTGATGCCGGTTGTCGAAACACCGTATTTAATGGTACAGCCCAAACTGGAGCCGAATACGTACAGCGTCTGATAGAACTGGGTTTACGCCACTTCCGCATTGAGTTTGTCAATGAAACACCAGAACAAGTGACAAAAACTATACAGCGTTACCGTCAGCTACTCCAAGGCGAAATTTCCGGTTCCCAACTTTGGCGAGAGTTGCAATTACAAAATCAGTTGGGTGTCACTCGTGGCCCCTTGGGTTTATCTCCAGTCGGCGGCGGTAGGAAGTTGTAACTTTCTCATACAATATCAGCAATTGCATCTGGTAGTTGCTGGTTTAGCCGTCGTAGAGGTTGATACAAATAACCAAAAGCGATCGCGATCATATTCAAAATTCCGACGACAACAAACAAAAAAGCAATACCATATCCTCGACCGACACCAATCAACTTGCCAACACTTCCAGCTAATAAACCATGAGGGGCAAGTAATGGCTCGAAAACTCCATCTACTAAAGGCCCTGCAATTAAATAAGCAAGCGGTAGTGATGCGAAAGCCAGCATACTTCGCACGGCAAACACACGCCCCTGGACAGTGGGTGCAACTTTTCTCTGCCAGATGGCCTGGTCACAGCCATTAATCATCGACACCCCAAAATAGTAGATGAAAGCAGCTGCAAAGAAAACCGGCACAGCAGGTCTCAGCCCTGCAAGTATGATGGACAATGCACCTGATAGGCTAAAACCAAACACACCAAGGATGCGGTTTTTCGGGCCTCCCCAAACGCTCATCACCAAACCACCAACCAGCATCCCGCTTCCACCAATAGATAGCACTGTACCCAATACATTAGCAGTGGCAAATGCTAATACCAGTGGTGTAACTAGTACGCTGACAACTCCCGTTAAGAAATTAATCACAGCAAAAAAAATCAATAATCCCAGAAGTCCAGGACGTGCGGTGATGTATGTCCACCCATAGGTGAACTCCTGCAAGCGCCAACTTTTCTTGACTTCATTGTCTGTGGTTGTTTTCGGTTCAGGAAATCGAACAACTAAAAGCGTCACTAGGGAAACGAGAAAAGTAACGCAGTCAATCAAGATTACGCCTTGAATCTGAATAGTTACAACCAACACACCTGCTAACATCGGTGCAAGTAGCCGTGAAGTTGCTTCTGCTAGTTGCACCATACCACTGGCTCGACCAAGATGTTGCTTGGGGACAAGCATTGTAGTTGCAGCCGCATAAGCAGGCCACTGAAAGGCGTTAAAGATGGAACTGATTGCTACAGCTAAGTAAATGTGCCAAATTTCCAGCTTACCAATTACCAGCAACAGCGCGATCGCTAGGGTACTCACTCCGGCTCCCACATCACTCAATATCATACAATTACGCCGATTCCAGCGATCTACCAGCACACCAACCAAGGGTGACAACAAAATACTTGGCAATATTGTGAACAAATAAATCAGAGCAAATTGCGTGACTGACCCCGTATTTTGGTATACCCAAACACCTAAAGCAAATTGAGTCAGCCCAGAGCCAATCAATGAGACAAGTTGCCCAAACCAAATCAGGGTAAATATTCGCATTCTAGAGATGTGGGTGATTCAGGAAACCTTGATGAGTAAAGTAAGAGAAGTAGTTTTTCAGAAGTTCGTCATCGATCGCCGGACAGACAATAGAGGTATCTGCCAGTTTATCAAGGGTGTTTTGGCAATCGAACTGTACCATTTTTGTGTTGACTCTGTTTTCTGGAAACAAAGGTAAAAGGGCATACAAGGTTGGATCTGAAGAATGTTTTGCAGCCGTGATCAATTCTTGTCGCCATTGTTCATAAGTCACTAACCGCAGTGGATAGCCATAAGAACGTACCCAATCGATCAGTTCTTGCAGTTTAATTGGTTGGGGATTAAGTAAATGAAAAACTTCACCAATTGATTCTTTTTGCTGAGATAAATAAACGATCGCCTGACTTACATAGTCTACAGGAGTCATATCCACGAAACCAGTAATTTCCGGCACACTACCAAGCTGGATACAGCATTTAATCATATTGAACATAAAATCACTTGTATTCCAGATGCCTGTTTTGCTGTTTCCTGTGATTCTTCCTAGTCTGTGGATAGTCACAGGTAGTCCCCTCGAAAGTGCGATCGCTACTAATTTTTCTGCTACCCATTTACTCTGAGCATAGCCACCTTCGAGGATTTCTCCCTGTTCCCAATAGTCTTGTTCTCGAAATACTTGCACTTCAGAATCGCTTTGTGAGGGAAACACAGAAAGGGTAGAAACATAATGCACTGGTTTAATTTTAATGAGACTTGCTAATCTCAAAACTTCCTGGGTTCCGAGAACATTAGCTGCCTTTAGCTGCTCGTATGGATGAATAAAATTAACTAAAGCACCATTGTGATAAATCACATCTATATTATTTGCCAATAGCAAAAACTCTTCCTGAGCCAGTCCAAAAAATGACTCAGATAAATCTCCCACAATCGGAATAATTCTAGAACTAAAATTTTCCTGCCAAAGTGAATATATTTCCAAGTTTTGGCAGAGCTTGTTTTTACCTGATTCAGCATCCTTAGAACGTACCAAACAATAAATATCTGCTGAAGTTTTTTGCAGCAGTTCAGCAAGTAAAAAAGCTCCTAAAAAACCTGTTGCTCCTGTTAATAAAATCCTAGCTGGTTCGGTTGTATAATTTCTGGGGAGAGATTCAGGAAAAATTGTGCGATCGAGAACAGCTTCGGCTTGCAGATCCACAACATTTTCCCGAACAATAGTATTAGAACCACCTGTTGTTTGCAGCATCTCAATACTTTCGGCAAGACTGGCTACAGTCAGCATTTCAAATAGACTACGCAAGGGTAACTCTACTTGAAAAGTTTCTCGTACTCGAAAAATCATCTGAGTCAGCAGTAAAGAATGACCACCCAATTCAAAAAAGTTATCATTAATACCAACTTTTTCCCGAACTAGTAACTCAGCCCAAATTGCCGTTAATTTCTCCTCAGTTGATGTCCGTGGCGCTAAGTAAATTGTGTCGTCATTATATGGATTTTCGTTAGCTATTGATAACGCTTTCCGGTCTACTTTGCCATTAGGAGTAAGTGGTAGTGACTCCAACATGACAAAGAATTTTGGCAGCATATATTCTGGCAACCTATCCCTGAGAAAGCGACGTAATTCACGGCTATTGGGAACTGAATTTTGCTTGGGAACCACATAAGCTACTAAGTATTGGTCGCCTGTAGCATTTTGTTGCGCGATGACTACAACTTCCTTAATTTCTGAATGTTGAGTCAGCATCACTTCAATTTCGCCAAGCTCGATGCGAAAGCCGCGAATCTTCACTTGCTGATCAATCCGACCGAGAAATTCAATGTTACCGTTTGGAAGATAACGCCCTAAATCTCCAGTTTTGTATAGACTTTCTGATGCTAATTTTGAATTTTTAAAAGGGTTAGGAATAAATTTTTCTTCAGTTAAGTCTGGACGATTTAAGTAACCTCTGGCTAAACCAGCACCGCCAATATAAATTTCCCCCTGAATGCCAATGGGAACAGGATGTAAGTTGTTATCTAGGACGTATATTTGAACATTATTAATAGGCTTACCAATAGGCACTCTTGATAATATACTTTCTGACGAAAATCGAGCTTTTGGTAACTTGTAAATTGTTGCCACTACAGTTGACTCTGTAGGCCCATATCCGTTGTATAACTGCGGGTAATCACCCACATATTCTTGCCACATTTTTACTTGTTCTAGTAGTGCCTGTTCTCCGCCAATAATGACTAAACGCAATGATTCAGGTAGTTTGAGTTTTGCCGTCGTTAATTCAAAAGTCAAATGATGCCAATATGCTGTAGGTAAATCTAATACTCTAATTTTCCATGCTTGACATTGTTTGAGAAAATTCGGGATATCAATTAACATCTGTTCATTACGTAGCACCAGTTTGCCACCACAGATGAGGCAAGGATAAATTTCTTCGACTGCTGTATCAAAGCTAATAGAGGCAAACTGTAGAATACTGTCAGACTGGGTAAACCCATATTCAACAATTGCCGCCAGAGTGAAATTCACTAAAGACTGATGTTGAATCATCACTCCTTTTGGTTTGCCTGTAGAACCTGATGTATAGATGATATATGCCAGATTTTTTGGTGTCGCACTACTTATGAAATTCTCTTCACTTTCAAGCGCAATTACTTGCCAATCAGTATCCAAGCAAACTATGTGCATTCCAGCAAACTCTTGTTTTACCAACAAATCACTCTGAGTTAAGAGGACTGATACTTGTGAATCTGATAACATCCAAGTTAATCGCTCTTGGGGATAGGTGGGATCTAAGGGTACATAAGCACCTCCAGCTTTGAGAATGCCTAATAACCCGATAATCATGGAAAGCGATCGCTCGACACAAATACCCACCAGCACTTCTGGTTTCACACCAAGGGAATGTAAGTAACGTGCTAACTGATTTGCCTTGGCGTTTAGTTGTCGATATGTTAATTTCTGCTCTCCAAAGATGACTGCAACAGCATCCGGTGTTTGCGCTACTTGAGCTTCAAACAACTCATGAATACACAAATCTGGCAAATTTTCTGTTTTTTTGCTGTTCCACTTTACCAATAAAGTCTGCAATTCTGTTTCTGTCAAAATTGGCAAGTCCCTGAGACTCTGGTCAGGATTAACCACAATACTTGTCAACAAAGTTTGCAAATGCCCGACCATTCTCTTAATTGTGGCTGCTTCAAACAAATCAGTGTTGTATTCTAAATTCCCAATTAGTCCTTGCGGTGTATCTGTCATCGATAAAGACAAATCAACCTTAGCTGTCTTGCTCTCCACTATCACAGGATTCAAAATCAGTTCTGGCAACTCCAAGGGTGGCATCGGGGCGTTTTGCAGGACAAACATCACCTGGAACAGTGGCGTATGGCTAAGACTGCGTTCTGGCTGTATTTCTTCTACCAGCTTCTCGAAGGGCAAGTCTTGATGGTCAAATGCCCCGGAAGTGACTTTTTGTACTCTTAAAAGCAACTGCCGAAAACTAGGGTTATCCCCAAGGTAAGTACGTAAGACAAGCGTATTAACAAAAAACCCGATTAATCCTTCGATTTCCGGGCGGTTGCGGTTAGCAGTAGGTGAACCTACGATGATGTCCCCTTCTCCTGTATAGCGGAAGAGTAATGTTTTAAATGCTGCCAGCAGAGTCATAAACAAGGTAACTCCTACCTGCTGGCTAATGTGTTTGAGTGTCTGGGATAAATCAGCAGACAAGGAAAAAGACTCGGTTGCACCTTGAAAGTTCTGGACTGCTAACCTAGGGCGGTCTGTGGGCAGTTTTAAGACGGGTAAAGAACCTGCTAACTGTTGTTTCCAGTAATCTAAATGAGTTTGCAGTACCATCCCTTGCAACCACTCTCGTTGCCAGATAGCATAGTCAGCGTATTGTATGGGCAGTTCGGGAAGTGGTGCAGCAGTCCCAGTTGAAAAGGCTGTGTAGAGGGCTATTAATTCGCGGATGAAAACTCCCATCGACCAACCATCAAAGATGATGTGATGTAGGGTTAGCAACAGGAGATATTCATTTTCGCTTAATTGGAGCAAGGTAACACGCACTAACGAGTCCTGTGCCAAATCAAAAAAGTATTCTGCTTCCTTGGTAATTAGTTGCTGGACTTGGGCTGTACGGTCTATTTCTGAACATTGAGTCAGATTCACTACAGGTATAACTATACTTTGGCTTTTGGCAATGATTTGCACTGGATTTCCATCCACTGTGGTAAAGTTAGTACGCAAAATTTCGTGACGATTGATGATACTTTCTAAAGCCTGTTGTAAAGCTTCTACTTGCAAATTCCCAGTGATTCGTAAGCCATAAGGCAGGTTATATACTGAACTATTTGGTTCTAGCTGATGCAAAAACCACAGTCTTTGCTGGGCAAAAGATGTAGGAAAAATAAATAGTTTTTCTGTCATACTTAGATAGGAATAGAAGAATTAGGAAACGAACCACAAAGAGCGCATAGACGCGATAGCGGCTTCCCGCAGGGTAGGGCGCAAAGCTAAGAGAGGGGGAAAGGGTTTTTTATTTCAATCGGTATTGGTCACGAGATACTGGCTTGATGGCAGGTATTTGTAGTTCCTGATTAGTTTTAATAACTTGGGAAAGTTCGTAAATTGTCGGATGTTGAATGAACTCTTGTAAAGAAAAATTTAATCCTCGGTTATTAGCTCTGGATAATACTTGAATACTGCGAAGTGAGTCTCCGCCTAACTTTAAAAAGTTGTCGTGAATGCCCACTTTTTCTATGCTGAGAACTTGTGACCAAATCTCTGCTAGTGCTACTTCAATGGGAGTGCTGGGCGGGACAAATACTGCTTCTAGATTTGGTCTTGCTTGGTCTGGGATGGGAAGGGCTTGACGATCTACTTTGCCATTGGGAGTTAGTGGAAGTGTTTTTAGCATTACAAACACTGAAGGCAGCATATAATCTGGCAAGTAATTTTTTAAGAAGCTACGTAAATCATCAATTGTGGGTACTTGCTCTTGTTTGGGGACAATATATGCTGTTAAACGTCGGTGAGTGTTGATATCTTCTGGGGCGATCGCGATCGCTTGTTGTACGGCTGGGTGTTGATGCAAAACAGCTTCAATTTCAGGTAGCTCAATTCGATATCCACGAATCTTTACTTGCTGATCAATCCGACCGAGAAATTCAATGTTACCGTCTGGAAGATAACGCCCTAAATCTCCAGTTTTATAAAGACGTGCATTTGGTTGATCGCTAAATGGATTGGGAATAAACTTTTGAGCAGTTAGTTCTGGACGATTCAGATAGCCCTTCGCTACACCTAAACCACCAATATATATTTCTCCAGCAACTCCAATTGAAACTGGCTGGAGATGAGCATCTAGTACATAAATTTGAGTATTGGCAATTGGGCGACCAATGGGAACAGAATAATTTAAATCATGATTTTGACAATTATATACACTACTCCAAACGGTGGCTTCTGTAGGGCCATATTCATTAAATAAGGCGACGTTAGGCAATAATTCACGATGCTGCTTAACAAGTTCCTTGGGACAAGATTCACCCGCAACAATTACGGTTTTGAGGCTGAGTAGTTTTTGTGGTTGTGCTTGCTCTAAAATCAGCTTGTAAAGAGATGGTAGACATAATAAATGAGAGATTTCTTGTTGAGCGATCGCCTCTATTATCTGTTGAATATTTAATTGCCAGTTGTCAGGTAAAATAAATACAAAACCACCTTGACAAAGTGTCCAAAAAATCCCAGCGACAGAACTATCAAAAGCAAAAGGTGAAGTTAACAAAAAACCTGTTATTGATTGTTCATAATAACGCATCCGAGCAGTTGTCGAGTGAACTAAATTTTGATGAGTAACTTGCACTCCTTTGGGTTTTCCTGTAGAGCCAGAAGTATAAATTAAGTAAGCTAGGTTCTCAGGCTTTACTTGATTTTGAGGATTTTCATCACTTTCTTGAGTAATTACATCCCAAAGAGTATCTAAACAAAGTACCTTCGCTTCAATATCAGGTAAATTTTTCACTAACCGTTCTTGGGTCAAGATGATTGATACTTGGGAATCTGCCAAAATATAATTCAATCGCTGTTGAGGATACAAAGGATCAATTGGTACATATCCTCCTCCAGCTTTGAGAATGGCTAATATCCCTACTAGCATTTCCCAAGAACGTTCTATACAAATCCCCACCAATACATCGGGTGCAACTCCCAAAGCTTGAAGATATTGTGCTAATTGATTGGCTCTGGTGTTTAGTTCTTTATAAGTTAGTTGTTGATTTTTAAACACCACAGCTATGTTTTCTGGGGTACGTTTTACCTGCTCTTCAATTAATTGATGGATACACTTATCATTAACATTATCTATTTTTGTATTATTAAATTCAATAAGTAGTTTTTGTTGTTCAATATCAACAATGCTACGGGTTAACTTTGCTAGTGTTGTGTCAGGATTGGCAACTATATTATTTAGCAGTATTTCTAAATGACTTAACATTCTATCTACTGTCATTTGATTGAAGTAACGTAAGTCATAAAATATATTCAAAGATAACTGCGACCAAGGTTTAACTAATAAAACCAGTGGATAGTTAGAGTTGATAAAAGAGCGAACTTGAGCAATTTTTAAGTTTTTGGTAGGTAAATTAGCAAGATTGGCTGAGGCGTTTTCAAATACCAAAATACTATTAAATAAAGGTATGCCAGGAGGTACTTGACTCCAACTTTGGATTTGAACTAAGGGGGTACATTCGTATTTAAGTAAACTCAGTTGTTGAGCATGAAGTGATTTCAGCCAAGATATCAATGATGCTTCACCAGAAACAAATACGCGCACTGGTAAGGTGTTGATAAAAAGTCCCACCATTGACGCAACCCCCAATAATGTTGGTGGTCGTCCAGAGACAACTGTGCCATACACCACATCTGCTTCATTGTTGTAATAACTTAACAGCAGCGCCCAAACTCCTTGTATCAAGGTGTTGAGAGTTAAATGATGTTGTTGTGCTAAAGATTTCAGTGCTTGTGTGGTGGCTGGCGAAAGTTGGACTTGTTGTTGATGGAAACCTTCTTGTTGATTGTTTCCATCTGTTGTCAAAGCGGTTGGTGTTGTGAAGCCCTGAAGATATTTTCGCCAAAAAACCTCCGCCTCTGATAAATCTTGCTGTTTTAGCCAACTGATGTAGTCTCGATAGGGGCGGCTTGGTGGTAACTGGAGAATTTGGCCTTGACAAAGTGCCTCGTAACAGGACAAGAACTCTTTGAGAATTGTATTAACACACCACGCATCTACGACTAAGTGACAAATACTCCAAATAAATTGGTAAGTATCTACATCTGTTTGGATTAAAGTCAGCCGCATTAAGGGGGGTTGAGCCAAATCGAAGCCGCTTTTTTGGTCTACTTCCAGGTAACTTTGTAGTTGCGCTTGTTGTTGAGTTGTGGAAAGCTCACGCCAATCATATTGCGCGATCGCCAGTTTAACTTGTCTGTGTACTATCTGGACTGGCTGATTTACACCTTGCAATACAAAAGCTGTTCTTAAACTCTGATGTCGGTCTATTATTTGTTGCCAAACCTGCTCAAAAGCTGAGATGTTGAGATTTGCGTGTAATGTACATACTGTTTGCTCTACATACATCCTCCCATCTGGAGCCGAGAGAATGTGAAACAGCATACCCTGTTGAGTGGGTGAGAGTGTGTAGATATCCTCGATGTTTTTCGCTTCCATAGCTTGAATTTTCTACTTATTGTTTAAAAAAAGCTGATTTAGTTCTTCTTGAGTTAATTCAGCTTCTGGAAAGTCGGAAGGTTTGAAGTTTAATGTATCGCTGGACAATAAATTAGCAATGGGCGCTACTTCTTCCTGGGGAGGGGAAATTATCTCCACAACTGTGGCTAATTCTGCAATTGTGGGATATTCAAATAGCTGATTAATACTGAATTTCAATCCTGCTTCGTAAGCTTTAGCTGCAATTTGAATACTTTGAATTGAATCTCCTCCCAACTCTAAAAAGTTGTTGTAGATACCTACCTGCTCAATTCCTAAAACCTGACTCCAGATTGCTTCTAGTATCTCTTCTACTACCGTGCGGGGTGCGATATAAGCAATTTTTTCCTCATCGGATTGTACCTGTGTGGATGTTGGCAAACGGCGATAGTCAACTTTGCCACTTGGAGTTAAGGGCAATTCTTCTAAGATGACAAAAGTACTAGGAAGCATATATTCTGGTAACTTCTGCCGCAAGAAACTACGAAATTCCTGAGTTGTAGGTGCTGGTTTTTGTTGTAGTACGATGTAGGCAATTAAGCGTTTGCCATTTGAGTCTTCGATAACTGTGGCGATCGCTTCTTGAACCACAGGATGTTGGAGTAAAATTGCCTCAATCGCTGTTAGTTCAATCCGATAACCGCGCATCTTTACCTGACGGTCGATACGTCCCAAAAACTCAATATTGCCATCTGGCAAATAACGCCCTAAATCCCCAGTTTTATAAAGACGTTCTGATGTTGAATTTTTCAATGGATGAGAAATAAATTTTTGGGCGGTTAGTTCTGGTCGATTCAGATAGCCTTGCGCCACACCCAAACCACCAATATATATTTCTCCAGCCACACCAATTGGTACTGGTTGCAGATGAGTATCTAGTAAATAAATTTGAGTATTGGTAATTGGACGACCAATTGGCACAGAATGATTTAAATCCTGATTTTGACAATTGTATACACTGCTCCAAACGGTGGCTTCTGTTGGGCCATACTCATTAAATAAGGATGTATCAGGCAGTAGTTGACGATGGCGTTCCACTAATTCTGTAGGACAAGATTCTCCAGCAACAATAACTGTTTGTAATGAAACAAGTTGTGCTGGGTCTATAGTAGCCAGTAGAGTTTTATAAAGTGAAGGAACACTCAACCAATGTGAAACTTGATGTTGAGTAATTACCTTGGCTATTTGCCAAATATCTCGTTGAAAACCCTCAGTTAATAACACCAGTTGACTTCCTTGACATAAAGCCCAAAAAATCACGGCGACTGAACTATCAAAGGCAAAAGAGGGAATCAATAAGAAACTAGTAGTCTGCCAAGATAACTTTGCGTGGTGGCTGGCAGAGGGGCAGAGGGGCAGAGGGGCAGGGGAGAGAGTACCTTCATTCCCCCCTGCTCCCCTGCTCCCCTGCTCCCT
>NZ_JACJRY010000021.1:0-119525 GCF_014697485.1 Anabaena sp. FACHB-83 | reverse complement strand
GGAGGAACCCCGCACCTAGATGTGTAATCAGTTGTCCTAGCAATAGATAAGCTAGGCTAACCGTCCCGTAGGCTTTTCAGCCTTCTTTAGATTAAACGAATCGCACCATGATAGTGTCAAGGTAGTTATCAAGATGGAAACACGCTCAGTTGTTCCTGTCCGCGGACTAGTTTACCTAGATATTACCTAGACATTACCTAGATATGAGCAATACAGGGAGAACAAAGAAGCTAGCATCTTTCAACTGTGACCAAAAGATGTGGGAGCAGTTTATCGCCCGTTGCAACTCGAAAGGCACGACAGCAACAGCAACGCTCACCCGTTTTATTGAGCTATACCTAGATGGTTCTCTAGATGACCTTGATACAATTGCTGGCAATGAAGATAAACGTTTGGACTCTTTAGAACAAAAAACTGAAGAGATAACAGCCCAAATGAAACAATTTGCTGAGGCGATTATTAAAATTCAAAATTATCTCAACAACCAACCGAAACGGCAGAAGAAATCGTACAATAATAATTCATATTATCAAGGGCAAACTCCTCGAATCCAACCGCTAACGGAAGAAGGTTTAGCTTCAAGACTTGGTGTAAGTGTAGAAACTATACGCGAACAGCGAATTAATCTGCCACCACCGCTTTTTGTGGGATGGTGCAAAGGCAAGGATAGAGCAGGGTTAGGATGGGAATTTAATCAGGATACGGGGTTATATCATCCGGCAAGTTAGAATTTTTATTAATTTTAAGAATTTCTGAATTTACACTGATTCGCTGTGTTAATGCGATCGCGGGTAAGAAGAAGAATAGGGCTTTAGTTCCTCCTGGAGATAATGCCGATCTGCGCTAACACTACAGTGCTGGCTCGTCTACACAAACAAAACTTCCCTCCAGATAAGGGATTAGAACCAACAGAGCGTTCTGATTATTTTGTAACTGAAAGCTAAAATTTTAATAATGTAGAGGTATATCTGACAAAGCAATGCAGGGAAATGACCGAACTATATAAGGCTGGAATCATTGAGGTAACAGAAGCAGAAGCCGAAGATGAGGATGAAGATTTATTTGAGGTTGCGGTACATTTTGACGGCGATATTTTTCTTCCCAGCGTTGTTTTTGAAGGCAAAGACCACGCATTGCGGCAAGCTAAAAAACTTTATGATTGGCTAGAAGCTAATCCAAAAGAAATTAAGGGTGAGCGACTACGTTGGCAATCATACACAGTTAATCGCGAATCTTTAAGAGAATATCCAGCTTGCTATTTACCTTACTACTACTCAAGATATGAGCAAAGTTTAGAAGTTTCAATTTTTGAGCGAGACCAAGAAGCCATTGCTTATGGTTGGTTGAGTGCTGAACCTTTACCTTACTATGTAGATAAAGAAAATAGTTTGGTAGTTATTGGAGAAATTTCAGATGATGCTGTGCTAGCTGGTTGGCATAAAGCCACTGATATACGCAGTTACTTTTACTCTTTTATTTAGTAGTAAAATAGCCGTTATAAGCTTTAAGAATAAGTTAATAACTAGGAGCTTTAGGTGCAGCGAAAAATCGAATTAAAAAGAGGTAGCGATAACACATCTGTTGAAGCATATTTGGTAGATTTAGGACAAAGACACGTTGATGATTATGTCAATGATTGGGTCGAAAAATTAAGGCTATTTATTCAAGAAGATAAATACTGGGACTGGATATTTAAATTAAGATATATTGCTAATCAAGCAAATCTTGAAGGTTATGCAGTTGAGTGCGAAAACACAACTCAAGGATTAATGATAATAGAAACACAAATGCACGGTTCCCGGTTGAATATTGGTAAGAGACTAGTTTATGTTGATGGTATTGCAACTGCCCCCACTAACCGAATTGAAATTCAGCGTCCGCCTCAATTCAAAGGTGTTGGTCAAGCACTTTTAAATTTCGCCAGAATTAGAAGTGTTGAGCTTGGGTATGAAGGTAGAGTTGGGTTGCATTCTTTACCAAGGTCTGTAGGATTTTATGAAAAACAAAATATGTTTAACTGCGGGCCTGAAGAAGAATACGATAATTTGGTTTACTTTGAGTATGGTGTATTGAGACGGAGAGCAGGTGAAAATTTATGAATCATCAACAGCAAAATAATAATTTTCAGGTGAATGAGCCAGTAACAACCCAAGAAGCTATAGATTTACTTTTTGGTGAAGGATGGCTCGATGAGGCTGTTCGTATCGAAGATGAAGCCAATTGCACTATTGGTGCTGGTTTGGATTGGGGTAATGCACTACCACCTTTAATGCTTAACCTTCCTTTATTTGGTCGCCTATCAACGCTGCGTGTATCACTTAACCGTGAAATCAGGCTAATAATTGAAACATGGGATTTAGGTGTAGGTACAAAAGCGGCAACAGAGACTGCAAGAACACGCATTAAAGAGCGGTTACTATCTCCTGCGCCTGAGCTATTACCTCACTTAGAAGCCACCCTACTGCAAGATGATTTATACAGTGAAGAGTTTATATCTAACCGCGAAGCTCTCAAATCGCTACTTGCAGTACTTCTTACTGATTCTGATAGAGCAGAAATTGCCGAGACAGCTGCTAATTCAATACGCGCACAAGTTATGTCGCAGGTAAATTTTTCCGAAAAACTTTCTGCTTAAATACTTAATATAAGAACAATAATATTGCATCAAATTCATCAAAGGGGCAACCGCAAGAGTAGTAGATCCTCTGCGTCAATCATTAGCTTACTCCGCTAGAAATCCATACCAATATCAAAGATTTATATTTTATGTTTGGCGTAACCTGCGTTATTCAATTACAATAATCAGTACATATATATCCTTTTTTAAAAGTTAAGAGTTACTTAACTACGCAAATAAATTTATAAACCAAACTGAATATAAAAAAAATTAAGTATATTATGATAAACATTAACGATATAATCAAAATTATTTTTGTGTAACCCAAAAGGACTGATTAATGACTAGCAAAACCCGCAGTCGCTATTCTTCAAACTGGGATACTATCGCACTTGAGGTCAAATCAAAATCCGACTGGAAATGCACGCGCTGTGGTATACAATGCTTACGCCCAACTGATAAAAGAGATGGCTTAAATCGTAGAGAACGCAGTATTAAAACTTTAGTGGTTCACCACTGGAATTATCTGCCAGAAGATAATCGAGTCGAGAATCTCGCGGCTTTATGCACAGCTTGTCATCTGCTGTTCCATACGCGACGACGGGGAAACATATCACCAGGACAACTATCTTTGTGGTAGAAAAGCCAGTGGTTAAAGACAAATCAATAGTAGATAGTTATGAGAAAGGTAAGAAATAAATATTATCTTTCTAAGTCAATATTACAACATTTGCTGACGCAATAACTTCATTGAACAATTGAAGTTGTATAGACATGAAAACTACTACTAATTCTTATCTAAAAGCTAACAAAAAATTAGTAACCTCTGCCCAGACAATTCAACAAATAAGCACTTTACTAAGCGAGGCGGATTACTATGACTACGAAGCGGAATTAGCACAAGAAAAGTCAGATTACTATCACTTGCGGTACGGGTACTAGATTCAATCTCCCTTCAAGCATCAACTCTTCCTAGTCAACAAGCAGTAGCAGGTAAATAGGTAACTGCTACTGGCTTTTCATATCAAAAAGTAAATCATGTCTCAAGCAATTGAACGCGAAATCAATCAACTCACGCTCAAAGAGTTAAGCTTAGATGCTGCTAAACTCTGGTCACAGATAGAAGAAGCAAGCGAGTTAGGCGAAGAAGGTAAAGTAGAACAACTCGTACAAGAACTTATGGGTGTTCAAGATGGTATCGAAACCAAAATTGATGCGATCGCCTGGGTAGTTGACCAGTTAAATCTTGACCTTGAAACCTGGGAAGAAAGAAAAGTGCGAGTAGCCGAACTCCACGACCAGGTAATCTTACGTCGTAAAACTCAACTTGAACAAATCAAGCGTACCCTGATCCATCTACACGAGATTGGATTAATCAGTGACAAAAATATTGGTAAAGAAAGGGTAATTGAAATCAGGGATAATCCACCCAAAGTCGCTAACTTACTAGTAGAGGTAGACGATCAAGATTTTCCTGATGAATTTAGAGTTATTAAGTACCAAGCTAATAATAAGGCAATTCTTGAAGCCTATAAATCTGGTAAAGATATTAGCGATGTTGCTGAGATAACTATTGGGAAACAGGTACGGTTTAAGGTGCAATCAGCTACTAAGGGGCGCAACAAGAAAAACCACAACTAATGGCATACGCCTCAACCATGTAAATCAAACATAGGTATATCCCATCATTTTACAAATATATCATCAAATGGTTAAGAGTCAAATCTTAATCATTTTTATTTTTTTTAAAACTATACCTCAATTTTAAATTTATTAAAAAAATCATCAAAACTTTGCTTAGATTTAAAATCATTGAAGATATAATATCGGTAAAACAGTAAATATCAATTTTAGCAACAGTAACTATACCGGGCTAAGTACAAACATTGTTATGATAGGTTGGTAGATTTAACCTTATTTGGTGTGGTTCAATAAGTAATTGAAATTGATTATGTATTTCTAATTTCCAACTATCAAGATGATAATTCAAACTAGCCTTAAGTTTAATCTTAAGGTATGCAATCACCATAAATAAAAATTAAATATTAGCTATCGGGAGACATCTTCAAATGTCATATCATCAAAATCGAAGTATAGTTATCCGTAACGCTATTATCAACAGTTTGTTTATTATTTGGTGTTTGGTTTGGCGTACTGGTTTGGGGCTAACCTTGTTCATCATCTATGCTTCCTTGGGCTACATATATAACTGGCCATTCTACCTTCCCATTTCGATTATTTTGGGATTTGTCCCTTGGGGATGGAAGGTGCAAGAAGAAAGAAGGATTAGAGAAGAAGAACAAAAAATGAGGAATTTGAAAAATCAAATTGGGGATGGTTTTATCTATGCCAGAGCCGAATCAAATGTCGAGATAAATTACAGGGGACTTATCTTCCTAAAATCAGTATTTGGTCTATTTGTTAGCGGATTTTGGGGAATAATGCTTGGCTGGAAAGCTATTTTGGGAATGATACTACAGTTAGTTGATAATATCAGAACAGTTGTTAGATATATGTAGAGTGACATCTTTATCTAAGCAAACCAAGCCCAAGATATTTCATCACTGTTACACCATTGATTTATTCTCGGATCTTTACTTCAGAGTAAATTTACACAAGCTAACGCTTTGATATAAATAGAAAGCTGGCATACCGCTTCATTAAATAACCAGTTACTAGTTATATCAATAGGAGTTAAAACAATGGAATTTGCACAGTATATGCTAACAGGGCTTCTCTATATTCTTATTTACGGATTTTCTACTCTCTTCATTTTCCAATTCTTGCTAGAGATATCTATCGCTTTTGAAAAGCACTGCAACTGTACTACATCCATATCCATAAAACCCACTGTAAGTAAAATCGAAAACTTAACTGATAAATCCAAACTTCGGATATCCAACAAAAATCAAGGATCTACAAACAAACATATCACTGTTCAACAGTTAAGGAAAAGATGCTCACAAGCTGGAATAAAATGGAGTTACGCTATCCAAGTATCTAAAACAGGCAAGAAACGACATCTCAATCGAGAAGAAATGTTAATAGCTCTAAACCAGATTAAAGAGTCAGCATAATAAAAATATAAACTGGTAGTAATTAATTTTATTATCAGTTTATATAAAATGGATAAGTATTGTATTTGTTGGCGAAGAAAAAATTCTAGTAAAGACGCAACACCCCTAATTTTCAATCATCCAAATTCTAGACAAGAAGCAATAATAAGAGGTGATTATGGAGAGATGGAATTATGGGATAACCTAACTGCTGCTCAAGCAGAAGTAAAAAAATTTAACCACAGATATCCCAATCTTTTCTTTTGGCTAAAAGAACCAAATGTCAAATAATCATCCCTACAAAATTATTCCTGATAGAGTTATCAAACTAGCAGAAAACCAGATTTTTGTATTTGGCAGCAACACAGAAGGAAGACATGGTGCTGGAAGTGCTTTATTTGCGCGACAGTACTGCAATGCAGAATACGGTAATCCCCAAGGACGACAAGGACAATCCTGGGCGATCGCAACCAAAGACCTAAATAAGGGTATCCGGTCAATTCCCCTTCCCCAAATCAAATCCCAAATTGAGAAACTAGTCGAATATGCAAATACTCATCCTGAACTAGAATTCCTAACAACTAGGATTGGATGCAACCTTGCAGGGTACACCGACCTAGAGATAGCTTCCCTGATTAGCAATTTTAATCTTCCTCCTAATATCTGGCTGCCCCAGGAGTTTGTTGATTGCCTCATAGAAGATAAACCAACTCTAAAAGTGGCATTTACAGGAAACAGCCACAAAAAATTTGATGAGGAGGGATGGAAGCAGGTGCGTAACCGACTTGAAGCTATGATTGTTCGTGCTTGCGATCGCGCCCTTGAGTGGGGTTACAAACGCATCCAGTTCTATTCAGGCATGGCATTGGGAGTTGATACCGCAGCAGTAGAGATAATCTTAGGCTTAAAAGATAAGTACCCTATTGAGATAAACCTCACTGCTGCCGTACACTGCATCAACCAAGATGCCAAATGGAATAATCTCGATAAGCAGAAGTATTATTGGCTGTTATCCCAATGCAACGCTATCAAATTTGTCTCTAACTTACCTTATCAAGAAGCTGGAGGAATCAAATGTTTAAATGCTCGTAATCGATGGATAATTAATCAAATAAAAAATGCCCACGATATGATGATTGCTATCTGGGATGGGCAAGCGGGAGGAACAGCTAATTGTATCGCTGATGCAGCAAAATTAAACCGCAGAGTCATAATTTATAACTGGGTTACAAACACTTATCAAAAGTTGGGAAATTGGTAAATTAAACAGCAGTCAATAAGACTGCTGGTTAAGGTATAGGCCAGTAGTTCTAATCAAGGGGACTACACACAGCCTTACCGCCCCGATTCAGAACATGGGTATAAATCATCGTAGTTTTTACATCCTTGTGTCCGAGTAATTCCTCCACTGTGCGGATGTCGTAGCCGTTTTGTAATAAACGGGTAGCAAAGCATAATCCTTCAGTGAAGGTTGGTTATACGGAAAAATTCTGTATGATATCCGAAATAGGAGTTGAAAAAAGAAGTATCTATGAAAATTCAGCTAAGTAAAGGTGATCTCAAGGCAGCTACACAGAATTGGAATACGTTAGTAAACAACAAAAATAAAAACAAAAATTATTGCCTTCCTACCAGTATTGAGGAGTACAATAATTTTGATAAATTTGCACCCAGATTACAAATTAATTTTCGAGACTGGATCTTATTAGAAAACGCAATAACGGCATTTAATGAAGTTTTTAACAGAATTTATGAGGCTCCTGGGTTAAAGGGAGTAGTTTCTTATGAAACAGTTTATACTGCTTTAAAGAAGGAATTAGAAGTAGAAATTTCTAATAGAGACAAAGATTCAAAAAGCAAAAGAGAGTTTGTCGTTGCGCTAGAAAGTATTCAAAATTATATTGATGATAAGATTAGTTATTTTGACTTCTTTTTTGCAGTTGAAGGACTTGAGCTAGAAGACCTTGATAAAATCAGTTGTAATAAAGTTGAAATTTTTGCTTTTAATCAAGAGTTGTGCGATCAGATGATCACTGCTTACTTTGGAGAAATTGATTCACAGAAGCCAGAAGTGTTATCGCATACCCAAGATTTCTTTAATAAGAATTTCCTGAATCGCTTGTGTATGAAATCTACTGCTTATGGAGATTATGATACTGCTAATAAAAAAGCTTACAGGCAAGCACGAGAGTTAATAAACTATTTCAGATATATACTCTGTTTGTTCATACATGATAGAGTTTCAGAGCAAATGATAAAGATAAATCTTTCATTTGAAGCATATGGTAATAGCGAAAAAACTTTAATTATAAGGAATAAAGATAATGCCATTTTTTTGGTTTCTGGTCGCGGTCGCAAACCTATACAAACTTTTTCCATCAATAAAAACCGACTTGATGATTTATCTTTTAATGGTTTCTTAGATGACTTCTCTACAATTATTAATGCTTCTTCTCAAACGCAGCTAGAAGGATGCATTTTGACGGCAATTTACTGGATAGGTGAAGCCCAAAATGAAGCCGATCTAGATGTGTCTTTTCTGAAGTACTGGACTGCACTGGAGTGTATGTTTACTGGAACTGAACAACCTACACACGCTTTAGCGAAAGGGGTTGCAACACTCAATGCTTTTAGTGGCTATGAATTTATAAGGATTGAAGATGCCAAAGAAGTGTATAAAAATATGACGAAGCTTTATGACAAACGCTCAGATATCATTCATCGAGGTATGAATTATTTAGCCAATCAAGTGATTAACGAAGCTGACATTTCTAAAATTTGTAAGTACACAGCATGGAGTATTCTCAGCTTGTTCCATCTACGTTCTATTGGTTACACGAGTATGCAAGAGGTTAGCGATCAAATTAATAGGTTATATTCACAGTGGAATGGTTAATAGCCTTGAAACAGTGTGTAAAACGCTACCTAACGCAATCATTGAACCGACATTGAATTGTTTTTTGCTGCCTAGCTTAACAACTCAACTCGATGATCTTTGCGATCGCCCCACCAAAAATCTTAAAACAAAACCCTCACTGATAAATTTCAAAACTGATTAACGCTAATCGCTTTCACCAAATTATCTGTTAGTTTTTCCTTTGGGCAAGATAGCCTTGGCGGTAATCACTTTTCTTTAATCTGGAAGCTTGACGTGCAGACCACTGGCGCATAGGAGTAACTTTCTCTACATGAAGTAGCTTCTGGCGATAAGTATTATTATCTGTCAGTTGAGCGATCGCACCAGCAATAAATCGAGCGCAGCGTTCTGGCTGAGACGAGACTTGTTCTTCTGCAAACCGGATAACCAGCCAGTTTGCATCAACAAAACACTTGTTTCTATAGTCATCCTCGCCGATACAGTGAGTGGGCTTGCCAGTTGCAAATGAGATAGGTTCATCAACTTCCAAGTCTATGTGTAAGCCAGTATTTGGTTCAACCATCAGAAAATCAGCCGTAAATGGTAATCGATGCCCTGGTGGAAACATCACCTGCTGAGGAGAAACAATTTCACCAAAATAATGTTTGAGAACATTTTCAAACAGCCCCTCACTTGCCCCAATTGGTGCATCTCCTTGTCCAGACGGAAAAACTAAAGGAGTAAACTGTTTTCTGTCTTTAACTAACTCTGGAATAACAACGATTGGATATTCCGGTGTTTTGGCCATAACTGAAAATCGAAAAACTTGGAAAATCAGAACTCTTGGCAATTATCTAAATTCACAACACTATTACACAATCAACAAAATACTGAAAAGAAACCAACTTTTTTCTAATTTTTTGGATTTATAAATTAGAAAATTATCAGTTATCGTACAGCATCCCTTCTAGATAAGATTGCTTCTGATTACGCTACAAGCAACTAAGATGAAGTCTAGCTTTGAGTATCTAGAAGACCTGCTTGCGGACAATTATCCAATCATCGCCTGTGAATCCCCTCTCCAAGAACGTCACCGCTTCCTCATTCGTATTACTACTTCCTGTCAGCAAGCAGGCAGAAAAGTCTATATATGGAATTTAAGCGAAGACAGTATTAAAGAATTAGCCGTCAGCACCGAAAATAATCTTATTTTTCAAGAGTTTCACGACTATAAACCTTCCATAAAACAGAATAAAGAAGACTATTTTCAAGTACTCAATTTTTGGAGAGTTTATTCTGGCTCTGGAATACTAATTGTTGAGAATATTTTTCCTTGGTTAAAAGAAAGCATAACTAAAGATACTGAATTTGTTCTTCTATCAGAATGGATTAAGTCGTCGCTAGTTAATCTCAAATTTCATACAAAAAATAGCAATAAGACTACCATATTACTAGGAGCCAATGCTGAGATAGCCAGCGAAATAGCAGCAGAAATACCCCTTTGGAGCCAAGAATTACCAGATACACAAGAAATTATTGCTAGTTTAATTAGCAGTAATTTATTTCCTTTAATATATACTGAACAAGATTATTTAGAAATTGCTAACGCTAGTGCTGGTCTGTATATTTCTGATATTATTTCTTGCATAACCGATATTAGAAAAAATCATGACTTAGGAAATTCCAGTGATATAGCAAAGCTACTACTAGCAAAAAAAATTCAACTGCTCAACCGCTTGTATGACATCGAATTCTTACCTCCACCAAAAGTACAACTTGGTGGGTTAGAACTCATGCAGCAGTCATTCAAAAAGTTCAAGCGATTGCTTTCCCCGCGTGCCAAACAATACAATCTGCGTGTACCCAAGGGAATTATGCTTGTGGGGCCACCGGGGACGGGAAAATCACACTCAGCAAAAGCTTGTTCCCAGAATATGGGTATTCCCCTCATCATGGTCGATTGGGGCAACTTTAGAAGTTTTGGCAACCAAGCAGAAATGAAACTCAAACGCTTGTTGCGACTAGCAGATAGGCTCAACCAAGTAATTTTGTATTTCGACGACTTTGATAAAGGCTTCGCCGGGGATGATGACCTCGCCAAACGGCTGGCTGGTCAGCTTTTGACGTGGATGCAAGAGCGCACGTCAGATGTACTGGTTATCGCGTCAGTCAACCGTATGGAATGGCTGCCACCTGAACTCACCCGTGCCGGACGGTTTGACTATTTATTTAAAGTAGACCTGCCCAATAATGGAGAAAGATATAGTATCTTCAAACTGCACGCTGCCCGGTTTGACAAACGCTTTCGCAATGGCGGCGACCCCTGGAGCGAGGAACAGTGGCGCAGAATTCTTAAAGCCACCAATCGCTGTGTAGGTGCAGAAATCCAGACAATTGTAGAACGCGCCGCTAGTAGCATATTCTGCGAAACAATAACAGAAGATACCTACTCAGAAAGCCAAGTCCCCACACTTGAACTAACAATCGAGGCATTACTAGAAGAACGCCGTCAGATTAACCCGCTTGCCATCCGCGAAGCCGATAGAGTCGAGTCGATGCGTAACAAAGCTGACCAACAAGCTTTACCTAGTAGTCCCCTAGACGAAAGCAAGTTTGCTGTTGGCAACATTGATATTTTCAGCTAGCACACCTCATAAATCAATTCAAAGTTTCATCATGTTTGGACGAAAGCAAATGTAACCAAAACATTTCAACAGTTCATAATGCTCGCCATTTCTAACCACTTTACTACCTTATTTAGCTAAAACTATGGAAGTTACAAGACAAACTGCTCAAACCAACATTCAAACTAAACAAGCACAAAATCCAGAAAAAAGCCTATTTTTCAAATTCATCAAATTTATCAAATTTGTTGGGCCAATTGCTGGTTTTACTGCTGCCCTATCACCCCTACCGCTATACTTTTGGACTCGCCAGCCCCAGTATTTACCTATTGGTGCAACCTTTACCAGTAACAATCAAACAGTTCAACTCGAATTAGCAGACGATAGAAAGGAATATGCCCACGGACTCAAATTTCGTAATTCAATTCCTGAAAATCACGGAATGTTGTTTGTCCTCGACAAACCTGAAAAAGTTAAACTTTGGATGAAGGATACGTATATTCCTTTAGATATGATATTCCTGCGAGATGGAGTTATCAAATCAATCGTAGAAGCAGCTCCCCCTTGCAAAACCAAAACCTGTCCTAAGTACGATTCAGTCTATCCTGTTAACCAGGTTATTGAATTACCTGCTAACAGTACTAAAACCCTCAATCTCAAAGTAGGTAAGAAAATCCAACTCGATTTCAACACAAATATAATGCAGAATTAGTTGGCAGAGAGTTGAGCCATCACAGCAACCTAGCGGTAAACAACCGTAATTACGCTACCTCATATACCAATCTTTGGCCCCCGATATAGCTTATATCGGGGGTCAAACATTATGAAATCAATCACTGATTTAATTATTGGAAGTTGTCAAGCAAATTTGTCTGAGTTTTTATTGAATGATTTACTGAAAAACATAGTGTCTAAAAATAGAAAATTTTTAGATGATTTCACGGTTATTAATCTCATAAAATAATTTCACAAGTGAGAAGTTGGAGCAGATATTTACTCCAATCAAAACTTTGGTAAAAAGCAGTGTTGCGGCCTTAGTTACTCTACAAAGTTTCATCCACTAATTTCTGAAATAATCTTTTTATGAGAACAGACTACGAATCTGATTTTGGTAGCGATCGCATTCCTTCCCACGAAGAATACGGATACCCTGCTTCCACCCGTCGCAAAAAGCGCAACTGGAAAGAAAACGCCAGCATCGCCGGACTAATGGCAGTTGGTACTGGTTTGATGATTGCAGATATCTCACTCCACCACATGGTGATGGCATCACTCGCGTTTGGAACTGGCATTGTAGCGTTACTACCCAAGGAAGCAAACTTGCTACTTTCCAACTTTGAGAAATGGCAGCGCAAATATGGCATCAATATTTATACTGTTCTGTTTTGCTTGGTAGGTGTAGTATTTATGTTGGACATTGCCACTGCACCCGCAAATGCCCAGTTCATGCAAAACGCAGAGGACTTCTTCACAGAGTATTTCACTGGTGTTAACGAAGATATTATTAGGTACGTATTTGCGGTACTGCGCGGTTTGTTCCTAATTTATCTGGGTATTGGCCTTATTAGGGTTGTTCAAGCAGCCAGAAACGACGAAGATTGGCAAACGATCGCCCGTACACCAATTATCGTTGCCCTCACAGTTGTAGTCGGAGACTTGCTCGCAGGACTGGTAACAGGCTGATACGTCACTCGTCAAAAAAGCCACCACGAGTGGCACAATTCCATAAGTGCCACTCATCAAAATTTCAAAAACTGACTTTTGCCTTTTGTAATAATGGCCAGAGAACGGGAATTTCGTACTGTCAACCGCGTATTAGGAGAACAGCCACGCCTTGGGCCATTCCCCGCCGACCAAATTGTTCCCTGGAGTGCGATCGCTCTCATCTCCTACATGGTAGTCAAGGGTTTTATGCAAGCTTCCTGGCTCGCAACCGGAATGGTAACTGCTTGGGGATGGGCAACTTGGTGGACGGTAAGTTCCAACAAAGCTTTTTTGGGTAAGTTTGTCGGCACACCCCGCATCACCCGTGGTTATAAACCTTTTATTTCTCTCGTTAATCCTCTACAACCTCAATCCCAGAAAAAAAACGCAGATAAAGCTGCTCAAGTAAAAAATATCACCGAACTAAACTACAGGCTATGAGTTCGACCGCCTCAACGAAAACAAAGGACAAAATTGGTAAAAAATCCCTCGATACCGAACAATTAGGTGTTGTCAAAAACCTAACACCGTTCGAGGATATTACTCATTTAGCCGGGATTGCAAGTATCTCGCTTGCTGGTCGTAGAGATATCGGCGCACTCATCCTCCAGAAAAAAGAAGATATTCAAATTAAGTTCTGCTTCGACGTACAAGGAATTCACCCATCCTTGCCCGAAGAACAGATTCTGCCGATTTTTGAAAATATTGAGGGCGGACTCAAAGAACTTCCCGAACGCGAAACCTTAACAATTCATCTTGGTTCGTTCACTGATGATTTTCTCCGACAGCAGGAACTAAAAAAGATAGAGGATAAATGCGACCTAGAGCAACTAACTTTATTAGTGCGATCGGAACGTCTGCGAGCAAGAGAACTCACTAAAGCCGGAACTCGTAAAAATAAGTTTTTACGTTTCTGGTGTACCTATAGTGTCCTGGCTTCTGAAGATAGTCGCTCAAATGATGCAATTGAAAAAACTATCAAACAATTGCAAAATGCTTGGTTCCAATTTACTGGACAAATTCACGGTGTTCGGCAAGAACGAATCGAAACAATCTTACGGGATAGTTTTACCTCTGGATTTCAACGGTGGGAACAACTTTTTACAAACTCGATGGGGCTAGCAGTACGAGCAGTCACGAGTGAAGAAATATGGTCAATTCTTTGGAGTCAATTTAACCGTAGCGATGCGCCCAAAGTTCCCAATCCCCTCATACTAGATGAAGAGGGACTTCGAGAAGTTCAAACTAGCGATTTCCACATTCGCCACCTGATGCTGGAGAATGAAAAATCTGTCCCGTTTCTCGATCGCAGCTGGGTAAGACTGCAAGACAAGTATATCGGCGTTCTTCAGTTCAGCGAAAAGCCCCAAGGCTGGATAGATGAATACGCCCAGCTTCGATACCTCTGGGAGGTAATATCCAAAGAAAAAATCTCCGACACTGAGATTATTTGCCAGCTATCTAAAGCCAACCAGGGACTTGCCAAAACTGCTCTGCAACGGATTACCAAACAGTCAATTACCTCCAGCGCGATGTCTTCTGAGAAGGGGTCAATTGACGTAAAAGCCAATATGAACATCGAGGAGGCAGTTAAGGCACAAGAAACTATCCTCAGAGGCAGTCTCCCGATTCATACTGCTGTTGTTTTTTGTGTCCATCGTCACAGTCGTCAAAAACTTGATGAAGCTTGTCAATACCTTTCTAGCTGCTTCTTGCGACCTGCTGTAGTTGATAGAGAAATCGAGTATGCCTGGAAAACATGGTTACAATGTGTACCTGTTGTTTGGGAAAACCTACTCACAAGACCCTTTAACCGTCGCCTCCCTTATTTCTCATCAGAAGTTCCCGGACTCATGCCGATAGTCAGAACAGCTACAGGAGATAAATCGGGGTTTGAGCTAATTGCTGAAGAGGGAGGAACCCCAGTACATCTTGACTTGTACAAGCAGCACAAAAATCTTGCCATTTTTGGTACTACCCGTGCGGGTAAATCCGTCTTAGTAGCAGGTCTATTAACACCTGCCTTGGCTCAAAACATTCCCGTAATTGCGCTTGATTATCCTAAACCCGATGGTACTAGCACGTTTACTGACTACACCAAATTTATGGGAGAGGAAGGAGCATATTTCGATATTAGTAAAGAATCAAACAATCTATTTGAATTACCTGACTTAAGGGGATATGAGCCTGAAGTTATTAAAGAGAGAATGACCGATTTCAAGGAATTCTTAAAATCCACATTAATGATTATGGTACTAGGGACAAATCCTGTAGGGGTAAGTCCGACAACAGTATCAAATATTGAAAGTATCATTACAATCACAATTGAAACTTTTTACAACGATGAAGATATCAAACTTCGGTACAAGCTAGCATTAGAAAATGGATTGGGAACACCTGAATGGGCAGATATTCCCACACTTAAAGATTTCTATAATTATTGTTCGCCTGGATTTATCAAACTCGATTCCATCACCAATAATAGTAAAGAAATTCTCGATGCCCTTGACCAAATCAGATTGCGATTAAAGTTTTGGCTAAATTCACGAGTTGGGCAATCAATCGCCAATCCATCTAGCTTTAGAACTGATGCTCGATTGCTTGTATTTGCACTGCGATCGCTTGGGAGTGAAGCCGATGCCGCAGTCCTTGCCCTGAGTGCCTATTCCGCAGCTTTACGTAGAGCTTTATCATCTAAAGTATCAATATTTTTCTTAGATGAAGCACCAATTTTATTCAATTTTGAGAGCATAGCCGAGCTAATTGGTAGACTCTGCGCTAACGGTGCAAAAGCAGGTATACGTGTAATTTTATCTGCCCAAGAACCAGAAAGTATTTTCCAAAGTAAGTCTGCTTCCAAAATATTTGCTAACATCACAACCCGCCTGATCGGTCGGATTCAAACATCGGCAGTTGACCCATTTGTGAAAAGGTTTAAATATCCTTATGAAATTATCGCGCGTAATAGTACCGAAGCATTCTTTCCAAAACGCGAAAGTATTTATTCACAGTGGTTACTTGATGACAATGGCAAACTTACTTTCTGTAGGTATTATCCTGCTTATTGCTTACTTGCAGCAGTAGCAAATAACCCAAATGAGCAAGAATTACGCACTCTATTTCTCAATAAATATGCCGATAATCCAATGCTGGGTATGGTGAGATTTACAGAAAGTTACATACAGATGCTTCGGGGAGATGAGTTAAGTCAAGAAGCACAACAATTATTGGATAACAATAACAATCAGCAATTAAAGTCAGCATAAATTATAGAAGAAAAGCTAAGAATAATTTGAATTTATAACAATAAGAATCAATAACTCATAAACAAGTGGCTTAACTTTAATTGCCACATTGATTATTTTATCCACCAAAGGTATGAAACCAAAATTCAAGTTTCCTAAGAAAGGAGTAATAATCGGGTCAATAATTGGTCTGGTTACTTTACTCGGTACAGCACCCAGTTATGCCTTTTCAATTGAGGATTTCTTCAAGGTTTTAGGGAAATTCAATAACTATTTTGAGGAAACCAAAAAGGAACTCACTTCAGGAACTAATAAATGGGGTGGGATGAAAGGCGAAGCTAAAACTGCTATTCAGACTGGCAGTATGGATATGCCAGACCCAGTAAACTCAGCCGAAAAGCTCAAAGAGCAACTTAAAAGCAAGGGTAACTGGAATGAAAGCAACACAGTTGAAGCTGCGGTCAGTGCAGCTAACGAACTGGAGAGAGAAACTACCCGCGCCACGATCGCCAGCGTCTTAGGGGAAGTCGGTCAGGAACGTACCAAAAATGAGATAGAAGCAACTGAACAAACTGTAGCCGAGTCCAAAGAACTCGCAGAATCTGCACAACCAATGGATGCTTCACAAAACATCCTCAAGGTCATTGCTGCCCAAAACTCGCAAATTGTCTCAATGTTGGGTCAATCTCGCATTGACGGACTGCAAACACGGCACGATGCCCAGCAAACTAACCTGATGCTAAGTCAACTTGCCGAACAAGGGGCAAGCGATCGCCGTCGTCAAAACCTGATGATGGACGGTATCAGCGCCCAGTATATCGAAATCAGTGGGTTTAGCAGTCTCAAAACTACCGCAGGTGAATAATTCACCCTAATTAGTTGGTCATCTCTGCAATTGAGATGACCAACTCTCTATCAGGTACATAATACAGACCATGTTAGAACATCTTGTAATTGCAACCGACCCATTCTTCGGGCAAGACATTTTAGAAAATGCGTCAGCTGGAGCGCAACTAGTAGCAGAAGGTTTTAATGAACTTTGGCAGGAAACCCTCAACGGTAACTTGTACGGCTCGATGTGCAAAGTTGGTCAGTTTTTTGCGATCGCCACACTCACCCTTTTTATGGTTGAGTTAGGCAAAAACTGGATAAATCAAGAAGATATGAAAGCCCTCTCCAGTTGGATATGGCCCATTCTGGTTATCGGGCTACTAGCTAACAATGGCACTTTACTCAGAAGTGGAACACTCGCCATCCGGGGATACATTAATACTGTTAATAATGACATCCTAGAATTTACTGCTGCCGGAGCCAACCTAGAAGTAGCATTCAACCGCGCAGTCGGCAATATTGCCCTCCAGCAGCAAGTAGGAGCGGCAATGGAAAGATGCCGTTCCATCCCTGGTAACACGCAAGATTCAATCACCTGTTTGCAACAAGCAGAAGCAGAACTCAAAACCTCTGCACCCGATCTATTTAAAGGAGAAGCCCCCGATAGCGGTAGTTGGGAATTTAACCCACTTCAGGCTTTATCTGATGCCAAAGACGCGCTCGAAAATCTCTCCCCTGGTCAAATCGCCGAAAAGATTGGTAATACTATCACCAGTACAATCGGTTCGATGATTACCGGATTTGTCGCAGTCATCCTCCTCGCCCTCAATAACGCTTACCAGTGGGGTATAGAATTCACGATGCTTTTAACTGCCCTACTTGGCCCGTTGGCAATAGGCGGTTCGCTACTCCCCTTTGGCGCAAAACCTATTTTCGCTTGGCTAACTGGTTATTTCACCGTTGGAATGGCGAAACTCTGCTTCAACATGATTATTGGTTTGTGCGGACAACTTATCGCTAATTCCGAACAAAATCAACCGATGATATTTCTGCTTTTTGTTGGGTTAGTTTCTCCTATTCTTGCATCTGCATTAGCCGCAGGTGGTGGAATAGCTGTTTGGACAGGATTAGGTAAAACAGTAGCATTTGGCTCTGAAATTGCAGCAGGAATCGCTACAGGTGGAGCAAGTACAACTGCTACGGTTGCTGTCAACGCCACCAAATTTGTTAGTTCCAAAATCAAAGTTAAAAAGTAATTAACAAATAATTATGCTTAAACCTAAGTCTAAATCTCAACCGGCGCGGCTTCTGAGTTATGGGCAATCCACGTCCACACCTATTGCAATGGCGATCGCCGTAACAGCAGGAGGAACTATCTTATCTACCCTATTGCAAATAATAAATATTGGTATGAGTGCTAGTACAAATCATCATGTCAAAGGCATGACGATTGTTCAACTCCAAGATGGGTCTATTTCACCTGGTAAATTTGCCGCTCCTAACGAACGCGAAGCCGAAACTATCAAACGCTTTATCTCAGATAGCATGATTAAAATGTTCGGCTGGAACGGAATAATCGAAGCAACAGAGAATGGCGAAAATGTTACTAAACCTGATAGGGGAATAGATATTCAAACAACAAAAAATAGTAGAAAAAAAATTCCCACTAGAGCCTGGGAAGCTGCATTTGCACTATCTGAAAATCAAGATTTCCGGGCAAACTTTCTCAAGAAATTAGCAGAAATAGTTCCAAGTGGTGTATTTAACGGTGAAGTTCAAGTTTCACTTGTAACTCGCCATATCTCTGAACCCAGAAAAATTAAGGATGGACAGTGGGAAGTCGATTATATCGCTACGCTCGTCAGCTTTAATAGGAACGAAAACCAAGGCAAAGGAATCGCCTTTAACAAAACAATTACTGTCGAGGCTGTCGATACTCCCAAGTTACCAAATAAGCCAACTGAACTCGATAAGAAAGTTTATTTAGTACGAGAACCAGGTTTAGAAATTACTCAAATCGTTGATTATAACCTCGGTAAGAAATAAAAATCATTAATCAAGCATAGAACTATGTTACAGCTAGAGAATGAGGCTTCGCATAAAGATATATCTTCCGTAGATAGTCTTTTACCAATCGATAGGATAGAAGAAGATGAAGTTGAAAATTCGCAATTTGAGGTGGTTGAAGAAGATGAAACTGAAGTAGAAGACCCCGCGTTAATCCAAACTAAACACGACTTTGTTACATCTCCCTGGTCAAGATTAGGAATTATTGGTGGTGCATTTGGTGCTGGGTTTCTAGTTATATTTGTTGTCCTCAACGGCATGATGAATGGGAGTGGCAAAAATGCCAAAAAACCAGAATTAACTACTACTCCAACTCCCACGGTTGCCACATCTGAGAAAAAAGAAGGCGATGTTTATGCCAAGCTTGCTCTCGCCAAGCAACAGGAAGAACTTGATGCCCTAAATGGTCAAGCTAATACGGGAGACAAAGAGGAGAAAAAAGAAGCTACTGAAGAAGAACAAGCCAAAAACCAAGAAAAAACCCGTTCTATTCGACAACGAAGGGTAGTTGCTCAAGAAACTCCCCCTACTTCCAGAAGACGTGTATACCGGGAAGAAACATCCGAACCTGTTAGACCAACACGTAGAGTAGTGGCTTCACAGCCAATACCACCTCTGCGTCCTAGCGCTCCTCTGCCAAAATTTGCCAAACAATTAGTTGCCAGCAACCAGAGTGTCGCCAAAGATCCAATAGCCGAACTCGAACGCCTACGTAACCTGGGTTCGGTTGGTCGAGTTGAGTATATGCTAGCCAGTACCACTGTCAGTGAACCTACAAACACAACAGTACAAGAAGTTACAGCTAAAACTGAAGAAACATTACGCCCAGCAGAACAAAATAGCGATCGCTCCCGCCGTCGCCGTAGCCGACGCAGCGAGAATACCGAAACAGTTACCAATACCCCTAATCAAGTTGAAGAACTGCGCCCGCGTTGGCAACCTATAACCACAAATGATAGTACTCCTGAGTATAGCAATACTGATGACAAAGATAACAATCAAGCCGTGCCAGTTATTTATAGTTTCTCGATAAAAGAACCACAAATTAGCTTAGAACTTGACAAAGAAAAGACCGTAGAATCCAGTTTTGCTAGTAATAAAGAAAACAATTCCACTCAGCAAGTTGAAAAAGTTGCAAATAACTACTTGCCAGAAGAAGCGCAGATACTCCAAGAAACACAACCGCAGTATTTAGTTGTCGGTTCGTTTGCAAGTGCAACCCTGGTAACTCCGCTCGTTATGCCCCAAACCAGTAATAACGCTCGTTCCCAGGAGCAGACAAATACATTACGGTTTGTCGCCCGGTTGAATGAGCCGCTTTATAGCAATACTGGCGAAATAGCCATTCCCGCAGGAACGCAGGTAACTATCGCTATGATTTCGGTTGATAGCACATCAAGTGTGCGTGCCGAAGTCACGGCCATCCTCAAAGACGGCACAGAATATCCTCTATCACCTGGAACGATATCAGTTTTGGGAGAGGCGGGTTCACCCCTCATCGCCAGACCTTACGACGACAAGGGATCTGAAATTGCCAAATATGATGCCACGTTAGGAACTATAGCTGGTCTTGCCAAGGTAGGGGAAATTATTAACCAGCCGGATGAAGAAGTCACAGAAGATTTGCCTTTAGGTGGGACAAGAACTCGCAGCCGCAATAACAATCGCAACCTGGGAGCTGCTTTCCTTGAAGGTGCTTTTGGCAAACTTGGCGAAACAATCAGCAAGCGGACAGAACGTGCTACTGACGAAATCAACCGTCGTCCCAATGTCTGGTATGTGCCTAAAGACACCAAAATCACAATCAAAGTCGATAGGTCAATCAAGCTGTGAAACTAAGAGATATAGCAGATTTTAGTTTAAGGATGCCTTGGGCGATCGCCTCTGGCACTGCGCTCCGCGCAATCGTCTTTAGCGGGTGCCTCACGATCGCCTCCGTGTTTGCACCAAATCAACTTGTACTAGCAAATACTATCCGTCAAGTTGCAGCGTCCCAGGTGTCAGGGGAAAATGCCCAATTGCAAACAGTTAAGGTCTGGCCTGGACATGGGGTATCAATATCGTTCTACAACACCAGAGAAATCATCAAGAAAATCTGGCTGGATGACCCATCTAGGTTTGTTTTTGATGTAGACGGATGTCTTGAGGGCTTGGGTAAGTGTTCTGGAAGCAGTACGGGTGCAGGACTAATTCACATTCGCCGCATCGAGACAGTCAAAATCCCTGGCTTACCACCAGCTCCTTACGGGGCGCACATGACGGTGATTACTGAGTCTGGCTCAACAAGGAAAAGCTATCATTTCCGGATTGTAGCGGGCAGTGGCACACCAGAGTACAGCCAAATTGAAATTATTGGCGACACTCTCAGCAAACCTGAAGAAGTAAAACCAAAGGTCAGTTACACCGCATTATCTGATAGCAGACATATCGCCAAAGGGATGCAAGTTGCCCTCAAAAACCAGTGGGTTACGACAGACAGCAAACTTTGGAAGCGTCTGAACCAACTTGTTGAGTTGCGATCGCAAGGAGAGGAACTTGTCGTCGCCGCCAGCACCGCCGGAGTATCAATGCAATTGGTTGAAAAACTCATGCTACTAGGTGGAAAGCGCTTGTTAGAAATACCACCACAACACAACAACCCTCTCACAACAACAAATCTAGGTAAATCAAGTTTTAAATAAATAGTGATGTATACCGAAAATCTCACCTCTAACAACCAAATTTTAGATACTACAGCAGAGGTAACTGCGATTGTACCAGTGAGAGCTGCAAGCCAGGAAACTACTCACAACAAAACCAACCGAGGGCTTGAGTATCGGATGGAAAAATTTAATAAATTACGCTACCTGATGGTTGCAGGACTTATTGCAGGGCTTGCCCTACACGGATTAATCCGATATGGAGGTAGCTATAATATCGGCAGTCTCTTATTCGGCGATAAAGCGGTAGCTCAAACAGTTTCATCGAAGTATTCAAATTTGAACACTTCGATAGATAAGACAAAACAAACCAAACAGCCACAGCCGGTTGCAACTAAATACGTCAATGGCGCACCTACTCCCGATTGGAGCAGTATCACGTTTAGAAACATGAAATTTGGCGGTGCTGGCAACGTTGAATTCCCTAATATCAAAAACCCTGGTATGAAGGAGGCACGCACCTGGAGTGCTGGACAAAGCCTTGCCGAAGTCATGGAACTGGGTGATTTTGAAGCAACCGAGTTCAATATTGAAGATTTCACGCTTGAAGATATCGCCGAAATCACGGGCATTCAACTCAAAAATCTCAAACTGTCAGATTTTGAAACACTCGATTGGCAAACACTTGAAGACCTCGCCGAAGCAATTCCTAATTTAGAAGATTCAGAAGTCGGAGCCATTCCACTAATTCAAGAACTAGTGAGCAAAGTTACAGGCAGCACCGCAAGCTACCAAACTGTTGGTGAAGTGCTAGACAATTATCCCCAACTGGGAGAAGTGGAACTTGGTGAGTATGTCAAACTTGATAAATATAAACTAACCAGCATCCCTGGTATTGAGGATGCACAGCTAAAAGACTTCACTAACTGGCAAAATACAACAATTGCTAAAGTTCCGGGATTGGCTGATGTACCGTTCGATCGGTTCCCCAGCGTTCCCATCCCTGATGTTAGCTTTATCGGCAAATTAGACTTACCCCTCGGTTCCCTTGAAAGTGGACGCTGGAAGTCAATAAGTGGTAGCTATCAAGCTGGGTTTAATGTCCCATGCGAGAAAACCTGTGGTCACATCGAAGTTTCAGGAAGTGATATTGTGACTGGCGCACAATGGATGTCTGGCAAAGACCAAAAAGTTAAAGGCGGATTCGGCATCTTGGGCAGCCTCAACGGTGGAAAAGAACCTACAGGTCGCCACCCCTTTGGGAAATCATTTAAACAAGTCATCTGGGACATTAACGAAGCGGACGGGAGTATCACCACCGCGATGTTCTTCCGTATCTGCAAGCGGGGATGGGTTGACTTGGGCTGCTCGCCATACTTCATTGGCCCAGTTCCCTTCTTCACCTACCGCGAGATAGACCCAATTATCCTTGGTACGCCTCTCACCGTCCCTAAAAATTAACAAGTAAAAAGGTAATTATAGAAGAATTTATCCTCTTTTACTTTTGACTTGGAGAGGACACATCAGACAACCAATGAAGAAATATGCAACTTCACTTCACCGCATATTTCTTCCATTTCCTCATGCAATTAATACAAATTATTATGAATAATTATCTGTTTGCAACAGCTAAAACTAAGACTGTTAGAGAAGTAAAAGCTAACAATAAAAATAGCAATACTGACTTTAGTAAGTATACAGATAGGTTCATGTCACCTCAAGGTTTGGCACTTGCCGGGGGAATTGGCTTATTGTTGCTTTTACAGCTTTTTAGTAATGGTAAAAAAGGCAAGCTTGCTACTAGCTATTGGGGTGGAGCAAAGGAAACCGCCCAAGCTAAGAAAAAAGCTCTCAAGCAAATCGTCACACCTAGGTGTGATAGCGCCAGTTTATATATTGGAGTACACAAATACAAGAGTCAAAAATTACCCAAGGGGAGTGGGGGAGTTCCAGTTTATGTACCCGATGTCCAACGGGGAACTGCTGTAATTGGCGCACCTGGTAGTGGTAAATCATTCTCGGCTATCAACCCGATGATTTACTCAGCAATTGACCAAGGTTTTGGTATAGTACTATACGACTTCAAGTATGCTAGTCAAGCCAAAATCGCCAGTTATGCCAAATCCAAGGGGTATGACGTACATATCTTTGCACCGGGATTTCCCGAATCAGAGGTATGTAACCCAATCGATTTTTTACGCGACAGTAGCGATGCTGAAACCGCACGGCAGTTAGCTACGGTAATTAACAAAAACTTCCGCCTGTTAGGTAATGCGTCTGAGGATGCTTTCTTTGGCCCCGCCGGCGACCAGTTGACGCAGGCTATTTTAATGCTAACTAAAGAGTTTGGCGACCGCGCTGATATTATGACGGCTGCGGCAATACTTTCTAGCGAGAAGATGGTCGAACGCTTGATGGCAGCCGAACTAAATCCTTGGATTAGGATAGCTTTTGGTCAATTATTTAGCTCGGCTGGCTCAGAGAAAACTGTAGCGGGTATTGCTGGTAGTGCTTCATTGATGTTCACCCGGTTCATGGCAAGGGGTACATTGGGATGCTTTGTCGGTAAAACAACCTTGCCCCTGGAGGTAAAACGCAAACAGATGATTATCTTCGGGTTAGACCGAGAACGCCGCGATGCTGTCAGCCCCCTGATGACCAGTATTCTTCACATGGTAGTTTCCCGCAGTATTGCTAAAAAACGTAAGGAAGACGGACCATTAGTAGTGTGTCTTGACGAGTTGCCAAGTATCTTCCTTCCAGATTTATTTAGATGGCTTAACGAATCTCGTTCCGAAGGATTCTGCGGTATCCTGGGTTGGCAAAATATGGGTCAGCTTGAAAAGATTTATGGTAAAGAAATCTCTAAAGCTATCCTTGGCGCGTGCGGTACAAAATTTGTTTTTAATCCTGGTGAAGAAGAATCAGCACGATTATTTTCTGCATATTTAGGTGAAGAGGAAATTAAATATAAACAAAAATCTCGCTCAACGGGAGGGGGTAAAGCCAGCACATCTATCAGCGAACAAGAACGGACTCGCAAGCTATTTGAGCCAGCCCAATTCCTGAAATTACCACCTGGTAAATGTCTATTTATCAACCCAGCTTATAGTAATAAAAATGAGGGTTCAGTACCACTATTAAAAAACATCAAAATCCCCAAATATATCATTGGATTAGAACAAGAAAATGACGCTAACTGGGATAACCTCATCAAAAAGCTTGCTAGGAAAAGTACCCAGAAAAAACCGACACAGGAAGATTTAGATTTACGAGTCAAGGAAGTAGATCGGAAGTTTCCTATCCCACAAACACCAGTACAAGCGGGCAATGCACCTTTGCCTGTTGACGCGTACAAGAGCTTTTTCTAAAAACTTTAAGTTTGATGACCAACTTGTTTTTATAAAGCACATCAGGCTGTTTGAATTTATAGATTATTTTTACCAAATTTAATATATGTTTGACTCCAGAAACACTCAAATTAATGAATCATATTTAGGTACAGCCGATACTGCAATTCAAACAAGTAGACAATTAAGTAAAAGCCTCATAAATGTACTTACTAAGATAACTAAAGTAATTCTCGAAAAACTCAAAGAAGCCCAAGAAGCAAGTAAAATTGCAGTTGAAATTGGCAAAGATATCTACAATCTTGTACCTGATGAATCTACCCCTGGTGCATATAAATGGGAAAAGGTAGATTTAACCAGCCAAAGTATAAAAAGCAATCAAGAAACTAATATTGTGTTAATGCCCGATTTATTAGTAGAAGGTCAATACACAATAGAAACTGAACCTTTTACTGACTATCAAGCACAAACAATTGCTGCAAGATTAGTAGAAGATGTACCCAATTTCAATAGTGATTATCAACAAACAAGCGATAATACTCTGAAAATTACAGTTTATCTAGAGTTAAGTAGTTCAGAAAAACAAATCGTTATCTACGAACAAAATAGCGAAGGTAAATGTACAACTAATCTCGTCACTGAAATACTTACTCCAGATGAAATAATAGATGTGGCAAGTGAACCACTAGTTAAGCTACTACCTCCATCTGCTGATATTATTAACAATTATAAAGATACAAAAGAGTTATTATTTGATGATGGAAACCCAGATATAACAGAAGTAACTCCACCATTAGTTAATTTATCAGTAACACTGAACGAAGATAATCAACCATTAAATTCTGAAATTGTAACCACACCAGTTAACTGGGATTACGAAGAAGAAGCTGTGGTAGGTTTTCTAGATGATATCGATATTAGTAATCCACCCGACTTTGACTCCCCACCAGATGTAGATTATTATCAGTCTCCTGTAGCCAAAAACTATCCTGAAGCAGTAGAGCAGACACTCAGCGAACAATTTGAAACTAACATTCAGACAGTCGAATCAAATACTTCACAACAGTTACTACAAGATGAAAACAGTGAAAACAGTTCGCCCATAAATCAAGAAATCAACTCATTTGTTGAAATAGAGGTAGATAACAGTATTGAAGATGATGTGGTCAATAATTTTCAAGAAGAAATCACACAGCCCGAAGAAACTATTCAAATTCGACGGATAGTTACTAGTAACCCTCAATCTCAAAATCAAGCTGATGAGGAGGTAAATAAAAATGTAACTCACAATCAGTTTTTTCCACAAGAGCTAGAAGAACAAGCAACTAATAATCGAAAAAAATATACACCTGAATTTACCTATCAAGAAGTAGCTAATTCTCAAGATGTAGAGCCAGCAGCGCAGCAGTGGGCGCGTCAGGTTGAAGTACCTATTTATCAAATAAATAATAAACAAGCGCGGGAAGAACGTTACAACGGGGAAAATAAAGACATTGCTGAAACCGCGATCGCAATGTTAAAAAAATACGGCACTCTTGAACAAGATGGGTCACGTATTTACCATAGCGATACATTTGTAATTCGCCAACAGGCAGACACTGTTAGCATTCATCGCCGCAGTGATGAACTATTTGGGTGGCAGAACTCTTTGATGGATTTTAAACTCAACAAAAAAGAGGAACCCAAAATCACGAAAAAGCCTACAGAGATGTTACCTGTTGAACGTCAGGAGTTTCTCATTGTGGCAGAATACTTGAGCGACAATGGCAAGCTACCTGACCTCAACAATGCCGATATCCGTGATGTAGCAAACAGCTTGGGAAGTCTTGCACCTGCCGGCACGATTAAAACGCTGGAAGTATTTAAACAAAATGAGATGTTGCACACCCTGAATAATGTCCTCATCCAGGCGGATAAGGAAGAACTTACAGTAGGTGAATTTACCATCAAGCGATCACGCAACCCCGAAAAAAATCGAGCCAGCTTGCAATTATTTAAAACTACCGAAGAAAAAGGTACTCAGGAACTTGTCCGGTTTGACCTAACTAAAACCGAAGCTGGCATTACCAAAGAAGTCAGCAAGATGAATATCTCTGAGTACGATATCAACCAAATTAAGTTTATTGCCCAAAACGCCAGCAAACTCAACTTGGAACAAATCTTTGGTAACGAACAATCTACTCCCACCGCCGCATCTGCACCCAAAAAACGAGTAATACAAGCAGTTGGCGATTTGCCTGTCACAGTTCACCCCTACATCGCCGAGGAATGGGCAAATATGGTCAAGCATGGTGGCCCCGACTGGGGAGAGGCAATGAATCAAGGCAATGAAGAAATTCTTCAACGGATAAATGAGAACAACGGCAAGTTACCAATTACCGATCAGCGAGAGATGTACTTCAAGATTATGACCTATAAGGCAACTGAGGCACAAAAGCAAGGAGAAACAGTTGTCGATTTTGTTCCGCTTAAAGATATTATGAATGACTTGCAAGCATGGCGAGGAGAAGAAATTCGGCAGCAATATACCCCTACTGAACACATACCCTCCCCTCAAAAGCAAACTGTCGCTGCTGCACCTAAAACCAAGTCAAGAGAAGTTGAACTATAAATTACCCGTTACTCAGTTTGCAAAGTTGCATTGGCAATATAAAAACTTGGGTTTAGAAGTTACGCAAATTTACATCAGTTGCAAATTTCAAATTCAACAAGCTTTTCATTTATTTAAATGATTAGTTCATTGTTTTGAATAACACAATCCAAGGAAAAATTACTACGTAAAGCTCACGCAGATACTCAATGTAGTATTTCAAGCAAAAAATCAAAAAGTGAGCTTAACATCTGAATTAAAAAATAGAAATTCATCTATCAGGAGATGGTTTGACTCTAGACTAAACCAGACAGTTATTAAAATGATTACTAGCCATAACCAACTATTAGAAAATCAAGAAATTATCAGGCCAGTTGATGGTGTAGATTTTCCATTAGTAGGAAATGCGATTGCCAAAGCACTTGCTAAATATCTAGGAAGTATCTATGAAGATAAAAGATGGTTTACTAATTGTCTTGCTCAGGTTGGAGCCAAAGCCCTCAAAATAGAATATGCTTTTGATTACTGCGTTACCAATTCAACTTCCCTTGAAGAAGAAGCTCTAAAGTGTATGCTACTGGGTGCGTTAGAAAACTATGCACGTAGCCGTAACATACATGAAATTATTCAACCCTTTCTACAAAGAGAAAAAACCCTTCAACTTGAACCAGAATATTTCAAAAAATGGCTTCCTAGTATTCAAGATACATCTCAAATTATCGGTATTTTACCCCGTACTTGGCAAACTGTAGCTAATCAAGTGAGTGGAAATATCACCTGCAATGCTTCATACCCTTTAAGTGAATATCTTGGAGGTGCTGATTGCCAGATAATCGCTGGAAATACTCTTATTGATGTACGAACAACTGCCAAGAAGCGTCCCTTCTCCTTAGAAAATTTTTACCAACAAATTAGTTATGTTCTGCTTGATAGCAATGACAGCTATCGTATCAATCAACTAGTCTGGTTTTACAGCCGCCAACAATCAGTATTCTTCTATCCCACAAACAAAATATTCCGCGACTTGCAAGCAACAAGGGAAGAATTTAATAAAATGATTCTTGATAATTATGAAACAAATAGACTAGCAGAACAAAATAAGTGTTTATATCTTCCCCAGGAAGGATAAAAATATGATTCAAGACTTTCAACTTAATCCTAGCTTCAATATTTACTTTGATGGCATGGAGTATCACGCCAAGATTCACTTTGATGATGCTTTTGAAACTGAAGCAGAAGAAATTGCAGCAAGTGATATTAGCTCTCTTGCTACTAAAGTCTCTAATCGTTGGCGGCAGTATCTTCTAAGTATTGCAAATAAATACAAGCAGTAATCGGCTAATTAGCCCTCTCCAAGCAGAGGGTTAACTTAACGAATAAAAAGCAAAATTTGCTCGTTTAAATACTATGAAATTAGGTTTTTATCCAGTACTAGGTAAGAGTGATTTTCTCAAAATCAAGGGTGAAAAAATCCCGATTTGGCACTTGCTTGAATATCAGCCTGCGGGCTGGCTATACTCACTCGCTACAAAAGCAGAAATTGTTCCAGATAGTCTGATTATTCATGACTGCGGATCGTTTAACTACCGCGACCAAGATATTCCTACTCTCAATGGTAAATATGTTGATGCCCACTGGTCTATTCATAGATATCGAGAACGTTCAAAAGTCGGTGATATTATTGTTTGTCCTGACCATTTACTTGTAGGAGAAAATATTAGAGAACGGCAAGAATATAACCTTCAACAAGCAAAAACATTTATCCAACTTGCTAAAAGTTATCTTCCCAATAGAATCCCCCTAGCAGTCATCCACGGGCAGTCTCTTAGTGAACGCCTCCAAGTAGCTAAATATCTTCTGGGACTGGGATACCGCCATCTCGGTATCGGTGGGCTTGTTTCCCAGGCGAGAGAGTATTCGACTAACTTGCACATTGTCAAAACAATCACTGAGGTTGTGCGTTCACGAAGTGACTCGGAACGAGTATCGCCGTTCGCGAAGCGTGTCCGACAGGACAAGGCGGGCGTTTCGCCATCGCACAGCGATTCCACAGGAGTATCGCACAAGCCAAATGTTCATCTACACGTTTTTGGGCTATGTTCGCCCCAGTATGCCAAAGCTTTTACTCAGATGGGATTATCCTTTGATGGTTCAACTTTTATCCGAGAAGGACTAGGCGGTGGGATGTTCGTCAGCAATGAGGAAAAACTAATTCGGATGCCAGCCTACTGCACGCCAAAGTGCAACTGTCATGTTTGCAGGGTTCTCCACCGACATAAGATTGACCCTCGGCTGACGAACAAAGGACGGACGCATACCATAGGAAGAATCGCCCACAACCTCAATTTGGCGATTGCCACTTACAGAAAATTCACTCCCAAGGAAAAAATCTACCTGGTTGCTGGATGTGGCAAGCAGCTTCCCTACTCTGCTGCTGCCAAAGACTTATATTGTTCGCAGCACTTTCAAGCTTGCCGTCGCTACGTAGAAGAAAAAGAATCAAGATGGTATATCCTGTCACCTTTACATCAAGTTCTTAAGCCAGAAACAATCATCAAGCCCTACGATAAATCCCCCTATTCCTTATCTCATCAAGAACGTATACTATGGGCGCAACAAGTAGCAGAAAACCTCATACAAGTTGCGTCTTTGGAAATAGAGTTTGTATTCTTGACGGGCAAGCTTTACAGACAGGAGGTAACACCTATTTTACAGGCGAAGGGATACGAGACAAAAGTACCCATGCAGCACCTAGCCATTGGACAACAACTTGCTTGGATAAAGAAGGAACTGGAGCAAGAAAAACAGCTTGTTTTAAATATTTAACCCAGCAGTAATAACACCAAAATAATTTATGGAGACTACAAAGCGAGTAATTAATATAAGTGGAAAATTCGGTAGTTGGACTGTAATAGAAAAACAAGGAAAGCAAGTATTATGTAAGTGTGATTGTGGAATTCAAAAACTTGTCTACAGTCACACTCTCACCAATGGTCGCTCAACTAACTGCGGTTGTAAGAAAAGAAAAGAATCTATCCCAGTTGGTGCAAATTTTGGGAGACTAACAGTGATATCTGATGTAGAAGTTAAGGGGAAAAGGGGCGAACTACTCCTCCTTACCTTATGCAGATGCGGAACCCAAAAATATGTTAGTAAAAATAGCTTAAAAAGAGGGCTTACACAAAGTTGTGGATGTTTGCAACGGGACAGCCTCAAGACCGATAAAACTATCCACGGTCACTGCAAAAGCCACGAGTATAACTCCTGGTTACACATCAAGCGCATCTGCTATAACAAGAACCACCATCAGTACAAATATCATGGCGGGTGCGGAATTGAAGTTGATGCATCCTGGCGTGATAACTTTACCCAATTTCTAAAAGATATGGGATTAGCACCCGAAGGAACAGTTATATCTCGTATTGACCAAGAGAGCGACTTTGCCCCTGGTAATTGTCTGTGGATACCCAGAAAAGAACATTATCGTCAAATACATGTATTAAGAAGAAAAGAATTCTTTATTTCTCAAACTTTACCTAAACCAGTCGTTACCAATAGTGAGATTAATGTTTCACCAAACATTGTTCGAGCAATCATCAAAGATCATGCAAATGGTGAAGCCAACATGAATAAACTTGCTACACAATATAAAATCAGCACTCAAGACGCAATAAATATTATCCTTCACCACGTTTAACTATCAATTTAGTTTTAATAAAAGTGCGCCATCAATTAAAAAGGCGCACTTTTTATTTTATAGCAAATACTTAGTTTTAAAAAGCATATCAAATTCATAGTAGATTAATTACCACAGTTGTTACACAAATCAGCAATGACTACCTTGCTGATTTGTGATTCAGGAAATAATCACTAATATCTAAAGTGTTGTACCTGAATATAAAGTTTACTGCAATGAATAATATTTGCAATTTGAAACTAAGTATTCATTCATACAAATACGAAATCATTGTTCAGTAAACAAAGTATCAAAACTTTCTACCACAGACGAAGTTATCAATTAGCTGGACAAGCAAAGCCTCAAGTCAAAATTATAAAACTTGCACATGATAATACACAACGGCTCTTATATCTGGTTTCATGCAGGACAAACTGCTAGATGGGGAACTATAAATGCAATTAAAGCATTGCCATACCTAATGATTGCATATCAAATCGACGGACAATGGTACAGTGACCCATATTTTTCACAATCTAAAAACTTAGAATATAAACCAGTAATCCCTATAAGTTCAGCAATTATTCATGTACCAAAAATAACAGTTGAGTTACAACCAATTGTTCAATTATGTGCTGGATTTAGGAACAAAAGAATTCATAGTCTTTGGGTGGTTAATGCTCCCGCTCAGGTATTGAAACATATATTAGAGTGCAGCCAATGGGACAGTATATCACTCAAGCAACTACTAGCAACTTTGCACGAATTAATTCTTTATGGCTATGAAGTTAAAATACTTCCCGCCAAAAAAGAAACCATATCCCCTATCGAATGGATGGAACAATAATGAATAATAGCAACCAACAACTCACACTTTACTATCCTTGTGTAGTTCAGATTTTAGATCAGTTTGTACAGACAATATCACTTGAGTTTTGGATACAGAATCCAATAAACGGAAAATGGAATCTAATACCATTTAAAAATGGTGATATCAGTATCTCGAATTATACAGATGCGACAACATCACAGATAATGAAATATCTCAATAAAGAATATCCGTCGATAGAAGATTTTTTACAAGCGAAACAAGAGGAAGGTGTAGACTATCCCATTCGACATAAAAGAACTTATCTTACAGTTAAGGGTGCTGCATCTCACAAACTATTCTGGGCATGGACAAATCCTCAAACTAATAAAATTGAACGCATCCATTGGCATCCTTTAGCTATAAAAGCAAAGGCAAGTGAAGATGACAAAACTGACTACTCAAATATAATTCCAGTCAAGATTGGAAATGGAAAATTAATCACACTTGAAAAGGACGATTTACCATCAAATAGAGCAGCTTTTTCGGAGTTTCTTGCAGATAGAGAAGAAAACCTCCGCCTTGCACTTGAAGCCCTGAAATCACCCAATCCTGATGCTGCACTCGAACTACTGGCCATCATGGAAGAAATATCCAAAGACTGCTTCTACGCCAGTTGGATTATGGGCAATGGATACAATTTAGAATCAATTATTAAATCATGGGATGGCACTAGTAACGTCAGCTACGGTAGTGGGGAAATCACACATCAACAATTAGCACTAATGCGCGTTCTTTGTGAATTATCTCAAGGTTGGTGGTTTTGGGATGAAGATAAGGATACTGGCGTAATTTTCCAAAGTTATCCTTACCAGGGAATCGCCTGATTATTGGGGCTGGGAGTCTTGCGATCGCTGTAAAAAATTTATTGGTGGCTTAAACTTACAATTCCATATCGCTGTTCCGAATCGGAAAAAACTGATATTGCTTTTGCTGTGCAGCAGCTATTTCTGACGGAGTATTAAATACAGTAGCCTTTGTACCAAGCTGGAGTTCTTGGTATAAAGGCACACCATCACCATCATTATCGCTGAGAAGAATCTTGGTCATGATATTAGCCGGGGCAACTTGCACGAGGCGATTCACTACATTAGCAACAAACTCGTTAGATGCTTCGCAGCCATTAAGGTATCTAATCAACATATCAGCAGTAGTTTCAGTCATCTTGGCTGGGTCTGTTACCCCCGCTTCCAGAATAAAGTCATCGTAAATAGCTTTCTCGCTATCAGTAAAATTTTCCTTGCAAGCTTGTTGGATAATTAATTCAACTTGTTGTTTATCTATAAATTTCATAATACACATTTGCAAGCATAAATAATACTAAATTCTGAATATTTTAAATATGAGTTTAATTAGAAAATTAATAATTAAATATACACGACAAACAGAATTGCAATTAAATTATTATAGCTCATGTTACCTGGGTAATTGAACTGTAAAAATGCTACCTTTACCGAATTCACTTTGTACATTTAATTTGCCTTGATGTGCCTGAACAATTGCTTGAGCAATGGCTAATCCTAATCCAGAACCACCAGTGTTACGAGAGCGATCGCTACTTACCCGATAAAAACGATCAAAGACTCGCCTCAGTTCATGTTGTGGGATACCAATACCTGTATCTTGAACTTTAATTACAGCATAATTATCATTGCTTTCTAAGATAACTGTGACTTCCCCTCCTTTGAGTGTATATTGAATTGCATTGACAATTAAGTTAGAAACCAATCGATAAAGCTGATCGGAATTCCCTATAACATTCATATTTTGCTTAACTCGGATTGATGATGTCAACTTTACTCCTGCAGTAGTTGCCATCGCTTCAAATTCTTCAATTAAATCGCTAACAATATCATTTAAACAACAAACTTCGTGCTGTAACTTTTGAGCTTGTCTATCTAAACGTGCTAGCATCAATAAGTCAACGACTAAAGTTGTTAGCCTCTGATTTTGACGCTGTATAGTTTGCAATATATCTCGTGTTTCTTGTTCATCTATTTCTGACATTAAAAGTGCTGATTCTACAGTTGCACTTGTCGCAGCTAAAGGCGTTCGTAATTCATGTGCAGCATCGGCTGTAAACTGTTGAATTTGTCGATATGACTGATAAATTGGCTGCATCGCTAATCCTGACAACCACCAACTGGCACCTGCAATCATAACCATAGCCATCGGCAGCCCTAATATCAAAATTAGCTTGACGCTATCCAAATAATGATTAAACTCTTCTAGACTTCGCCCTACTTGCATATATCCCCAATCTTGATAATTTTGGGTATGCAGAGATAGAGTAATTTGATGGTATTCGTTGCCTTTGCTATCTTTGAGAAATTGCCAAGTTTTTGGATTAAAAATATTAGGTAATCCCTCTGGATAATAACCAGCATTAGCAATTAATTTGCCTGAAGTATCAAAAAAACGTATATAGTAGCTAGTTTTAGTAACAATACCCAGAAGATGACGTTTAGGATGGGGCTGTTCTTGAATACAATTACTAGCCCCAATTCTACAGTTACCTGTATTTGGAAATAACTGATTTACTAATGGTTCCAAACGTCCAGGTGACTGTAGTTTTAGTTCAATACTGTCGTGCAGTGTCCCAGCTACAGTCTCAATTTCACTGTCTAAAGCTACCACATGAGCATGAAACACAGACCTGTAAAAGCTAAAGGCACATAGGCTTAAAATCAAACCCATAACAATAGCATAATACAAAGCTAAACGAACGCGGGTGAGCCGAAACAGTTTATTTTGATTCATCTGAGAAATTAAGACGATACCCCATACCGTGCAAAGTTTCAATTGGGTTAGGACAGTCGTTACTTGTGAGTTTACGACGTAACAAACGTATTTGCGCTGCCACTACATTACTACTAGATTCCGCATTAACTTCCCAAATTTGATTACGAATTTGCTCAGTCGTAACAATCTGGTTAGGATGATTCATGAAATATTCCAATAGTTGGAATTCTTTATTAGTTAATGGAATACTTTGCTGTTCACCTGTTGTATTTTGTCTAACAACTGTACTGTTGCCATAATCTAGAGTCAAGTTACCAACAGTTAATTGTTGAGGTTGAAAATGGGGGGAACGACGCTGCAAAGCCCGCAATCGTGCTAGAAGTTCCACCATGCCGAAGGGTTTTACTAAGTAGTCATCGGCACCTGCATCTAGTCCGGCAACTTTATCTTCCATTCTATCTTTAGCAGTTAGCATCAGGATAGGAAGAGGATTACCTTTATAACGTAGTCTTTTACACAATTCTAAACCACTAATTCCTGGAAGCATCCAATCAAGAATCGCTACTGTATATTGCGCCGAACTGTTTTCTAAGTAAGCCCATGCGTCATTACCATCCATAACCCAGTCAACTAGGTACTTTTGTTGATTTAAAGTACGCTTAATAGCAGCCCCCAAATCCGGCTCATCTTCAACTAGTAGCACCCTCATATCAAATTGGGTAGTTAAAAGTTCTTTGTAAATTTGTGATTCTAGCATAGTTCGCCATAGGGATACCCCTATTAATAGGGTTGCAGAAATTTATGAAATTAGGATGAAATTCTTAAAAATTAGGATTAAGCTATACAAAACCTGATAGTAGGCTAGTATCTTGTCTATACATCACTAAATAGAAAAGACTCAGTAAACAACTCGCTAAGGTATGGTGTGAGCTTAGTTTGAGGAGTTATAGAAACTAAGTTTTACAAGATGTTTATTGAGTCAATAATAATTTTGACATCTCGATATGAAATTAAGATGAAATTCAGAGTAATTAAATAGATTTCATAAATTTTATAATTATCGTTATTTAATGTACAAATACATTTGTTTTTTAACTAAAGCTATAGATTATGTAATACATATTATAGAGGATTATAATTAATACGTATTCAATATCTCTTTTTTGTTGATGCTTTGCGTTCTGCTAAAGTTAATTAATTGACACAAATAAATTATCACTACTGATTTTTAAAAAATTTAAATATTAAATAAAAAATTTCATCTTGATTTCATATTTATTCTGCAACATAAAAATATGTCGAGTTCGTGATGGGTGTCAATATTTTTATGGGCGTAACTGAAATACTTACTTAGTTAGTTACCGATTCAAACTTAATTGCTATCTATTTTTGAGTAAATTGAAGCAGATTTAAGAGGTAATTAACTATACCGGCAATAGTTATTAATCTTTTTATTTTCAAGAAAGCAATCTAGTAACGATGTTCCAATAAAATCAACCCCAATGAGCAAGTTCATGTAGCTATGAGAATTTGTACTAATTTTTGAATTTTTGGGTACTTAATATGAATTATCTGGCAAAATCTTCATCCTTTGAAAGCATTGTCAACTCTCAGTGGAACAACCATAGTCAATGGAAAAATATTACGGCTGCTGATGTTACCCAGGCTATAGGAAATGTTCCAATTGTAAAACTCAAGAATATTTCTCCTATATGTGCTATCTCAGAATGCTTCTTGAAATTGGAAAGTTGTAATCCTGGGGGTTCAATTAAAGAAAAAAATGCAGTCTACCTCGTGACGCGTGCGGAGGAAGAAGGGCTGCTTGTACCTGGTGGTACGATTATCGAGTCAAGCTCAGGAAATTTCGGCGTTGGGCTGGCGATGGTAGGAGCAGTTCGCGGTTATCGAGTGATGATTGTCGTCGATGCGAAAACTCCTCCACCTTTTAGACGAATGTTGAAAGCATACGGTGCAGAACTTGTGGATGTACCGCTTCATGAGGCCGATGAATCAGGCTCAATGCAGAAGGCAAGAATGAAACGAGCAAAGGAACTGGCTGCAACCATACTTAATGCTTGGTATCCATGCCAGCACCTTAATCCTTTAAATACGGAGGCACATTCATACTATACTGCCCGTGAGATTGAAGCACATTTTTCTTCTGATCTGGATGCTGTTGTAGTTGGTGTCAGCACGGCAGGACAAATTATGGGAATAGCTCGTTATCTTAAACCGCGATTCCCAAACATACGCATTGTTGGCGTTGATGTTGAGGGTTCAGTAATTATGGGAACGCCAGCAAAACCCTACAAGATGACGGGTATTGGCTTATCTTTCTTTCCCCCGAATCTGGATCTTTCACTGCTTGACCGTGCTTATATAGTACCAGAGGATTTGGCTTACTCAGTATGTCACATCCTGGCACGTCGTGAGGGATTGCTTCTAGGTGCATCAACAGGCGCAATTGTAGCAGGAGGATTGCATCTGGCGCATGAACTGGGTGAGGGTGCGCGGATTCTGATGATCAATCCAGACCGAGGGGACAGATACCTTGAGACAGTGTATGATGCCGATTGGCTCGACCATCATGGATTTAACCTCAAACAAGGGAAACGTCTTGAGGATGCGATCGCTTCACTAAGTCCCATTTATTTTAAGTAGTGCTGAAAAATAACATGAATACCTCACCCCAGCCCAAACCAGAAAGTAGTCAAATAACTTCAGGGCGATCGCTGTTAGCACTACTGACGCAGTTTATTCCACTTTCTCTATCTGATGTGGCAATGACTCTCGGCGATCCGCTTCAAACATCTGCACTCAGTCGCCTAGCCTATCCACAAGAGACATTAGCTGGAGTCGGGGTAGTCAAAGGAGTTGCAGTATTTCTGGAAAGCCCGATCATCATGATTCTTCATGCCTCAACCGCACTGGGAGGCCAAGCCAAATCTCGACGCGCACTTTGGCAGTTTACGATGATTGCGGGATTTTCTCTAAGTGGTATCTTTCTGTTACTCACCTGGGAACCCTTGTATAACTGGCTATTGCTTGATGTATTTGGCGTTAGCTCATCAATTGCTGCCAGAGGAAGAACTGCTTTTTTATTGATGTTTCTGTGGCCTTTCGTGATTGCTTGGCGGCGATTCTTTCAAGGGTTGCTAATTCGCGCTCAAAAGAGCATAGCTGTTGGTTGGGCAAGTGTAGCGCGATTGACTTGGGTAATTGTGTCGCTGGCAGTGGGAGTAAGTTTACGGTTAGATGGTGCATTATTAGCAGGGATCACCATGATGGGAGCCATACTCATTGAAGCAGTATTGGTGACATGGTTTTGTATGCGTCTTGGTGCTATTTCTATTCTTAACCAACAAGGATATTCTGAGACTAAGAAACTGCCTCAAACCTTGGGTGGAGTAACATTTTATTACCTTCCTTTAGCCTCAACAATGCTTTTGGTTTGGGGTGCAAGAGCCATACTTTTGAGTTTGATTGCTCGCTCATTTGATGGTAGTCTTGCCCTCGCAGTGTGGCCTGCGGCGTGGGGGCTAGTTCTTTCAGTTGCTAACGGTACACGGATGATTCAACAAGTGATCATTTCTGCTTATGAAGAAACTTCTAGGCGAACACTGGTTGCTTTTGTCATGATTGTCGGGCTAAGTTTTACTTTCATACCGTTTTTTCTTGGGTTTACAGATAACGGATTATTTTTACTGCGTCAGTTTTTGGGGAATAATCCCTCTCTTGTAGAAGCATCTCGTCCAGTTATACAAATACTCTCATGTTTTCCCCTGCTCTTAGCTCTGCAAAATACGTTTCAAGGGTTACTAATTCACAGGGGTAAAAACTGGTTCATCAACATAGCAACAGTAGTTGCTGCAACCTTTACTTTAGTAGTATGTGGAAGTTTAATTTTTACCAGACATAGCGGAGCTACTTCAGCAGCCTATGGAATGCTTGCGGGTGTAATTAGTGAAATAATAGTGCTTTTTTTCGCACTTCAAAGGAAATAATCAGATCAATTATGACTAGCTATTATGGTACTATTAACACGGAACAAAAAGTATGATGAAGTACATAATTGCTAACACGACCCAAAACAAATTCTTCCATACCTGAAAGCCAACGCCGCCGTCCAATTACAATCAAGTCTGCTTGCCAATTTCGCGCAAATTCACAAATGGTTTCGCCAGGTTGACCAACGTGTTGTTTGTATTCTACTTCTACACCTGCTGCTGTTGCTTTTGCTGTATATAAATGCAGCATTTCTAACTTTGGCTGGGAGAATTTATCTAACATTTTTTGGCTATATTTTACGGCTTCGCTGTCTTTATCTGGATCATAGTAATTTAACAGTTCAGAGTTATCTAGATATCCATCTTCTTCAGGACATACAACATTAAATATCATCAAGTTAGCCTTGGTGAGCTTTGCTAGAGAAAGTGCTTTTTCAAAAACACGCTTGCTAACTTTAGAACAATCTATTGCAACCAGAATCTTGTGAAACATAAAAATATCTCCTGAGTTTTAGAAAAACCTTCAGGGCAGATAGGCATTCGTGACATACTGCTGTACCATACGGTGGGTATTGAAAAATGAGGCATTTAGTGCGATCGCATGTCGCATTACATCGACCCACCGCTCGCGCTCTTGATAAAACATTGGAGCTATTACGTTTTTCAACTTCTGATATAAGTCCTCTGCATCCTGGCGGTTCAGGACATCTGAACCAGAAAACTCTGGTTCTCTAAAACCAATAGACCAACCAGTCACCCCTTCGATATGTCCCTCAATCCACCAACCATCGAGTATGCTGAAACTGGGAACACCGTTATGTGCTGCTTTCATACCCGATGTTCCAGAAGCTTCTAAAGGTCGCTGTGGCGTGTTGAGCCATAGATCCACGCCAGATACAATCAGCTTGGATAGCTCCATGTCGTAATTTTCCAAAAAAACTATAGGTATCTGCTTCTGTAATTGGTGGGAAATTTCAAATATCCGTCGAATTAACTCTTTGCCAGCGTAATCTTTAGGGTGCGCCTTACCAGCAAAAACAAACTGTAAAGAACCAACCTGTTTGGCAATTTCCAAAAGTTGATCGATATCTGAAAAAATTAAATCTGCCCGCTTGTAAAGAGTAGCTCTGCGAGCAAAGCCAATCGTCAGAGTCTCTGCAGATAGCGAAAAATCGGTTTTTTCCTGAATGTAAGTTAAAAGACGAATTTTAGCCGCTAAATGGACTGACCAAATCTCCTGTTGGGGAATACTGATGGCGTGCCTTAGCATTGAGGGATCGTTACTCCAACCAGGAATATATCTCTCGTAGAGGGTTCTAAAGCTGTCACAAGTCCACGTCAATGAGTGAACACCATTTGTAATGTGGTGGATGGGATAGCCGGGGAACATTTCTTGCGAAACTTCCTCATGTCGCTTGGCAACACCGTTGACATAGTGGCTCAAGTTTAGTCCTAGCATAGTCATGTTTAGGCGATCACGTCCCCCCAACATTTGCAGTACATCAAACGGCACTATGTGTCCCAAACTATACTGCACTAAGCCGTAGTCAAACTGGTCGTGTCCTGCTGGAACAGGGGTATGAGTAGTAAAAACGCATTGATTTCTGATGCTACTAAAATCCCATGTTTCTGTATTTATCCCGTTTCGTTCTTTTAGCAACTCTAAAAGCAGCAAACTGGCGTGTCCTTCGTTCATATGGAATCTTTCAATTCCCTTGTAATCAAGGACGTTGAGCATTCTGACACCACCAATTCCCAGCAGAATTTCCTGCGCCAGCCGATATCGCTCATCTCCGCCATAGAGAACATCAGTTAAAGTACGGTCATAATCGGTATTTTGCTCAACACCAGTATCTAGCAAAATTAAAGGGACGTTGTAGTTACTTAAGCCAACAATGTCATATTGCCAAGCTCGAACTTGTACAGTTCTCTGTTCAATTTCTACCTGAACAGTTTCAGACAAAAGGTGCAGAAAATGTTCGGGACTCCACAAAACAGGAAATTCCTGCTGTCCTCCCCACTCATCCAGCTTTTGGTGAAAGTAACCTTTGCGATAGAGTAGACTTACCCCAACCGCAGGTATTCGCAAATCGGCAAAGGATTTCAAAGTGTCGCCAGCCAGTATACCTAAGCCGCCACTGTAAGTTGGCATAGCAGAACCAACAGCCACCTCCATCGAGAAATAGGCAACCCGCCGATTTTCTTTGGCTTCGTCGTAACTAGTGGTAGGTAGTGTTGTAATATACCATTCCGGATGCTCAAAAAATTTATTTCGACAAAATTCGGAGCAGAAGTGAATTTTTTGCTCCTGGTAAAAGGCAGAGAAATCACTGCCTGGTTGAACGGTCATACCACAAACTGGGTCTTTAAAAATAGGGTTCATGGGTTTTCTCTTGTTCTGATAGTTATTAACCCTTGTGATGCCCACTCTTTGATTTTTTTCGAGTCTGAAGTCCCATAGTCGTAAACATAATCTTCCTGCAATTTCCCCCTCCCCTTCTGGCATAGGCGGTAGCATCAACAGTAGGGGAGGATGAAAAATTTTGCAGTCAGTTGTGGAAATTAAATCTTGTCAAAAAGCTCTTCTTGGACTTCAAGTTTTGTTAAAGCTGCCTGTAATTTTGCCTCATCTTCTTTTGATAGTGAAGTTCGTAAAACTTTACCATCAAATTTGCTCAAATCGTCTAAAACCTTGTCTGGAGTAGACTTTTTCACCAGTATAAATAAAGCAGATGTTCCCGGCTCTATTGTGTTACCAAGTTCTCGAATAAAGTTATCGTCAATGCCAATATCAGTAAGCGCTCCCGAAATTGCGCCAGCCGCCGCGCCAAAGAGAGCCAGCATTGGGTGGAAAAATATTAAACCAAGAAGTAGCCCCCAAAAACCTCCTGTTAATGCACCAGAAGTTACAAGTTCTTGGGTTTGCTTAATTTTGACTTTACCTTCTTTATTTCTGACAACGATAGCCGCATCTTCTAAATCGATAAGATACTCTAGTTCCAGTTTTCTCAGATCAATTAAAACCTCATCTGCCTTAAACTCATCTTTGAAGCCAATAGCAATTAAATCGCTCATAGTTTCCTCCTGTAGAAATTAGGCTTTAAATGTTTAATTTGGTTGTTTGACAAAAAATTAGAAAACACTAACCGCTATTCTGCAAAAAGCCAAACTACGCACGTTTACGTGGAAGTTAAGCATTTAGAAGGTCAAAAGTTAAAAAACCTTTTACTCTGTTGCTTTTGACCTTTTGTCAACTGATTGTTGATTTCTGCTGACATACTGCACTAGTGCAGTCTCCCTTAGTCAATTTCATTCCGAATCCAAAAGCCTCTGTCTCTAAATGTCTTTAAAAGGGACATCAGCTAATCTCGCCCAGGTGTGAGGACCAACGGTGCCATCTTCGTAAAGTCCATTGTCATGTTGAAATTGTCTCACTGCGTTATCGGTGTCAGATCCGAAGACACCATTAACAGCATTGCTCTTAAGGTAGCTGTAGAAGGCTAAAAGGCGTTGCAGGATTGCAACTTCTACACTGTAGTTGTCATCGCATTGAGACAAGGTTGGTAAGTAGTTAGGTAAATAATCAGTTTGACTTTTCATTGAATACCTCGTGTTTGTACTGCTACTCGACGTTTGCTAATTTTGTAGGATGTACTAGATGTAGACGTGCAGTAACTTTTCGCAAGGTGGCTGTAATGCATTACTGCCATAGATTTATAAAGGTTTTTCGTGCATATTGAACTTCCTACCTGGTTGTGAGACTGTTGTAGAGTCGAGCTATCAGGGCAGCATATAAAGCTGTGCCTATAGTCCAAAATAGAAGGCCAACAATAAAGCTTCCCCAGGTAATAACTCTAGTAATATTGCTCAAGTCCATGTGCAGGACATAACTAAAAAAAGCCATTGCCGCTTTTGGTGCTATTGCTACAAACAGAATGCAGGCTATATACACTAAGCCTGTGATTATAGCTGTAGCAAGGGCAAGCGATCGCGTGTTTAGCTTGTTAATAGGGTGCCTGACATTATGTTGATTTTCTCGATGATGACTTTGCGATACCATAATTCACCTCTGATTAACTGAGTGGAAAGCTTGAATAATTTAAATCAAAAAAATTAAGTTTTTAAGAAATCAAAAAAATATATATTTATTCCACACGCACAATATCTCTCATTCCTAGCCAGTTATAGCGTCGAATCACCCAAGGCAACACTATAATTACAATGAGGAAAATAACAGAAATAACCATTCCTAAAGGTGTTCCTACGCTTAATTCTCCTCCCATATATGTAAGTAAAAATGTTGAAGGAATCATGCCTAAAAAAGTAGCAAGGGCATATTTAGGGAGAGAAATACCTGCGATTCCCGCAGCGTAGCTAATCAAATCGAAAGAAAATATTGGCAGCATCCGAGTAATAAAAATTAACCAGCTTAGATATGTCTCTCCTTTGTTTTTCGAGAAATAAATGATTTTACCAGTTAAAGCTTTTATTGCCGATCGCCCCAAAGTTCGTCCCAAAAAATAAGCAATTAAACCACCCAAAAAACCTCCTATTATACTGTAGATTCCTGCTAGAACTGCTCCCCAAATAGTGCCAGCTATAACTGCGAGTGGCGCACTGGGAATAGGACTAATAACTACAGATAAAGCCAAAATACCAATATAGACAAATGGGCCAAGTAAGCCTAAATTTTTAACCTTTTGTCTAAATCCTTCCGGTGTTAATATATTTACCTGGGGATTCAGTAGCCAATAACAGACGGCTAAACATAGGAGCAAAATTGCCAACGCAAAGGCGTTTTGACGATTAAACAGGATTTTGATTCTTTCCTGTCTTTTCACTTACTTAGTTCTCCCAATATTTTAGGTATTACTTCTCTTGGTGCTGTCTCCCAGACGAGGGAAAAAAGCTGGTGTATTGCTGGTATAGCGATCGTACTCTTCGCCAAATTCTGCTCGTACCTCACGTTCTTCCTGGTGTGCCAACTTGGTATACATCCACACCAAAATTGGGAACATCAACAGCGTTAAAATTGTCGGCCACTGAAGCAGGAATCCGAACATAATGAGGATAAAAGCAACATATTGGGGATGACGAATCGTTGCATAAGGTCCAGAGATCGCTAATGTGTGGCTGCGCTGGGCTTTGTAAAGGACTTCCCAAGCAGAGCTAAGATAGATGAGTCCACCAAAAACTAACACGTTACTTAAAATGTGAATTGGGTTTAAGTGGGGGTTGCCTTTCCAACCTAGTAATGTCCACCAGAGATGTCCAGTATCATGGGAGAAAATATCCAGTTTGGGATAGCGAGTTTGCAACCAACCTGATAGTAAGTAAAGGGTCAATGGAAACCCATACATTTCTGTAAATAAAGCGACAATAAAGGCTGAGAAAGCACCAAATGAACGCCAATCACGAGGACTTTTTGGCTTTGTGAAGCTGAAGGCAAAAATGATGAATATCAGTGAATTGATAATTACTAAAGACCAAAGACCATAAGCAGGGATATCTTTCATAATTCATTTTCCTTTCTTGTGGTGAAGTACTAGTTCTTTTGTGCCAATTGCCTTTATTGAGATTGGTTATTATCTCCACCGCCTCCCCCATGCCCGCCATGTCCATGCATCATGAATAAGTGCATAAGTATACAAATTCCCAGAACTAAGAATAGCGGCGGAAGACCAAGTATATGCGCCCAATGTTCTGTTATGAGAAAGAAGGCGATGATAGCGAGAAAGACAAACAATGCGATTTTTACAACTGATATTCTTGTGCTAGATTGATGATTGTGTGGATGAGCCATGTTTTCTTAAGTTGTAGTAATTAAAATTTCTTACTTGTCTAGCTTTACAGCGAAATCAGCTTTTTAGCTGGCGGCAACATTAGAGGTATATTATTTGCTACTGGCTTTTTCCTAAAAAATGTAATTGAGATAGGAAGAGACATCAAAATAAAGACCAGTGGCAGGGTGTAAAGAAAGATAGAAACTGCTACCAGTAAAAAAGCACTAACAATGAAGACAACAAATAATGCCTGGTTTGCAGATAGGTTATCAAGCTGGAAGGAATAATGTTTATGTTGATGAATCATAAAAAACCTCCTTTTCTAGGACTATGTGCTGGATAACTTAAATCCTTTCAACAGTGATGAATTGACAATTACTGACAAGGAACTCAAAGCCATTGCAGCTGCGGCAATCATTGGGTTGAGTAAACCGAAGGCAGCGATAGGAATGCCAATGGAGTTGTAAATAAATGCCCAGAATAGGTTCTGTTTAATTTTGAGCATCGTGGCACGAGATAGGCGAATCGAGGTGACAACATCTCGCACATCGTTTTTAACCAAAATGATCCCGCCTGTTTCCTTAGCCACATCCGCACCAGAACCAATCGCAATCCCAATGTCAGCAGTTGCTAAAGCGGGTGCATCATTAACACCATCTCCCACCATTGCCACAACTTCGCCGCGTCGTTGAATATCTTTAACGACTTGGGCTTTATCACCGGGCAATACCTCAGCAATTACCTTATCGATTCCTAGTTGACGAGCGATCGCTTCGGCAGTACGCTGGTTATCTCCAGTGAGCATCACGACTTTAACTTTTTCCCGCCGCAAAGCTGCGATCGCTTCTTTGGCTTCAGGTTTGATGGTGTCCGCTACTGCTACAATCCCCATCAGCAGACCATTACAACCAACCAGCATGGCTGTTTTACCATCAGATTCCAGACGAGTCAATATCTCTTCTGTTGCCGGATTTATTTGATAGCCTTGCTCGCGGAACAAGCGGCGATTACCCAGCAAAATCCTATCTCGATTGATTTCTCCCCGAATCCCATGTCCGGGAATTGCCTCAAAATTACTCACTTTGGGAATATCTAGCATCTGGTGTTTGGCTGCTCGCACAATTGCTTCACCCAAAGGATGTTCTGAACCCGTTTCTACTGCCGCTGCTAACCGCAGAATTTCATCCTTTGGGCGTTCTGCTAAGGGGACAATATCCGTCACACTAGGCTCACCACGAGTCAAAGTTCCAGTTTTGTCGAAAATTACAGTTGAGAGCTTTTCTGCCCTTTCTAAAATTTCCCCACCCCGAATTAAAATCCCGGCTTCTGCTCCCTTACCCACACCAACCATCAACGCGGCTGGAGTCGCAATACCCAAAGCACAGGGACAAGAAATAATTAACACAGCAATAAATGCCAGTAAAGCTTGGGGAAAGTTCCCGACAAGTAACCAACCAATAAAAGCAAGCACGGCAATTCCCACAACCGCAGGGACAAAATAACCCGTCACTTTATCCGCCAACCGTTGGACTTGAGCCGTACTTGTTTGGGCTTCCTCTACAATTTTGATGATTTGAGCTAAAGCCGTTTCCGCCCCCACACGAGTCGCCCGAAAACGGAAAAGTCCGGTTCTGTTTAAAGTACCACCAATCACCGCAGATTCGGCTTGCTTCTCTACTGGTAGTGACTCCCCTGTCAGCATTGACTCATCTACAGATGAAGATCCATCCAGCACAATTCCATCCGTCGGTACTTTTTCTCCCGGACGGACAACAACTGTTTCATCCACCATTAATTGCTCTGCCGGAATTTCCATCTCCATACCATCTCGGATGACTCTGGCAGTGGCAGGTTTTAAATCTAGAAGTTTGCGTACTGCTGCCGATGAGTTCTTTTTGATAATTTCTTCCATATACTTGCCTAGTAAAACAAAGGCAATAACGACGGCAGAAACTTCAAAATAAACGCTACGTTCCTCAACTCCAACAGGTAGAGCATTAGGAAAGAAAATCACTGCCACACTATAGAAATAGGCAACGCTGGTTCCTAAAGCAATCAGGAAATCCATGTTTACATTGCGGCTTTTGATGGCATTCCACGCTCCCACGTAAAATGACCAGCCACCAATGAACTGTACAGGGGTAGCCAGGATAAAAAGCCAGACTCCCCAAGTGAACCAGGGTAGAGCAGAAATCGGCACCCAGCTTAAGATACTTACACCAGCTGCCAGTCCCAAAAATGCAGCCGCTCGCAGAATTGCTAAAAATAGTACCCCCGTCATCGCAATGGTGACGCGAGTCCGCATTGATTTAAGTTCCTTCTCAGGATCTAAAAATGTGTTTAAGCAAGTTTGGCTGCAAAAATAGTAATTGCGTCCACCTCTTTCTGTCTTCAAGGATGTGGCTTTAGGTACTGTCATGCCACAAATAGGATCTTTCGCCATCCCACCTTGGGGTACAATGCTGGCGTGTCTATGTCCGTGATGCTCGTGAGTTCTTGCCATTTTTCAATGAACTCCTTCATCCTGCTGGTTGTGATTTAAAAGTATGCAGGCAAGTCTGGCTGCAAAAATAGTAAGTCTGTCCGTCTCGCTCGGACTTCAATGCTGTAGCCTTTTCTACAGTCATGCCACATATTGGGTCTACAGCAGTCTTTTCACTATCTTGTTGACGCTTGCGTCTAAAAAAATTCCACATAATTGACCTCCTTGAGAACAGATGTACTTGCGGTAAACCACCTGCTAGGAATCAAAGAAACAAGCCAAATTCTCTTTCCTACTGCTTCCTACTTGGAATTCAACTTGCTTCAGGCTTTGACTTATACCAAGCCTGATACCACTGCTGCATCTGGTTAATTTCAGCTGTTTGAGTTTTAATGATGGACTGAGCTAAGTTACGAATTTCTGGTTTGGTAGCTTTTTTAGTAGCCATCTGCGACATCATTAGAGCCATGCGATGATGAGGAATCATCTGACGGATAAATTCTTTGTCGAAATCTGGTGCATTTTTCAAGGCTGCCAAATCTACATTCATACCCATCATGTTGCAGTTCATCGGCATTTTCATCATGCCTGGGTTCATCTGTTGGCACATACGCTGATGCATTGCCATCATTTCTTGACGAGTCATGGCTGTTACAGGTACTTCTTTCCCGTACCATGCCTTGTACCAAGATTTCATTTGCTGAATTTCGCGGTTTTGGTCATTTTTAATCGCTGCCGCTAGCTTTTTAATTTCTGGGCGTTGAGCGCGACTTAATGCGATATCAGCCATTTCCATTGCTTGAGTGTGATGAGGAACCATCATTTCAATGAAATGTTGATCCATATTATTCATCATCCCTCTTTGGGGAGGAGGACTAGTTTCTGTAGATGGGTGATGAGTATTGTGTTCTGAGTTTGAAACCTGCGCTTGTGCGTTATTTAAAATTACTAATCCAGCGAGCGTACTACTGGTTAATATACCAGCCAAGCCATAAGACAATGTTTTTGTCTTCATAATCTTACCTCATTGTAGAAGTTAAACACAAATTCCATTCATTAAATTATCGGAAAATTATGAGGAACTTGTGAGATAAAAAATCTTCGAGTAACTTAATAAAATTGTTCAACTAGACAGCAGTAATAAAGGCTTTTTTAAAGCTTCACTTTCTTGAAATAATTAAGCTAATTTTCTTTCCAAGCACTTAGTTAGATGTTTCTATCTTCCATAAAATCCTATACTTTAAGCTTTTCACCTAGAGATGAAAAGAGGATGAAATATTTTTTCTGTACACGTTTCTTTACAAATCAAGGCGATCGCATCCTTACTGATCTAGTGATAAATGCGATTGCCTGAAGGACACTGCTAAAGACAATCGCGCTGTTTGGACTTTGTTTAACATCCATGCTTAATTCAGGGGTTGACCCACACCCACTGCTAGCAATTGGTCACGAGTTGGTTTACCTGTCAGCACTAACACTCCGTTGATAGCGATCGCTGGCACTGACTGAACTCCATAATGTTCAGCTTTCGCTAGATAAGTCTGCTGCTCCTGACTTGAACGCAAATCATAGACTAATACTTCACAATTTGAACAAGCTAATTCTTGCACTGTACGAACTGTTTCGTCACAAAGAGGACAATTGGCTGTAAATATCTCAATTTGACGTTTTGTCATAATCTCCACCAACAATTACTTTACTAATATTGTCAACTCTCCTGTTAAGGGGAGATTCAAGCTTATGAATACAATCTTAATAATTTGTATAAATTTATTTGATATTAATTACAAATTAATTTTCTTCATACAAATTTATAACTATGTTTTGCTTCATAAAAGTTTTTCTCGCGATCTCTTGACTCTCCAGTTAAATGGAGCATTAAAGATTAAATTATTAACTTGCGAAAAGAAAGGATAACTTTTTGTCCTTTCAATAGTTATACCTGGGAATTTATTTATGACAAGCAGACAAAAGTTACATCAGAGATTCACATCAAGTGCTGATTCTAAAGTACCTCATCAGAATCAATTCACCGTTCAATTATTTTTGGGAAAATTCTGGAGATCGTTTGTTGACTTCCTCTATAAAGAACCAGAACCAGAAGTTTGGGAACGGCACGACCGCCAAGGTAATATCTGGTGGTTTGCCTATGATCCAGCAACAGGTAAATCTGCTTCTTTGGGTTCGGAACAGGAAGTTTTAATTTGGATTGAGCAACTTTATTATCAAAAAACTTTAACTGCTAACAAACATAGATGGTAAAGCAAAGCCTAAGTTGAATATTTAGTTCTACGGAGATTAGTTATGAGAATAATACCCAGTAAATTTTTTGATGATTTTCAAACTTACCAAAAACAAAAATGGACACCCTCAGATATTTCTGATGGATTTAGACTTCAATTTCAAGAAGTCAGCCAACCTTTGAATCATGCGGCTAGGGCGATCGCTCTAGCTTTGATGGATAGTTCAACTCCTTTTATTTGGCAGACAAGCGATCGCATGGGAAATATCTGGTGGATTATTGATGATTCACTGATCGGAAATCGTTTCCATGCGTTATCTGAAGAGGAAGTTCGTGCTTGGCTTGCACAACATCACTATGCTAAACCTAACTCATCACAGAGTATTTCAAGTGATGTAGACTTTATTATCAAAAAAATCTAGTTTATAACAAACAGAAACAGAAAGGCAGAGGTAATACCAATTCTGTATGAAGATACACTCATCTAAAAGAGAAAAAACTTAAACAGGAAGAAATGCAGAGACCTTATACGTAAGGTCTCTACACATATTACACAAATATGCAAACTGTTGTACATTTAATTTGATAATGTTTGAAATAAATTCTGTAAAGCTAACATTTGTTCTTTTAAGCTAACTACTTCCTGACGCATCAGTGGTGGCAGCCTATCAACTTCTCGGAGTTGATAAATCTGAGAACGCAAATGCTCATTTAGCGGTTGATAAATTTCCTCTGGACAAGATAAAAGAAACATTGTTAGCAAATGAGCTAAGTTTTTCTCTTGGAGTTGCCATTTTCCTGTAACAGAAGTTTCTGAGCAATTTCTAGTCAACAGTACTTCTTGAGCAACTGTCCATAAAGGATGCGATTTAATTTCTTCCAATAAACAGCACCATATCTCGAACAATTCATTTGATAGATTATCTCCAGTAATGCAGAGAACAGAAGTTAACTCTGGTGGCAAATTTATTAATATCGTATCCAGCAATGAAAATAATGAATCTGGCTGTTGTTGAGCCAATAAAGTTGGTGCAATATCCTTAAAATAAGGCGCAACTTTCGCCCATTGATGTATATCAATTCCTACATGAAAAAAGTTTTGATTGGAAATATTCTTATTAGAAATAAGGATATAGCCACGACACTTACCAGTTGCAGTATCAATGGGTTGTAGAGCATCCCATAAAACAGTTAGGGGAATCCAGTGAGGTGGGTATTTAAAACGAGCTACATCTAAAAGCAACACAAGGTCACGTTCCGGATGGTATCCTCCCACTGGTGAAAAGTGTCCATCCCCAGTTTGTCCTACAACTTGTCGTGAATAGCCAACAACTAAATGTAAACCTTGAGGTAGAAAAGTGGCTTGCTTAACAGATTCTCGGAACTCCTGTAGGTTGCTTTGGTCGTAACGATAGGGTTGTACTTTAGCTCCATTACAACGTGCTAAACAGACAAATTCGTCAAAAGTAATACCTTGATTTTTAACTGCACTCAGTGGTTGACAACATTCGAGAAATTCTTCACCGTACCATCTCCATACACCTTTCCAAATTCGCCCAGGATCAATGGATAAGGCGTTGAGAACCATGACTAAAGTACCTAACCCGCAAAAAGCTGGCTCTGATTGAGTATGGAATTGTTCAGCCAGCGGAAAATAACCCTCCATACCCCCTAATGCGATCGCTTCTTGAAAGATTTGTCGTCCATCAGGGGAAGCAAAAGAAATACTAGGAGGAGGTAAGGGACGACGATAAAATCCTTCAGTAATCATGAACAAAGAAAATCTCAACTATGATGGATTGAATTATTGCAGATATTCAGATATATCATTGGTCAGTTATCTGTTGTGTTTAGCATCTAATTGTGTAAGTATAACTGCGGCTAATAAAAGCCCAGTTCCTAATAATCTGGGCGCACTGACGATATGACTCATAACCCCAAATAAACCAAACTGGTCAATGATCAGTGACATCAGCATCTGTCCAAATGCTACAGCCATTGTTGTGTTTGTCAAACCTAATTTAGGAATGCTGAGAGTATTGAGCGTTACGTAAGTTGCTCCCAAAGCACCGCCAAAGAAAGCCCACCAAGGAGCTTGAGACAATTGGTTGAGGGATAGCGGGCCGATGACTCCCAGCACCATCAGTAGTGCTAAAGTTGTAAATCCAATAGTGAAATTAACAGTAGCAGCACCGATCGCGGAACGAATTACTTGCATTAATCGAACATTAGCAGCACTACCATAAGCAAGCAGTCCGCCAGCAGAACCAGCACCAGCGATCGCTAGCAAAATTTCCATACTAATACTCCAAACTAAAAACTCTTATTTCAAAGTGAGAAAAAAAACGGCTAAGAGTAATAATGCTCCAGCAATGCGTCGGTTAGGCGTAAGACGACGAGGCTGCACTGAGAGCCATCCAAAATGATCTACCAGCATCCCCATGAAAGATTGACCACTGACAATCAACGCAATTGTGAGCGTAGTTCCCAAGTTAGTTGTCAAGTATGCACTTGAGGTTATGTACCAAGCACCCACCAATCCGCCACAAAAAGCCCACCAAGGTGCTTTGGGTAACGCAGACCAATTTGGTCGTCCGAATTTGCCAGTTAATAGAAGACTTACGAGAACGATAGTGCCTACGAAGTAGGAAATATCTCCAGCTAGAGGGAAAGAACCTATTGACCGAGCTAACTGAGCATTAATTGCTGCTTGAATAGGCAGTACGGCTCCATTAAAGAAAGCAATTAACAGAGAAGGTGAAGGGGGACGAATTAAGGTTGAAACAGTGGGAGATTTTGAAACAGTGGTTTTTGTTGAGGGTAAATGGATGATGCTCATAGCTGTTAGTCCAGTGAATTACAAGTCCGACGCTGAACTATGCCAGAACCGCTGAAATGGTACAACCATAGGCAAATTTTGCCAATAGCGCATTCCAAAAGCTTTCCGAACTTTAGTTCAAGCTGGTTATTGTTTGCTGGAGTTTATCTTCAAATATCTAGTTCACTGGAGAGTCAAGAGACTTGAACAGAAATTTTTCCCCAGTTCAGTTAATGTATGGGAAATAGCTGCAAAGCTAGTTGAGAAAGGACTTTTTGCGTAGTTCCAATTTTTTTCTTCTACCCCCTTGACACTCCAGTTCACTGGAGCATTCAAGATGAAATCAGTCTTGAACACGACTTGATAATTGGAGCTTTGAAATGGAAAATGCCACACTTAAACTACGCGGTATGAGTTGCGCTTCCTGCGCCAGAAGTATTGAAGATGCGATTAGTTCTGTCCCTGGTGTAAATGAATGTAGCGTGAACTTTGGGGCAGAACAGGCAACAGTTGATTATGACCCCAGAACAACAGATTTACAAGCTATACAAGAGGCGGTAGATGCAGCAGGTTATTCTGCCTATCCCCTCCAAGAACAAAATCTGATGGCGGGAGAAGATGATGAAGAGAAAAGATATCGCCTGAAAGAGTCCCGCGATTTACAACAAAAAGTAACAGTAGGGGGCATCATTAGCATAGTGCTGGTGATTGGCTCACTACCAATGATGACAGGGTTAAACCTACCTTTTATTCCCACATGGTTGCATAATCCTTGGGTGCAATTAGTCCTCACAACTCCTGTACAGTTTTGGTGTGGTTACTCCTTTTACGTTAATACCTGGAAAGCTTTTAAGCGTCATGCCGCGACAATGGATACCTTAATTGCTTTAGGTACAAGTGCAGCATATTTTTATTCCCTATTTGCCACCATATTTCCTGGGTTTTTCATTGCTCAGGGATTGATGCCAGATGTGTATTATGAAACTTGTGCTGTCGTCATTACCTTGATTTTACTAGGGCGACTATTTGAAAACCGCGCCAAAGGACAAACCTCAGAAGCTATCCGTAAGTTGATTGGTTTACAAGCGAAAACTGCTCGGTTGATTCGCAATGGACGAGAAATAGATGTACCGATTGAGGAAGTAGAAATTGGTGATGTAGTGTTGGTTCGTCCTGGGGAAAAGATTCCCGTTGATGGCGAAGTAGTTGACGGGACATCGACAGTTGATGAAGCGATGGTGACTGGGGAAAGTGTACCCGTGAAGAAGCAACCAGGGGATGAAGTCATCGGAGCTACTATCAACAAAACTGGAAGTTTTAAATTTCGAGCGACAAGAGTTGGTAAAGATACCGTACTGGCGCAGATTGTCCAACTAGTGCAGCAAGCTCAAGGCTCAAAAGCCCCCATTCAAAGACTAGCAGACCAAGTTACTGGGTGGTTTGTGCCGGCGGTAATTGCGATCGCCATTCTTACCTTTATCATCTGGTACAACATCATGGGCAATGTCACCCTGGCGTTGATTACCACAGTTGGGGTATTAATCATCGCTTGTCCTTGTGCATTGGGTTTAGCTACACCGACTTCTGTGATGGTAGGTACAGGTAAAGGTGCAGAAAACGGCATCTTAATTAAAGGTGCGGAAAGCTTAGAAATAGCACACCAGATTCAAACAATTGTCTTGGACAAAACAGGCACAATTACCCAAGGTAAACCCACAGTTACAGATTTTCTCACAGTTGACGGTACACGTAACGGCAACGAAATGAAGCTGATACAACTAGCCGCATCCTTAGAACGCAACTCCGAACATCCCTTGGCAGAAGCAGTTGTTAGATACGCCGAATTTCAGCAAGTACCATTAGCAGATGTCAGAGATTTTGAAGCGATCGCAGGTAGCGGTGTCCAAGGTATCGTTTCTAACCGTCTTGTGCAAATTGGTACACAACGCTGGATGGAAGAGTTAGGCATTTACACCCAAACCTTGCAACAAGACAAAGAACGCTTAGAATACCTGGGTAAAACAGCAGTTTGGTTGGCAGTTGACGGCAAAATACAAGGATTGATGGGGATTGCTGATGCCATTAAACCTACTTCCACCCAGGCTGTGAGAGCATTACAAAAACTTGGTTTAGAAGTTGTGATGCTCACAGGTGATAACCGCCGCACCGCAGAAAGTATTGCCCGTGAAGTTGGTATCAAAAGAGTCTTGGCAGAAGTGCGTCCCGACCAAAAAGCCGCGACAGTACAAGCATTACAAGCAGAAGGCAAAATTGTGGCGATGGTTGGTGATGGTATCAATGATGCACCAGCCTTAGCTCAAGCCGATGTGGGAATTGCAATTGGTACAGGTACAGATGTGGCGATCGCCGCTAGTGATATCACCTTAATCTCTGGTGATTTGCAAGGCATAGTTACAGCCATTCAACTCAGCCGCGCTACAATTCGCAACATTCGCCAAAACCTATTCTTCGCCTTCATTTACAACGTTGCTGGTATTCCTATCGCCGCCGGAATTCTCTTCCCCATCTTCGGTTGGTTACTCAACCCCATCATCGCCGGTGCAGCAATGGCATTTAGTTCAGTTTCCGTAGTCACTAATGCGCTGCGTTTACGCAACTTCCAACCTAAAACACTTGCATAGAGGAAATAACAATGCTCAATCAAACCATATTTTTCGGGACTTTAGCAGGATTTGGATTTCTGTTGGGAGTGATTTCAGGAACGCTAGTGTAGCTAATAATTTACACCAATTCTCTTTCAATCCCTAAAACTCAGACCATAGCTGACTTTCTTAATTACGAACTTGTACTGAGCGCAGCCGTACCACTCCGTGGAAGCAAGCTACGCGGAGCGTCTGTCTCCGACACGCTACGCGAACGTAGAGAAGTATTACGAACCACGAATTATATCCATGTAGGAGGTTTTTCAATGGTAAACAAAACAGCACTCATCGGTAGTATAGCCAGTTTAGGAATTGTATTATCAATTGCATCTGGTGAAGCAGCAGCACAAAAATCTCACGATACACACTCATCTGCAACAGTTCAAACTAATCAATTTCAACGTATTGAACAGCCATTAGAGAATAAGATAGCCGTCACCCTCGGCGGATTGGGACTACTTGGCCTACAACTTTGGTGGTTCTTGCTGAGTAAACCTAAGTCTCAGAAAGCAGTGGCAACAGGTGGAAATGTCCAAGAAGTAACCGTCATTGTTGATGGGGGATATGATCCTAGTCGAATTGTGGTGCAAGTAGGGAAACCAGTAAGGCTGAAATTTGAACGCAAAGATCCCAGCAGTTGCTTAGAACAAGTTGTGATTCCAGATTTTTACATTGCCGCAGATTTACCGCTAAATCAAGTAACCACTGTGGAATTTACACCCAAACAAGCTGGAACTTATCTCTTCACCTGTGGCATGAATATGTTTCGTGGTGAAATTCAAGCCGAAGCTTCAGACATTCAATCAACAGTCATAAAGGAAGAAAAAACGATGAAAGAACCACAACCCAAATCCTTCAGTTCAATCGATGAGCATGAAACAACTGTAGAGCAAAGAATTCAGAAAACCACCATCAATGTAGATAAGGGATATGCACCGAATCATGTTGTTGTCCAAGCGGGGCAAAGAGTACAACTCAACTTTCTGCGCGAAAATCCCAGTAATTGCCTTGCGAAAGTGCTAATTCCTGATTTTGGTATTGCTGCTGATTTACCAGTCAATCAATTAACCTCAATTGAGTTTACACCCGAAAAACCAGGCGAGTATGCTTTCACCTGCGGGATGAATATGTTTCGTGGTGCAATTTCAGTCCAAGCCACAGATGATAGTGAAAAAACTACTTCTACTCAAATTAGTTTCTCCTGAGCATGGTGAAAGCAGGTGAATTTTGCCCCTGCTGTCACAACTGGATTGCCTATCTCGTCTAGCTTAGTGAATGCCTAGTTCGGAGATATGTATGCTTTTTGTCAAGCTGTCCTTGAAGTCAGTTTAGGGGACAGGATTCATTCGTTAACTTTCTAAGGAATCGAAAATGATTGATATTGGACTTACGCATATTGCTCTGCCTGTCTCAAATATTGAACAAAGTATTGAGTTTTACGCTACCTACGCACAAATGCAAGTGGTTCATCGTCGCATTGATACTGACACAGAAGTTGTGGTTGCTTGGCTAACAGACCATACTCGCCCATTTGCAATTGTTCTCATTGAAACTAAGTCAATACATCCTGTTCTCTCGCCATTAGCACATCTGGGAATTGGCTGTAAGAGTCGTGAAGCAATGGATGTTTTGTGTGATCAGGCTCGTCAAGCGGGGGTACTGGTTGACGAACCCAAAGATTCTGGGTATCCGGTCGGATATTGGGCATTCTTGCGAGACCCAGATGGTCACACATTGGAATTATCTTACGGCCAGGAGATTGGTCTAACAGTGGAGCAGGGGAATATTTAGCACACATTTTTGAAAAAATAGGAGAATTTTTATGAAAGGTGATCATTTGCGCTCGACTACCCAAGCCACAAATTTACAACCACAAAAACCATACAATACTGGACTTCATGCAACTCGCAATTATTTGCCATTGATTGCCCGCATTCTTTTATCTGGCTTATTCCTGTGGTCAGGGTTTAATAAAATTCTTCACCCAGCTGATACACAAGCATACATGGCAGCCTATGGGATGCCATTCACCTGGCTATTTTTACCAGCAGCGATCGCCCTAGAACTTTCGGCTGGACTGTCTTTACTCCTGGGTTTTTATGCACGCTTAGGAGCTGCGGCCTTAGCCATATTCACCTTCATCGCTACCTTTATTTTCCATAGCAACTTTGCTAACCCAATTGAGCAGATCATGTTCATGAAAAATCTGTGCATCATCGGTGGGTTACTAATGGTCATTCAGTACGGTTCTGGCAACATTGCTTGGCGACCACGTTAATGGGTTTAATTATCCGTCTTTCTCTGCGCTCATCTGCTTCTATCTGCGGTTAATTATTCTTGATATCTTATTATCTACAACTTTAGATGAATTGGGTATCACAAATTAATTTTTCATCTCGTTTAATTCAACGTATTCTAATTCAGAGATGACTATGAAAGTATTAATTGCTGGAGCTACCGGTGCGATCGGTCGTCCACTCATCACACAATTAATTCAAGCTGGATATGATGTAACTGGCTTGACTCGTTCCCCCCAAAACGCCAATTTTCTTACTCAGCAGGGAGCAAAATCCGAAATCATTGATATCTTTGATGCTGATGCTGTTCATACTACCCTTAGCCATATTCAGCCTGAAGTTGTCATTGACCTACTCACTGCTTTACCCAAAAACTATACTCCTGAGTCAATGAGTGCTGCAACTGCCCTAGACCATCGCACCCGCAGAGAAGGAGGTGCAAATCTGCAAATGGCGGCGCAAGCAGCAGGAGTCCGGCGTTATCTTCTCCAGTCCAGCGCATTTTGGTATGCTCCAGGTGTAGGTTTAGCCGATGAAGAAACGCCCTTTGCCTTTGATAGCACACCTGCCATAGCAGCAGGAACACGGATGTATGCAAATATAGAACATCGCCTCTTGTCTGCAAATACTTTAGAAGGTGTTGTCCTGCGTTATGGTTTTCTCTATGGTTCAGGAACTTGGTACGCATCAGACGGAGATATGGCAAATCTTGTGCGACAACAGCAATTTCCCATTGTTGATGACGGACAGGGTGTTTGGTCATGGATACACGTTGAAGATGCTGCTACTGCCACTGTTGCGGCTGTTGAGCAAGGTAAACCAGGGGTTTATAACATCGTTGACGATCGCCCTTTAGAATTGCGAATATGGCTATCTGCCTATGCTGATTGGTTAGGTGCAAAGCCACCTGTAAGGGTATCCGTTGAAGACACACTCAAAACTCAAGGAGCAGATGCAGTTTCCTATGCCACTCAACTGCGAGGGGCATCTAATCTCAAAGCCAAGCAGGAATTGAAGTTTCAGCCGCGATCGCTCCAATGGCTAGATTAAACTCTGGCTTTTAACTTGTATAAGCCAGAGAAGCCCAAATCATTAGAGAGCAGTTTTTTCAAAAATGATATTTTTTATCCTTGACTCTCCAGTTAGATGGAGAGTTTAGGATATGATTCAGTAATCATATTTCACTGAAGTTTGGTAAGTATGTTAGCTCCAGCACAAGCAAAACAGATTGGTGTAGTTGCCAAAGAAAGCGGCGTACCAATTAAAACTATTCGCTACTATGAAGAACTTGATCTACTCAAATCATCCGGAAGAACAGAAGGCGGATTTAGATTATTTAACTCTGATGTTTTAGAAAGACTGCACTTTATTAAACGCGCTCAAAGCTTAGGATTAAGCTTGTCAGAAATTAAGGACTTTTTAAATATTCATGATAGTGGAGAATTACCTTGCGAGCATATCAAAACTAAACTAGAAGATAAAGTAAAAGCTATTGATGAACAAATTCAGCAATTACTGATTTTGAGACAAGAATTATCAGGATTGCTATCTGGTTGGGAAATAAAGCTTGATAATGATCATTCAACAATTTGTCCAATTATTGAACATGAATAAATATTACAAAAAATAATATGAGTGAAACTATAGTTCGCAAACAGTACGACCAGTTAGCGGGTGTTTACGATTTACGTTGGAAAAGTTATATAACTAATACACTATCTTTCCTCAAAAAATGGGCAGAGATATCACCAACAGATACTATACTTGATGTTGCCTGTGGTACTGGTGAGTTTGAACGTTTACTGCTAGCTGAATATTCATCACAACAAATTGTTGGGATAGACATTTCAGATAAAATGCTGGCGATCGCCAAACAGAAATGTAGTGCTTATCCTCAAGTATCATTCCAGATTGCGAGTGCATCAAATTTGCCATTTGACAATGATAGTTTTGATGTGATTGTGTCTGCCAATGCGTTTCACTACTTTGACGATCCACTTGCTGCATTAAAGGAGATGAGACGAGTCCTGAAGCCTGATGGTAAAGTTATTATCCTGGATTGGTGTAGAGATTATTTACTTTGTAAAATATGTGACATTATCCTTAAAGGTTTCGATCCGGCTCATCAGCAGTGTTATACCCAAAATGAATTTCACCGCTTGCTTGAAGATGCAAATTTTGCGGTTTATCGCGCAACCAGAATTCGCTTTGGTGTTGTATGGGGGTTGATGGTAGCTACAGCAATTCTCAAGAATTAAGTTGTTTTATTGCTGCTTATACACTTTTAATTTTACTAAAATTAATACTTTCAAAAGCTTTTCACTAATTACAAGAACAAAAATTCCAATTTTATATAAAACCACAGATGCACACAGATAAACAGTGATGATTTATCTGTGTGCATCTATTTTTATCTGTAGTTATTTTTTTATTTTTCCTCTTGACTCTCCAGGCAGATGGAGAATTTAAGCTAATTCCAGGTTGAGTAAAAAATTAAAAACTTACTCAAACAAACCACGCTTTAGTAGTAAAAAAATCAGGAGTTTTTAGAGATGACACTACAACTTACTATCCCTAAATTAGCTTGTTCAGCTTGTGTAAATACTATCAACACAGCAATTCAAAAAGTTGATGCTGCTGCCACTGTAAAAGCTGATACAAAAACCAAAACTATCAGTGTAGAAACTCAAGCATCAGAGACGGCGATTAAAGAAGCACTCGCCTCTGTTGGTTATCCATCCATCTAGAGGTTTTCAAACATATATCAACAGTTCGCAAAAGCTAACTGTTGATAAAAAATTTATCAATTAGGAATTATTTCGACTCAATTGAAATTATAGGAAATTGCTCAAACATGAACCCTTTGGAAAACCAAACGACTATTCTAGATTCAGACAATGATTTGGAAAATCAGATTCTCATTCCAAATGACGATGATTTAACAGATGAATCACCATCACCGCGATCGCAGCGACCTTGGCTTTGGCTATTGCTCACTCTACTATTAGCAGGTGGAGGAATTGCAGTTTGGCGTATACTAACTCCCAGTCAAAAACCCCCAGTAGCTACTGCTGCTGCGCCTCCTGGTGTACAAGTAAAATTATCTTCCTTAAAAGCCAGCACAATTGAACAAAGTTCAAATTTTATTGCTAACCTCCAATCGCGTCGTTCAGTCATTCTGCGTCCCAGAATTCAAGGACAAATCAGTCAGATTTTTGTCAGATCCGGCGATGAAGTAAAAGCAGGTACACCAATTCTACAAATAGATGCAGAAGAACAAAAAGCAGCAGTTAGCGGTGTGGATGCAGCTGCAATGGCGGCGCGATCGCAACTCGAAAATGCCAAAGCGACTCTCAAATCTATAGAAGCTGAACGTTTATCTAAGCAAGCTGATGTCAAGCTAAACGAGTTGGACTATCAAAGGTACTCTTACTTGGCTGCGGAAGGTGCTATACCTCGCCAAACTCAGGATCAATACGCTAACAAACTAGCTACAGCTAAAGCTAGTTTGAGTACAATTGATGCCCAAATTCAAGCCCAAAAAGCTGCTATCTCTCAAGCCGAAAAAGCTGTACAGCAAGCTCAAGCAGCTACCAAACAACAACAAGTCCAATTGAAATACTACAAAATTACTGCTCCTTTTGCTGGCAAAGTGGGTGACATCCCCATCAAAATCGGTGATTTTGTTGATACCTCTACTCAATTGGCAACTATTACCGAAAATCAAACTCTAGAAGTCAATATCTCCGTACCAGTTCAGCAAGCAACCCGATTGCGTCCTGGAATGACATTACAGTTAATTGACGAACGGGGTAAAAATCTCGGTAGCAGTCGCATATTTTTTATAGCTCCCAACACAGCCAACGATACTCAGTCAGTCTTAGTCAAATCACTGTTTGATAATTCTCGCAGACAGTTGCGAGCCGACCAATTCGTGAAAGCTAAAGTGATTTGGGACAAACGCCCAGGAGTATTAATTCCTACAACAACTGTTATCCGTTTGGGTGCGGAAACCTTTGTTTATGTAGCCGAATCATCCCCCAAAGAAAAACAGCTAGTAGCAAGACTCAAACCCGTAGAGCTAGGTAGTATCCAGGGTAATCAGTATCAAGTGCTGAAAGGGTTAACCGCAGGCGAGAAAATTGTTGTTTCCGGTTTACTCAACTTAAGAGATGGCGCTCCTATTATTCCTGAACCTTAGTTAAATCAAGATTTTTACCAGAAAAAAATAAGTTTATGTTTGCGAATTTTTTTATTAAGCGACCTGTATTTGCGATCGCCTGCGCTTTAGTAATGCTCATGGTAGGCATAATCAGCATTCCGCTACTACCAGTAGAGCAGTACCCAGATATCAGCCCCGTACAAATTAATGTCACCGCTAATTATATTGGTGCTAGCGCGCAAGTTGTAGAAGATACAGTCACAACAGTTTTAGAACGCCAAATTAATGGTGTCGAAGGCTTAAAATATATCACCTCAACTAGCAGCAGTGACGGTACTAGCAACATCATCGTCACTTTTGACCAAGGCTATGACATTGATACTGCGGCGGCTGATGTGCAGAATCGCGTCTTGCTGGCAGAACCAAAACTGCCAGAAGTTGTCCGACAAACAGGAGTTTCTGTTACTAAGCAATCCAGTGGCATTGTCTTAGCGATGGCTTTATATAGTGAAGGCGATAAGTATGATGACACTTTTATTAGTAACTACGCCGACCTTTACGTTTTAGACCGCCTCAGACGCATCAAAGGTGTAGGTAATATTGCAACTTTTGGCGATCGCCGCTATGCGATGCGGTTGTGGCTTGACCCGACTCAGCTTGCTAATCGTAAACTTACCACTGAGGACGTAATTAACGCCCTTCACCAACAAAACTTACAGTTAGGTATCGGAAGTATAGGACAACCACCTGCACCCAATGGGCAAATGTATCAAATTGAGTTGCAAACCCAAGGGCGGTTAAAAGAAGCTGACGAATTTGAAAACATGGTCATCAAAGCAGGTACAGATGGCACACTGGTGAAGCTTAAAGATGTTGGTCGTGCTGAACTGGGGGCAGAAAATTACAGTTCCTTTGCTCGCTATAGTGGTCACGTTGCTGTCGGCTATCAAATCCTGCAAATTCCTGGAAGCAATGCTTTAAAGATTGCCAATGCGGTCAAAGCCGAAATGGAGCAAATTGCAAAGGACTTTCCACCTGGTTTGAAATATGAATTTCCCTATGATTCTTCACTATTTGTTGAAGCGTCTCGCCAGGAAGTTGTCAAAAATTTATTGGAATCAATTGTGCTGGTTGTCTTAGTAATTTTTGTTTTCTTACAAGACTGGCGCACTACCCTCATTCCCGCAATTACAATTCCGGTTTCTTTAATTGGGACGTTTGCCTTTGTAAAGGTTTTCGATTTTTCACTTAACAGCTTGACTTTGTTTGGTTTGACTTTAGGGTCGGGGATGGTGGTAGACGATGCAATCATCATTGTCGAACAAATTAACCGCTTTATCCAGAGTAAAGGGATGAATCCCCGGCGCGCGGCTAGTGAATCCATGACAGAACTGTTTGGGGCGGTCATTGCCACATCTCTCGTACTCATGGCTATGTTTATTCCTGTGGGATTCTTCCCTGGAACAACGGGACAACTATATAAACAATTTGCACTGACAATTGTTTTCTCAATTGTACTTTCGACTTTTATTGCTATTACCTTAACTCCAGCTCTGGCAGCTATGTTGTTGCGGAAAACTCAAAAACCACGCGGTTTACTAGGCTGGATTTTTGGAGCGATTAATTGGTTACTTGACTGGATGCAAAAAGGATACCAACAAATTCTCCGGTTGCTGATCAACTTTAAAATTGTTGTTGTGGTACTGTTTATTGCATCTTTGGTTTGGACAGGCTGGCTTTATCTGCGCGTACCGACAGCATTTTTACCAGAAGAAGACCAAGGTTATTTTATTAATTTAATGCAGGGGCCAGATGGCACTTCACTCAACTACACCCGTGAAGTTGCGAAGCAAGCAGAAAAAACACTGCTGAAAATTCCAGAGATTCAAGGTACTTTTGCAATGGGTGGTGTGGGTTTTAGTGGTAATACTCCCAACCGAGGCTTGATATTTGCACCGCTAAAATCTTGGGATGTACGAAAAACAGCCGAACAAACTGCATCAGCAATTGTAAATCAAGCTAGAGGTGGATTGTCAGCAATTAAAGACGCAGCCGTGTTTGCGGTAAATCCTCCGACTATCCAAAGTTTAGGGAGTGTCGGTGGTTTTGTGTTTCAGTTGCAAGATAGAGGAGACAGAAATAATAGTGATATCAATAATTTAGTCAAAATTAGTCATGATTTAATCGGCAAAGCTAATCAAACACCAGGACTGCAAGGAGTCTTCAGTACCTACACCGCTAATGCACCCCAATTACTTATCGAAGTAGATCGAGAAAAAGCCGAAGCCTTACAAGTCCCTGTCAGAGATATTTTTAGCACCTTGCAGACTTTCATCGGTTCACGCTATGTCAATGACTTTAACGCTTTTGGTCGCACATACCGAGTCTATGTCCAAGCAGATCAACAGTTTCGCTCTAACCCAGAAGATATTGGGCAATTATATGTGCGTTCTGGGCGGGGTGAGATGATTTCCCTCAGTAGTTTGGTGAAGGTTACACCAACCACCGGGCCGCAAACAATTAATCACTATAACCTCTATCGCTCAATAGAAATCAACGGTGCAGCTGCTCCTGGTTTTAGCTCTGGACAAGCAATAGAAGCTATGAAAAATTTAGCGGCTACTGTCTTACCAAAAAACATGAGCTATGAGTGGTCAGGTATTACTTTAGAAGAATTAGAATCTGGTGGTCAAGCACCAATTATTTTTGGTCTAGGAATTTTCTTTGTTTTCTTAGTGCTGGCTGCTCAATACAATAACTTTGTTGACCCTTTGATTATTTTATTATCAGTTCCCTTAGCAGTTTTAGGAGCATTGTTAGCCCAATCATGGCGCGGTTTGTATAACGATGTTTATTGTCAGGTCGGTTTAGTGATGTTAATTGGTTTAGCTAGTAAAAATGCAATTTTAATTGTTGAATTTGCTAACCAATTGCGCGAACAAGGTTTTTCAATTACCAAAGCAGCCGTAAAAGCTTCTGGAGAACGCTTACGACCAATTATCATGACTGCTATTTCTACTCTATTGGGAACTTGGCCGCTTGTTGTTGCTACAGGAGCAGGTTCGGCCAGCCGACAATCTCTGGGTACGGCTGTCTTTGGTGGAATGTTCGTTGCAACTTTCTTGAGTTTGTTTGTAGTACCTATCCTGTATATCGTGATTACCCAAATTCGCTTACTGTTTGTAGGTATACCAAAGTTAAGGAATCAAGAGAGTAAGTTAGCAAAACAATCAGGAATTGACATACTCCGTTGAAAATAAGCGAGAATTCTTAACTTGGCGTACATCCCCTGGCTTGAGCTTAGGGGGTTTTCACTTTACCCCATTATTTTTAATCGAGTTGATACTTGACTCTCCATCTGACTGGAGAATCTAGAATAAAGTAGACGATTAAATTTAAGAGAAGTAATTATGCTAGTTCAAGAAAAGTCAAAACAGATTGGTGTAGTTGCTAAAGAAAGTGGAGTACCGATTAAAACCATTCGCTACTATGAGGAGCTTGGTCTACTCAAATCATCAGGCAGAACTGAAGGTGGTTTTAGATTATTTAACACTGATGTTTTAGCTCGCCTGCACTTTATTAAACGCGCCCAAAGTCTGGGTTTAACTTTATCCGAAATCAAAGAATTTTTGAATGTTCATGATGAGGGAGAATTACCGTGTGAACATATAAAAACCAAGCTTGAGGATAAGGTACAAGCTATTGATGATCAAATTCAGCAATTACTTGTTTTGAGACAAGATTTGTCAGGGATGCTTTCTGGCTGGAAAATTCAATCTGAAACATATCATCCAACAATTTGCCCCATCATTAACTAAAAACTAGTGTCGATCTAAAAAATATTTTTTAACAATACGTTCACTCAAAAATGAACGTATTTTTTATTAATTCAAATCAAAAAACTAAAAATTTCTTGATTTTTTCTCTTGACTCTCCACTCAACTAGACAATTTAAACTCACTTTATGTTGAGTAGATGATTCATAAATCACTCGCTGATCTTCAAAAATTAGTCATGTTCGATGAGGGTTAAACATTATGAGCATACAATTTACTATTCTTGAGCTAGTTTGTTCTGTTTGTGTGAATACTGTTACCACAGCAATTAAATTTATCGATTCTATAACCACATTTTCAGCTAAACCAACCACAAAACTTGTAAGTATAGCAATTCAAGCATCTGAGACACAGATTAAATAATTAATCAATAGCTGATGTTGGCTATCTATTTAGTTTTTGAGTTTTGTCTAGTCTCAATAATTATTGAAATGCTAATTACTGATGGTAGACAAAACTCAATTCAGAAAAGCCCTTTTGCTTTTAGTAAAAGACGTAATTTCTATGGGCTTACTTTTTCTGATTCCGCTAATGATTGCTTTAGGAGTGAGTTATCTGTTTAAAAATTCTACTGATGAATTAGCAGAATTAACAGTTTTATTGACAATTGCTTGCCTAATTGTCAGTGTAATATTAACACCTTGGCAACTAAAGATTTTGATTTTAATACTTGTCATCTTCAAGGCATAGCCCAAGACAAGATTAGGAAATTATCTATTTCTAATCAACAAAACTCTTGCTTCTCGTATAGCCTTACTACTCAACTTGAGTCTTTTGAATAACTTAATCCGTTACGAAAAGGAGAAAATCAATGAATAGATTTCTAAATGCGATCGCTATCACTACTACTTTGGTTCTAGTTCAAGCTTGCTCATCATTACCTAAAGCTGAAGAAAAAGCAATGTCTGTTAGTACACATCAGCATGAGGAGCGTTCAATGAGCGAGAGCCATCATGGAGAACATTCAACAAGTAGCACAATTCATGGTGAGAAAAAAGCATTGACTCAAGCAAAACTCAAAGCTCCCAGTAACATCACCCCAAATAAAAATATTTCGCTATTGATTGATGTTCAAGATTTAGAAGGAAAGGCGATCGCCAAGTTTGACAATTTCCAAGAAAAGCTCATGCACTTAATTATTGTCAGTGACGATCTTCAGTTTTTCAGCCATCTTCATCCCACATACAAAGATAATGGTCAGTTTCAAGTAGAAGCTAGTTTTCCAAAAGCAGGTGGTTACACATTCTTTAGTGACTACAAACCTGCTGGTCAGTCAGAACAAATTTCAGTATTAAAAACACAAGTTCCAGGAATCACTATTGCTGCTCCAGAAATTGACATTAAGCGTAGTAAAATTTTCAATGATACTCAAGTCAATCTCGCTCTTTCTGAACCCACTGTAAAAGCAGGTCAAGAAGTAACTTTAATGTTTAAATTACAAGATGCTACTAACAATCAACCGCTTACAGACTTGCAGCCTTACTTGGGAGAAAAAGGACATTTAGTTATCCTGCGACAGTCAAGCTCATTAACAGCAGCAGATTACATCCATGCTCACGCACTCAACAATACTCCAACTGGACAGGTTCATTTTATGACTAGCTTTCCGCAAGCAGGAAAGTATAAACTTTGGGGACAATTCAATCGCAACGGTAAAATTATTACTGCTGATTTCTGGATTAATGTGGTTTAATTTAGCTGATGTTTTCTTAGTAAAATAAGAAGGGCAGAACTTCCTACCTTCCAACTTTGGATGTACATAGTACCTATGTGAATTCACCACCTAAATAGGTGGTGAATTCTTGTTTCTGGCCATCTCTAATTTAGGAGTTGACCTATGCTAACAGCTAGCGATTGTGTTAAATTCGGTTTCTCAGTTCAGACAAGTTATCCATTGATGCGATCTCTTCACTACATTTACTCCAAAATGTTGAGCTTTTTTCTGCTCTTATTTGATGCTTTATATCAATTTGCTAGTTCTAAACGGCATTGTTGCATGAATAAGTAAAATGGTAAATTTTACCTATGACCTATGGACTCTGCCCACTGCCGTTGAAAAATGAAAACGAAAGCTCAGTACAAAGTCAAGAATTGGAACGCTTATGATGCTGCGCTCAAGCAACGAGGTAGTATTACCTTTTGGGTAAATGAAACGGTAATCGAGCAGTGGCGCAACCAGCAGAAAACGGGTAAAAAGGGAGCATCGAATTATTATTCTGATGTGGCAATCGCCACAATGGGAACAATTCAATCGGTGTTTCATTTACCAGGACGGCAGGCAGAAGGGTTTTTGGAATCGTTATTTATGCTCATGGGAGTTGAGCTACAAGTACCAGACCACTCCACGTTGTCGCGTCGATTAAATAAGTTGTCGGTGAAACTACCTGTAGTGCCAAAAGATGAGGCAGTCCATGTAGTGGTAGATTCAACTGGGGTGAAAGTATATGGTGAAGGCGAATGGAAAGTCCGTACACATGGGGTTAGTAAAAGGCGTACATGGCGGAAATTGCATTTAGGAGTTGACTGTGAAAGTGGCGAAATCCTGGGCGCAGTTGTCACTACTAATGATGTAGGTGATTGCGAGGTACTACCTGACATATTGGAGCAGATTGAGCAACCGATAGAGCAAGTATCTGGTGATGGTGGATATGACACAAGAGATTGTTACGATACCATTTCACAACGCGGGGCAAAAGCGGTAATTCCACCGCGCACTAACGCCAAAATTCAACAACCAAATAATAAAGCACGGCCACACCCTAGAGATGAAAATCTGCTGCGGGTGAACCAAGTCGGGCGTAAGCAATGGAAACAAGAAACTGGATATCATCGCCGTTCTTTATCTGAAACTGCCATTTTTCGGCTCAAAACCATCTTTGGTGGTAAGTTAAGACGACGCTTTTTTGATAACCAAGCTGTCGAGTTATTTCTGCAATGTGCTGCGCTTAACCGCATGATCCAGTTAGGTAAGCCCGACTCTTATAAAGTCGAAGACTAATTCCTATCCTTACTTCGGATTGGTGTGTCCTTTTTTCCTTTCATGCAACAAAGCCGTTCTAAACTAGATTTAAATCTCCAGTCAAACAGAAGAGGGTATTGAGCCGCGTATCTCGGCTCAATACCAAGAGTAAGTGGTTAGTTTGTATTATTTGGATCAAGGATAAGTCTGAATCTGAGCTAGACCAAGTGGAATTTCTTGCGTCAATCCAACTTTTTTAGCATAAACTTGGTACTGCCAAGTTGCACCATAGCCTGATTCATACGCTTGAGTATTGACTCCTCTCATTAAAACTGAGAGCTTTGTTTCAGGAGCTATTGGTTGTGAAAAAGCTACTGTAGCTTTTTGTCCATTAATAGAAACTGTCGTAGAAATTTCCTCCCCTGATTGATTTTTAACTTCAATTCCCTTATCAATTCTCACTCCGTCAGGTAAATTAATTGCGAGTTCTGCCAAAGGTTTACCTTGTACATGAACTTCAAATTTATGAGTAGCATCTGTGACATAAGTAGTATTAGGAATGGCAGCACCTCTGAGCAGATGAGAAGCTCTAAAATCACCTGGTTTTCCACTTGCCCATACAGCAGGAACTGAAAAAGATGTCACTGCTAAAGTAAATGCAGTCAGATAAATCAGTCTTTTCATTTTGTTTCTCCTCAAAAATTACGTAAATTTTGTTCCTATTATCAGTTTCACATTCATAAATGAAATCTCCATGAAATTCCTTAATTTGTTATTAGAAAAAGATTCGATTAGTAAATACGAAACCAAGCAACACCTATAGAGATTTCTGCATCAATACCAACCTCTCTAACTGAGAAACTGTAAACAGAACCATTACCAAGATTTTGTCTTTTTATTTTGTTAAGATCAATATCAAACTTAGTATTAGGGGCAACTGGTTCAGCAAAAGCTAGTAGTATTGTTTTACCGTTGACAGATACATTAGTATTAATTTTCTGTCCCTTTTCATCCACAACATCGATATCCTGAATGTCATTACTTATAGTTACATTGTCTGGAACTTTGATAAGTAGTTGAGTAACAGCTTTACTATTTTGGGGAACGTGTAACTGGAAAGTATGTCTAAAACTTCCCCAACGTGTAGGGGGAAATTGTGTATTTCTATCAATATGGGGAACCTTACCATTGTCTGTTCTAGGACTTGCATAGCTAGGAAAAATAATAGCTGTGCTACTCAGAGTAAACACAACAGCGTAAATCAATGATCTCTTCATATTTACCTCCAAAATAATCAAATACATCAGCTAGCAGAGCATTATTTATGAGTTAATCTGTTCTTAATAGATACATCAAACTTGGCAAAGCTATATTTAACTACCCCATTGATACTCTGATCAATCACGAGAAGTAGCCTGTTAAGTTGCCCTTATTACGTTAAAATTATTGGTAATTTTTCGCTGACGATCTATATTAACTCTATCTACTAGCATGACAAGTCCTAATGAAATCAAGATGAAATTTCAGTAGTTATCATTAAAATTTACAAATAGATTAATATGAAGGAACTTGAACTTCATCTAAAGAAATCTTTACGTCACTGCTAACGACTTTAGCCGAAAGATGATAGGTAAAATTATAACTAATACTTGGTTATAGTAATGTGTTTAAGCTTATTCGCAAGTAGCTAGTGCTAGAAATAACTGCATAGCACTATTAATTTTAAGAATACTATTACAACAAAAGAAGTAAATTACTGGATTTAGTTTTGAAATTGAATAATTAAGTTTTAATTTAGTGAAAAAATATAATTAATTTTTGTAGCAAGTAACTTAATTTCTCAGGAAAATAATCTATTTAATAAAATTACTTATAAAATAACAAATCTTTTAATTAATAAGAAATCAAGCTTTTTATTCATGTTGAAAGTGGCATGAATAAAAAGCTTGGTGGGGGTAAACATGAGGAGCATGTTTCTATTTAGATTATACAAAGTATAGATGAAATCAAGATGAAATTAGGATATATCAATGTATTTAAATAACGGTTACCCAAAAATCAGCAGTAATAATTTTCCCGTTTCGATTAAATTGTCCCCACATTTTATATTTTCCCTGTTTTGGAAAACGGGTGATAAAATGAACCTCATAATCTGGAGTGTTTTTCATAGCATGAGCATGGATATAGTCTGCTTGTGTTAACGGTGATGATTGCTTAAGAATAACTAAATGCCCCCTTTCTCCTAAATAAGGTTTTAAATCTGTGGGTGGTTTTTTACTTGCAGCATCTTGTAAATTAAAAATTAAATGTACCTCTTGTCCAGCTTTAATGGTGGATTGAGATAACTTGAGATTAACTTGAGTGTTATCAAAAGTTTTAGTAGTAGCTAAATCAATTTTTGGTTTAGCTGATGATTGACCTGGAACTGGTGCTTTGAGAACTGAAACTTGTTCTGCTTTTCCTGCTACTTTGTAATCACTGAAAAGAGTATAGTTAGAAGGATAGGGAAAATAAACTTGAACTTCAAAGCGTCCATTCCCTTTATATGCAGGATGAATATGTTGGAAAGATTGTAAATCATCACTAACGACAATTAAGTGCATTAGTTCTTCTTGAAATTTGTCAAAATTAGCAATGGCTTTACCATTTTTGTCTTTTATTTCAATCGCTATAGGAACAGGAGTGTTAGGAGTTATTTTGCTGGGAAGGATAAGTTTTGCAGTAGCGTTCGCAGGTTCTAACTGGGAATGACCAGAATGCTCATCATGGGAGTCCCCCATATTATGTCCGTCATGAGGATTATCTTTTTCTTTTGGTTTTTTAGAATCCTTCATATTGTGACCAGTATGGGGATTCGCATTACTTATGCTGGTGGGATTAGTCTCTGAAATTTCCCCAGATTTAACTTGTGAAGCACAACCTTGAGTCAATGCAAGAGTTGAAGTGATAGCCAGTGCAGTCAAAAAACTTTTCATTTTGATGAAAATAGGATTTGTGTGTAAAATGTACGCTTTAAAGGTGATATTGCTCCGAAAACTAGAATAATCAGCGTCGAAATCAAAGCATGATAAATACTAGTTAGCGATTAAAGTTGAAACGCCCGGTTGCTTGTTCACCTTTAATATCTGCTGTAATTTTCACTTGATACTGACCAGATGCTTTTTCATTCAGTAGACCAGTATAGTGTTTGTCTTTAGCATCATAGGTAAAAGGAATCGTCTTTTGTTGACCATCAGGTAGCTGCACTTGAGCCGTTACTTTTGCATTAGGCACTGTGGCGTGGTTATCACCTGTTTGTAAATATAAATCCATGTGAGTTCCATTTGCTTCCTTATCAGGCACAAATTCTAAATGATAGTTTCCTGTCTCTACAACCTGTCCTCCATGAGATGCACCATGCTCGCTATCTGTTTTAGTTGCTGGTGAGGCAGAAACAGATGGTACTTGAGTGGTTAAGGTAGAAGCAGTTGGACTATTTTCTGTATTAGCTGCTTGATTAGCATTACTGCAAGATCCTAAAAATAGTAGTCCCACACTTCCAAGAATTATCAAGCCAGATTTAAGTGATTTCATTGGTTTATTCCTCTCTGTATATATGTGCAGACATTTTGAGTAGCTACATGTGCATAAAAAATTTTTCGTCTTTTTCTTTACTTTCCTCCGTTTTCTTGGGGAATAAATGTTTACCAAACTTGGCATACAAAGCAGGTAAAACAACCAAAGTTATCGCTGTCGATGTAAACAATCCACCAAAAACAACAATAGAAAGTGGTTGCAAAAGTTCTTGTCCTGGGCCACCTTGTAATACCATTGGTGCTAGACCTAATGCAGAAGTCAAAGCCGTCATTAAAATAGCGTTAAGTCGTTCCATTGACCCTTTAAGAATGATTTCTTTTAACGGCATTCCTTCGGCAAATTTACTATTGTAGTTATCCACTAATAACAAACCATTGCGAGTTGCTACGCCAAACAAGGAAACAAATCCAACCAAAGACGCAACAGAAATCACGCCTCCAGTTAAAGCTACCGCGATTACACCTCCTACCAAACCAATTGGTAAATTAATCATAATCATGATGGTAGAAGGTATAGATTTCACTGAAATATACATGAGAACTGTAATTGCCACAAATGCGATCGCACTGAACACCAGGATATTTTGGGTAGCGCGTTCTTCTGCTTCAAATTGACCTGCGTATTGGATAAAATAACCCGCAGGTACTTGGACATTACTTTTGACTTTGGCTTCAATCTCATTGACAATCGAGCGTAAATCCCTACCTTTAGCATTAGCTGAAACTACAATCAAACGGGAAACATTTTCACGATTGATTGTATTCGGGCCAGTACCGTTGTCAATTATTGCGACATTCCCTAAAGGAATTTTCTGTCCATTGGGCGTATCAATTAATAAATCTCGAATGGTGGACAAATCTTGTCGTGCTTCCGGCTTTAACCACACTAAAAGGTCAAATGATTGTTGGTTTTCTAAAACTTGAGAAACAACTTGTCCGTTGAGTGCGGTTTCAATAATGCTAGAAATTTCTCCGACTGATAAACCGTAACGGCTAGCTGCATCTCGATCAAATTTGATTTGAATTTGCGGTATGGGAATTTGTGGTTCTAGCAATAAATCTACAACACCGTCAATCGTTTTCATCTGGGCTTCTACTTGTTCCCCAATCTGACGGAGTTGTGCTAAGTCTGAACCAAAAATTTTAACTGCGATCGCACTTCTGACTCCAGACAAAACTTCATCCATGCGGTGGGAGATGAATCCACCTACATTCGGTGCTGCTCCTGGTATCTTATCAAACTCTTGACGCAGCTTTTCTAAAGTTTTCGCGCGGTCTTTCATTCCCTCATCACTGAGTTCAATATCAACGTGTGCAATATTCACACCTGCCGCATCTGCATCTCCCTCAGCACGTCCAGCTCGTGTTTGAATAAATTTGAAGCGGTTGTCATTTTTGAGCGCATCTTCCACTACATAACCGGCTTTTGTTGTCGCTTCTAAAGACACACCAGGATATAAAGTTAAAGTATTTACCATCGTTTGCTCTTGGAACTCTGGTAAAAAAGCTCTACCGAATGAAGGAATAACTGCGATCGCTGCTACTGTTAAACCCAATGCAACACCAATGATTGGTAAAGAATTCCGAAAAGAAAAGTTGAGACAGTAACTATAAATTGTCTTACATAATCTCGCCAACCAAGGTTCTCTTTTTGTCACTTTGACATTAGGTAATAAAATCGCACATAAAGCAGGGGAGACTAACAGTGATTCTAAACTAGAAATAACAACTATGACTAAATAAGAAATTCCCATTGGTGTAAAAATTCTTCCTTCTACACCCGGCAGAGTAAAAATTGGTGAAAAAACAATAATGCCAATAACAGTTGCACCAATCAATGATTCTCGTACTTCTGCTGAACCTTCAAAAATAATTTCTAATGGCGGTAATGGATTGTCAGAAATTTTATTTTCTCGCAATCTTCTATAAGTATTTTCTCCATAAACAATAGCATCATCAATTGCCGTACCAATCGCTACTGCTAAACCTCCTAAAGTCATTGTATTCAGACCTATACCTAGCCAAGAAAGGGCTAGCAATCCAAACAGTAAAGTTAAGAAAAAATCTAGTAAACATATGGCAAGAGTCCGCCAATTCATTAAAAAGGGAATAAGAATTATTGCCGCAATGATGCTGCCTTGAATTAATGATGAACTAACATTTTGAACTGAGGAATCAATATAACTATCTTGGCGAAATGTCGTTGTGACTTTAATCTCTGGGGGTAAACCAGCTTGAATTTCTTTCATCGCCACTTCTATTGCACGGGAAACAGTAGGAGTATCTGCAAGCGGCTGTTTATTAACCATTAAAATAATTGCTGGTTTGCCATTGAAACTGCCATCACCCCGTTTAATTGCGCCACCAATTTTTACTTCTGCTACATCTTGCAGTCTAACAGGTACTCCGTTACGTGCAGTAATAGTTGATTTTTGCAAATCTGCAATTGATTCAATGCGTCCTATACCTCGAATTAATGTTTCTTTATCTGATGTGATTAAATAACCGCCCGGTGCATTACCATTAGCAGATTTTGTGGCATTAGTAACTTGCTCTAAAGAAACATTAAAAGCTGCTAATTTTGCTGGATCTACTAAAACTTGATATTGACGAGCATCACCACCAAAAACTACTACTTGGCTCACACCTGGAACAGCTAAAAGACGATTTGTGACTTGCCAATCAACAATTCGTCTAGCTCCCATCAAGTCTATTTTGACTTGAGAATTATTATTTTCTGATTCGACTGTAAAAGCGTATTGAACCACTAAACCAACAGGTGAAGTAGTGGGAGAAATTTGCGGCGTTTCTACTCCTGGGGGAAGCTTGCTTGCAGCTTGTTGCAATCGTTCAGTAACTAGCTGACGTGCTTGATAAATTTCTGTCCCCCAGTTAAAAATAACCCTGACAGCAGAAATTCCTGCTGCTGAGGATGAACGAACTGCGGTTACTCCTGGTGTACCATTAATTGCACTTTCGATGGGTAAAGTTACTAAAGATTCAACTTCTTCCGGCGCAAGTCCCGGTGCTTCGGTTTGAATTTCTACTTGGGGCGGTGCAAAGGGTGGTAGCACATCCAATGGCATTTGGGGAATGACGTAGAATGTCCACAATGCAGCGATCGCTGTAGCTAAAACAACGAGCCAACGTCGGTCAATCACCCACCTGACGATGTTATTGAGCATTTTAGATTTGAAATTTGAAATTACTAAATGTTATTGTCTGGTTGATCAAAGACAGCAGTAGAATTTGATGTGGTTGATTTTTTATGGTTATCAATATGAGTTTCAGTTTCATAATTAAAGCCATCATATTCGGGATGACCAACTGATACAAAACGCTGACGTATGCGACGACTTGACCAAAGACTACCTGCGGCAAAAGCAGCAACACCAAAAAGTGTTACTCCTCCTGTTCCCAATAGCCACAAAGGTATAGGTAAGTTTGTTTTTGCTTGGGTTACTTCTGTGTTGGTATGTGTTTCATTTTTGTCTCCGCTTGCAGATTTGCTACCACCCCGCAATGATTGAGCATAAAGTTGTGGTGCGCGTTGAGTCACAATCATATCTCCCTCAAACAAACCACTTTTGACCTCAACCATATCTCCAGAAGTTTGCCCTAAAGTTACTTCAGTGGACTGAAAAGAATTACCATTTTGCAAATAGACGAATTTTTTAGCATTTGCCTCAACCACTGCTGAGGTAGGAATAGCTAAAACAGCAGAGGACGTTTGGTTTGTCAAAACTTCCAGTTGAGCAAACATTCCGGGTTTGAGTTGACCACTTGAGTTATTCACTTGAGCTTGTACTGGTACAACTCGTGTTTCTCCTTCTACCGATGTCCCAATCCGGGAAATTCGTCCTGAAAATGTACTTTCAGGTAGACTAGCAACTCGTAAATTAATTCTTTGACCAGTTCTTAGCTTGCTTAAATCTTTTTCATAAATATTAGCTGTAGCAAATACCTGACTGTCGTTGACAATCGTCATCAATTTGCCACCAGCATCTTCAAAGGTTTGACCAAGGGTAACTTCTCGATCTGCCACTTTGCCGGAGATAGGAGCAGTTACTATAACCAATCCCTTAGCATTAGCAAGAGTTCCCAATTGAGCAAGTCGGGTTTGATAAATATTATTACTGCGACTAATATTTGACTTGGCTAACTCAACTGCTGCTTGAGCGCGTTTGAGTTGATTTTCTGCCTCAATCACCTCTCTTTGACTATTGGCTTTAGTGAGTTCGGCTTTTGCTTGTGCTAACTGAGTTTGGGACTCTAAAGCATTACGACGAGGTAAAGCACCATCATCAGCTAACTGCTTGTCTTTGCTGTACTTTTCTTGAGCAAATTCAACTTGACTTTGTGCTTGGGCAATTTCCGAGGTGGCTATTTGTTGGTATTTTTGGTAATTCTGTTGAGCTAGTCTTAAGTCTGCTTGGGCCTGTTGTAAATCAGCTTGACCTTGTGCTAATTTTTCCTGAGATTCTACGCGCAATGTTACTAGGTCTGGACTAGTTACAACAGCAACAGGCTGACCTTTCTTTACTGATGCACCAGGTTCTACCAATAATTCCACCACTTTCGCCCCTGGAATTGGCGTAGTAACTTCTACTTTTTGGCTGGGAAGAGTTTCGATTTGCCCAGTGGTTTTAATGCCGATGGCTAACTGCTGACGTTTGACTGACTCGACTTTAATTCCTAGTCGTTTAGCTGTGTCAGCATCAACCTGGATGGAATTACTAGTCCCAGTAGCTTCACTTTCTTGGTGAAATTCGTTTCCATGTCCGGCATGAGCCATAACAAGTGTGGGACTTGCTAATAACAGCAGACTGAGGAATGTGCTAGACACACAACAAATCTTTGTAGGTATTTGGGAACGCTCTGAGTTAGACATTGCGCTTGTTAGGTTTTTGAGTAGGAAGCATCAGGAATTGCGATCTGTTAAAAGTGCTTTTAGGTTTGAGAAATGCACTCTTACACTAGTGTTTCATGTAGAGATGAAATCAGGATGAAATCGAGTTTTGAGCATTCCAAACTTAGAGAAATTTCATCAAAATCTGCTAGGAAACTCTCACCTACCCTAACAAGGGGACTTCGCACAATTAACAAATAACTTATACAGCCATATTGCTTTTGACAATTAGTGATGGGTAGCTTGTAAGATTACATCCCTGATGCCGCGACTAAAGCAGCAATGTCGGTAGGACTTAAAACCACTTGCTTGCAGAGGAAGCACTACGTTGTGGAAACACTGGGTTTCACGATTTTCCCACGTTGAAGTAAGTGTCATCAAATCTGCCAACTTTTAGACACGCTCTGTGCAGTTGGTCACAGATTAGCAACTGATGTGGTCTCCCCCATAAACGACTGAATTTACTTGTTGTACCAAGTTTTTCGCCACTGCTTCATTTGGTTGATCTCTGCTTGCTGTGAATCAATAATACTCAGAGCCAATTTCTTGATTTCAGGACGCTGAGACTTACTCAATGCATCTTTAGCCATTGCGATCGCACTTTCATGGTGTGGAATCATCGCATTGATAAACCGCAAATCAAATTCAGGATCAGCAGATCCTAAATTCATATTCATCATCATGCCTTGCATCTGCTCGTGAGGCATGGAGACTGTCTTACCTGTTTTCGCATCATAAGCTACTGGGGTACTACTTGCAGAGGGATACCATGCTTTACGCCATTGCTTTAGCTTGGCGATTTCTTGGTCTTGAGCTTTAATGATTTCCGAAGCCAGCTTTTTGATTTCAGGACGTGTTGATTTCTCCAGTGCTTGTTTTGCCATATCAACCGCCCCTTGATGGTGCGGAATCATCGCATCAATAAAGCGTAAATCATAATTAGCATCGGCTGAACCTAAATCCATTGTCATGCTGTGGTTCATGCCACCACCATGATTCATCATCCCACTGTCGTGATTCATCGGTTGCTTGTCACTCGTATCAGTAGCGGTGGTAGTAGGGTTTGATGCTTGATTTTGGGAAGTGGTAGTAGAACAGGCAGTCAACACGCTACTGCTAAAAGAGGCGATCGCGACTAAGGCTAATGACAAAAATCTATTTGTTAAATTAAACATTTGCAAAATAACTAATTATTTAGAATACACTGTTGCCACTATATAGTTTGACAGACAAAAATGAAATCAGGATGAAATCTAATTTTGTTTATGGCATGCAGCAGTTATAAAAGGTTAGAAATTTGTACTAAAGTTTTAATTACAAAACTACTTATACATACTTAAATGAAATTAGGATGAAATAGTTCTAGCTAATTAGTAATAAATATTCTTTATATCATGAGACAGAGGCAACCATATTAGTAATTTTTTAACTTAAGGGCGAAGAGGTACGAATACAACCTCTTGTGAAATTGATAACTTGAAATCGGAGGTCTAACTATGACGACAACTCAATCTCACCAATCCTTGCTTGAAACTTGCATAGAGGCTTGCTTTAATTGCCTACGCGACTGTGAAAACTGTGCCGATGCTTGCTTAAATAGCAATATGGTACAGATGATGGCTCAATGTATTAAGCTATGCCGAGACTGTTCTGATACCTGCGCTCTCTGCGCCCGTTTCATGTCGCGCAATTCTGCTCTCCATGCTCAAATATGTGGAGTCTGTGCAGAAGCTTGCGATCGCTGTGCTAGCGAATGTGAAAAACACGATAGCGACCATTGTAAACGCTGTGCTGCATCTTGTCGTCGTTGCGCCGAGTCTTGTCGCCAAATGGCTACAGCTATGGTGTAAGTATGTATAATTGCTGACTGCTGCGTTGCAATTTATTTATGCTGCGAGCGCTGACCGCAGCATAAATAAAAGTACTAAACAGCATTATTATATTTTTTACTGCTTATGCTTTTAAGATACAACTATTTTATATTTAAACAAATACTTTTTATTTTTTAAATTAATTTAGATATATTGAAATTTACTCAAATAGAATATGTAATTAAATTTCTTGTTAGAAGCTGTAATTCCCTATCATAAATTACTATAAAAAAGTCGTGATAATAGAAACTACGACTTTAACTAACGCCTATTTGCTAAAACAGCAAGTAGGTAATTTTTTATGAACCAACCTGAATGGTTAGAAGCAAACAAGCAGGTTTATTCCAAAGAACATGGTGTTATCCATATCGCCGCCATCATTGAGAAAAACCTTTACTTTAAAAAGGGTAGTTTAAACCAAATTATTTTTGACTGGGAGCATGAAGTCAATAGCGGTAACTTATTACCTCTAAACCAAGCACCAACAGGTAAAAGCATTCTCTACCAAGAGATAGCTGCTATACTTGACGGCTCTGGAAAGCTACAAAGCTGCGAAGTAATTCCTGCTCAAGAAGCTAAACTTTATCCCATCCCGGATGATATTCACCCTCTAGTTAAACTGGCCTTAAGTAAGTCAGGAATCACCCAACTATACTCTCATCAGGTTGAAGCATGGCAAGCTTACAAAAAAGGAGAAGATATAATTCTCCAAACTCCTACCAGCAGTGGTAAAAGTATCTCTTTTCTCATTCCAATCATTCATGAGTGTCTAAAAGGTAAATCAGCTTTAATATTCTTTAACTTGAAAGCACTTGCATTTGACCAGGTAGAGAAAATACGTTCCTTTGTTAGCCACTTAGATGAAAATATTCGCCCCCAAATTCTCAATATTAATGGAGATATTCCTCCCCAAGAGCGCAAACTACTTTACAGCAATCAACCTTCAATTTTATGCGTGACTCCTGATGTATGGAACCACGAACTTAACAACTTTCAATTCAATTCAAACTGGGGATTTAGAGAAACAATCAGAAAACTTTCAATCATTGTCTGTGACGAAATGCACTTTTATCAAGGCATATTTGGTTCGCATTTTGCACTACTTAATCGGCGAACTCAACTTATGATAGAGTCTGTCGGCAATGATATTTCAAAATTACAGTACATCTTCGCTTCTGCAACAATTAGTAACAGCAGCGAAATTGCCCAGAAGATATCTAATCGAGAAGACCAAAGTAATCTTGCTATTATTGAGCAAAGTGGGGCAAAACGCTCGGAGATTACTTTTATTAGCCTTAAAGCACGGAACAATACATTTTACCAAACTGCCCAAGTCGCAGCTATGCTCGTAAGTAAAGGCATAGTCGGGATTTGTTTCTGCGATAGTAGAGAACTGGTTAAGGTTTTAACTAATGCCATACGTAAGGCTTTAATCGAGATGCAACTGCCCCATCTGGGAGAAAGCATCTCAGCATTTTATGGGAGCATGAAGGCAAATCAGCGTAACAAAATTATTGCAGATATACAAAGCGGGAAGGTCAAGTTCATTATATCTACAAGTGCTTTGGAGGCGGGTCTAGATATTGGGTGTATTGATGCAACTATCGTACATAGTTACCCCGGCTCAATTCTTGCCTTTCGCCAAAGGGCAGGACGTGCGGGGAGACAGGAAGCAGGACTATTGGTGTTTATTCCGTCGAAAAGGTCGATTATGGATTCTTACTACGCCAATTACCCAGAACGCCTTTTATCCGATCCTCCAGAAATTATCAACTTTAACCACAATTATGAAACAACTTTGGAGCAGCATATTCTCGCTTGTTGCAAAGAAAGTAAGCCGACACAAGCTCAAATTGCCCGACATTTTAGTAGTTCTGGTGATGCGATCGCCCGACAGTTAATCGGTGAAAATCAACTGATATTCAGCTACAATCAAAGACTGACAACTAATCGAAACCTCGGTTATGTCCACTCAAAAATTAAAGTTAGAGGCAACACTGACCAAAACATCAGTTATATCAATCAAGATAGCGCAGAAGAGTTTGAGGAAAGTTCGGCATCTTCTGCACTAAGAGAAGTTTACCCTGGTGCTATATATCTTGCTCAAGACTTTGATGGCAACCCCGTACAGTATAAATCACAAGAGCTAAATTTAAGCGAAGGGAAAGCAATTCTCAAGCCAATTGAAGCAACCAATTTATTTAGTCGTCCTGAAGGAAGCCTAAATTTCGAGGAAATTAAAATTATCGGGAAAGCCAAAATTATCAATATTCCCCAAGGGGCTGCTAGATTTACACCTGTTTCAGCCAAAATCAAAGAAGAAATTTATGGCTACAACTTGTACAGGCTGGAACAAAAATGGACTTGCAGTAGTAACAGATGTCGCAACTTCAATTTAAATTTACCTGGACACTTACAAACTTGTCCTGCTTGTAAAACCCAACTGGTTGAACGAGAATTTGTCGAACTCTTGGAGGAAAATAAATACGAAGAATCACTTGCTCTTAACTACAATACATTCTGCGTCAGAGTTGAAATTAACGCTGACGCACGAAAATATTTTTCAGTTGTGGTCAAAAATCACAGAAAAGAGATACTTAATAAACAGAAATATATTACCAATGAGGAGAAACAACTATTTGAAAGCAATGAAACCCAAATTTGCGTTCATACTCTCGCTCATCACCTTATACTCAGTTTACCACTTGTCGAACATGGAGCAAACAGTCGAGATATAGATTTCATGTTAGTAGAAGTGCCGTCTAATACTAAGATAGTTGGCTATTTCTTTGATACTTGTGAACATGGTACAGGTATGTGTGATACCCTCATCAAGTATTTAGAGAGTGCCTTGATTAAGGCAAAGTTTCTAGTCGATAATTGTCCTTGTAAATACGGCTGCTCTTCTTGTACAACAATTCAACGCTGCCCTGATGATAACGAAGCACTATTTAAATCAGTTGGGCTATCTCTACTAAAGGAAATAATCAATCCAACAGAGACAAGAACTATTAATCAATAGTTAAGATAATCCTATCCAGCTTGGGTAGGATTATTTTTTTAGTAATTCAACCACATACATCGCTTACGCACAAGATTGATGAAAGTTTTGAGAATAAGCGATGTACGTCGAACTATTAGCTGATTCACATCCAAACCCTAAAAGATTTCAAATTATTCACGCACCATCATATTTACTTATGGAAACAAATTTTCAAATAGGAGATTTTGTTGAGTCTAACAATATTGATTTTATTATAAATTATGCTGTTAATCTAGGATATCAGGTCAAAATATCTCATCCTGAAACCCAACAATATAATAAATATTCTCTTCCCAAAATCAGTGATGAACTAGCTGATTTGATAATTAATTATCCATCCGACTTAAAACTGCGAACTAATGGGATGGTTTTTGAACAAAGGGCATATTTAATGTCTAAGGTTTACGATGAAGTGTGCCAAAATCTTGAATCAAAAGCTCTTTTAAGAGAAGCAGAGTATTGGCTGATAAATTACGCACGAGAAGTAATTGCCAAACAATGTCATTACTTACCAGATATCCTAATGAAATTAGATAACCCAACTGTGAGAGCAATGGCAATAGATACACTCATGCTCTGGCAACCAGATTGGAACAAGGCTATCTCTCAATATAGAGGAAGTAGATTTGAGGCTGGCAATAATGAGTTTGAGGTTATCAGCTACTATCACAATCAAAAAAATAAGGGTAGGGAGGGGATAATGGTACTGTGCAAGGTAACAAAAACTATGAATAACTATCTTGAATTTCCTACCTTTCCTTGCAATGCAAACTGTACTCTTGGGACTTATCAAGTCGAAAATGCACTTAACAAAAGGTTAGCTTAAAACATAATCTCTATCTGAAATATTAATCATGGACGAGCAACAAATTAACTATTTCATAACAGGTATTTGTACATTTCACTGGAATGCTGATTTTCATAAATTCTGTCAAGTCTACAACTTTGACCCTAACCACATTTATTCAAAAGAGAAATGGCAGCAGTGGCAACAATTTGGATCTGGTATTAAAGCGTTTGACCACAATACACTCGTTAAGCTAGTTGAAGCTGGCCATCAATTAGCACCACAGTCATAATTTCCAACCACTACGGTTACTAACGCACTCGTGCATGAATTATCGAAATAATTAGCCACATGAATTCATGCACGCCCAAATCCGTCATTTGGTATCTTCGCTTGACAACTTACCCGAAGAATGGCGAATCGTCCCTACCTTTGGTAAACGTCCTCTAGGGAAAGAATGGGAAAAAAACACTTACTCTCCCAAACAACTACAAACTGAACTCGTCCGCCGTCGGCTAAAAGTTTGGACAAATAACAGATTTATCACACCCACTGGTGTAGCCTTGGTATGCGGTTTCAATCATCCTCAAGGGTACTTAGTAGCTATTGACTGCGATGGGGAAACATCCTGGCGACAAATCATTCAAATTAACGAACACCTAGAACCAAAAGAACTTAACCAGCTAACACCCATCAGCGAAACTCCTATGGAGTTGTTACACGATCGCGCTCAAAAATATCTCCCTCCCACAATTGCATTTACCTCTGGGAGGAAATATCGCAGCCAACGCTTATACCTCATTCCCAAATCAAAAGCTTGCGATGTCAAATCTCGCAAAATCAAAACTGGGAAGGACGAACACCTGGAATTTCGAGGCAAAAACCTAGCTTCAATCCTCCCCCCGTCCTTTCATCCAGAAGGTAGAAATTACAGATGGCTTCCCGGCTGTAGTCCATCTGAACGCCAAATAGAAATAGCTCCCGATTGGGTAATTGCCCAAATGCTTGCCAAACAGGAGAAAACAAGAAAGTTTAACCTACCCAAAGAAAAATATAACCGCAGATATGGGGTAGACAGGTACGCTCATTTAATTCCCTCAATAGAAACTAATATCCAGACTGCACTTGTGCTACTCGAAGTCATCCACCCTCGATTTGCAGATGATTACAATTCGTGGATTCAAGTCGGGATGGCACTTCATAGTGTTAGTCCCATTTTATTTAAGGCATGGGACACCTGGAGCCAACTTTCTCCTAAATACAAACCAGGCGAATGCGCCTACAAATGGCAGTCTTTTAACAAGACAGGTATCACTATCCGCACCTTATTTAGATTAGCCAATCTCTCTTAATCATGAATAATCAAACATCACCTGACGAGAATACAACTGACTTTGAAAATAGCTATAGCAGTAAAGATTTTAATCCTGATATTCAGGACAGTCTAAATTTAGAAAAAACATTAGATGAATCAGGAAATACTGAAGTTACAAGTCAAGATTCATCTAGCGATATAACTTTAACCAAAACCGCCATAATTACAATTCAGTTAACACAAAATTCTGAAAAAGCAATTGTCTCAATTGGAATTCAAGATGCACCTCCAATCATAAAGATAATTCCCCTAGCTGAGATTAAATCTCAGCCTATCATAAATAACTGGCTACATGATTTAGAAAAATCTCTCCCAGAAATGCTAAATATTTGCAAACAAAGGATGGAAAAGCAGACTAAAGTTCAGAATCAACAGGAACAATCCAGACAAGTACAAAAGCGTAACCTACCTGAAGATAAAGATAAAAAACTTGCACCTAACAACCAACTGTCACTATTTTAATTACCATGAAGTACATTGCTATTATCGAAGGACAAGAAATTTCTCTGGATGAGGCGATAGCCCAGGATGACAATACACTCAAAACAGCTATTAGCGTCTACTTTCCAGAGTATGCTAATGCCGAAATTGAACGACAAACAACTGATGATACAATTTCAATTCGTTTAGTAAAAAAAGCAGGTACTAAAGGAAGTCAATTTAGAGAATTGAAAAGCAGTTTTGAAGAAATAAATCCTGCACTAAAGTTAGGATGGCAGATAAAGCTTCTAGAGATAAACAGTCAAATTAATCTCGAAAGTTTAATTACCTTACAACCTGAGATAGATAAAGCTATCAAGCTCGGTCAATCTTGGGAGACTTACAGCGAAAAAGTTGCTCAAAGTCTTAAACAGCAACCTGCTATTACGAGTAAATATCCTGTACTGTAATCACAAATCTATAGCCGCTATAACTCGTAGCGGCTGATTCATTATGCTTGGCAACATACACTCATTCAAAATACCTATTACTTGTATAACAGCAATTAATTACCTAGAAAATCTTTCCGAACGAGTAAATATCTTAAGTCTGTATCAAAGATTATTTCCAGAAAAATGGTTAGAATCAACCATACCTATTAATAAACAATCACATCCAACAAGTGCTTACCTAGATAGAGAAATTGAATTTATTAACCTAGTGAATGAAAATTTATTCCCAGTAGAATATATCGATGAAATCGAATTTAATCCCGAACGTGATAGTATTCTAGTTTCACCACAAAGACTTGAGTGGTGGAATGAAGATTTTGAGGAACTGGTATACTCAGAGAAGTTCCTACTTTCATTGATGGGGCAAGGGTACAATATCAGCCAATGGAAACTAAATTTTGGTTTTACTCCTGACTACATTGCTCCAGCAGAAGAAATTTACTTCGAGAAATTTGTAAGGCTATGTCGTCGTTATAAAAGTCCCCTGCAATATTTAGATATAGCCATACGAATTATAGATTACTCAACTGAAAATATTTGGCTAGATATTACGTGTGAAACAAGCGATTGGCTGGAATGGACTTATGACAATATCGTATTTCTCGCTCAAAAGTGGCGAGAAGCCGTCTCGATGATGGAGAAATCAAATGAGGTTAGCCATTTGTTAGAAACATCTCTTTCTGCTCGAAAAGCAGCAGTGAAAATTTGGAACCAAGCATCAAAAGCATGAATGTAGACACAAATATATTACCAATAATCAACTTAGAAAATGTCTCCCAAATCCTGCTTGCCAATATTCCCCAAGATGATTTACTAGGGCAGTTAATTATCCTCAAAGGACAGTTTATTTTAGTCGAACGCGAAGGCAAAGAGTCTAAATATAAATTCTTGTCTCCTGAAGCAGTAGAGAAAGCCTTCACAAGTAAAACTGCTGCATCTGGATGGCTTTCTAGCAACACGATTTGGTGGGGTAAAAATCCAGAGGGAGAGGCCATTATTCAGTTTTACTCTCCCCAAAAATATCAAATTCAAATTATGGGACAGGAAACTGAAGTAATGACTGTCCCTATGCCTGCATTCTTATTTGCTGGATGCGGTAGTAGATATTACCTGTGGGCAGTTAAAGGGAGGGTATTTAAACCAGACGCACAACTGTACAAGCCTCCTCTACCTAATATTTGGGACGACTCTAGTATTTGCTTTGGGGGAAATTCTCTCAGTATGTGCAGTGCTGCAACCATAAGCCAAGTTTGGGATCTGTTCTGGAAATCACCTTTTAACAAGGATTTGTCTCAAGGCAAGTCAAAAACTCATCCCGATAATATCTGCAATCAGCTAATCAAATTACACGAATCTAAAGCTAAATCCTACCCTTCAAGTGACCTTGTTCCCGTTCATAGCTGGAAAGTCACAACCCCAGAAGACATTATCAATCATTTGTTCAGTTAACCATGAATCCTTTTATCGGTTATCACCTCGCTACAAGTAATAACTTTCCTCCTTACAGCCAAAAACTCCAGGAATACTGGCTGGCTGCAAATGGGCTTTTCTTGCGATCGCACCGCCGCGAGTTAGAGATTTGCTTGCAACTAACTCAAACTCAAGTCGCTGGACTCCAACCCCTTGAACCCTACTTTCGTCTGAAAGTCCCAAAAGTCCCCAGCCAAGCGATCGCCGAGATTATCAATGCTGCTAGTATCAACCCCCAACAGGAAATCCTATTCTACTTGGGAGTGACAAACAACCAATGGTGGTGTCATACACCACTGCAAACCGCGTCCTCTACTCATGTCTTATCTTTAGAAAGCGCACTCAATAAAAACTATACAGATAGCTTAGTGGAAATGCACAGTCATGGAACTCTAGCTGCTTATCCTTCAAGTGCAGATAATCAGGAAGAAAAAGGCAAATTTCGAGTGTTCGCGATTATTGGCACACTGAATACCATTCCTACAATCTATACCCGCATCGGGATATACAATCACTTTTTCGACATCAACCCCAATCAAATTTTTGAACTGCCGCCACAGGTAAAATGCTTGAATTAACTACTTACCAACAAGCTTTACCCGTTTTACCTCGCAATCATACTCGTATCAACTTTGTTTTAGTAGGAATAGGAGGAACAGGCGGGTTTCTTGCAGAAGATTTATGTCGAATTATTCTGCAACTCCAGCGCACTAGGAAAGAAATTAACTTTGCGATCGTTGATGGCGATACTGTCGAACTCAAGAATATCAGCCGCCAAAATTATCAACAAGCTGAAATTGGGCTACCAAAGGCAGAAACACTGGCTGCAAGATGCAGTGCCAAGTATGGAATAGAGATTACAGCCGTTTGCGACTGGTTTGAAGAAGATATGATTCGCACGGCTAGTTGGTGGAATACCCTAACGGTAATTATTGGCTGTGTAGATAACAGCGCCGCCAGGAGCAAAATTCACTCTGTTCTCAAAATCAACAGTGCAAATGAGCCAGCATCTCTATTTTGGCTGGATTGTGGAAACAGCAACTACTCTGGACAAGTAGTAATTGGAACGCACTCTAATTTTGATATAGTCCAAGCTTCCAATAACCCAGACAAACCTCAATTCTGGTTGCATCTTCCCTCCCCGGTGCTGGTTCACCCAGAACTGCTAATTCCTCAGCCAGAAGAACTTACTGACAATAACCTTTCATGTGCAGAAATTCAAGCACGGAATTATCAATCGCTATTCGTTAATAAAATGACGAGTGCGATCGCAGCCCAGTATTTACTAGAATTAACCCTCACTGGGGGATTGAAAAAGTTCGCCAGTTATTTTGACCTCAAAGCAATGTCAACTAGAAGTTTATATACAAGCATCGACCAACTCAAAAAATACTATATTCCGCAAACAAATTACCACAAATAGCTGACGCAAATATATCCCAAAAACTAAATTTGGGATATATTTTTATGAATCATTTTAATCACAAAACACTTGAACTAGTTGAACAGAATCCAGAATGTTTATCAACGATAAATTATCGTAATCTAACTATCAAAAGTGAATCTGAAGTTGCTGGCGGTAAGTTTCACCTCATTATGCAACAAATTGGGCTAGGGCTACCAGTCGAAGCTTTATTAAAGGCATACCCCCAAATTAATAACTGGGTCGATAAGGTAAAACCTTTTCTAAATATTCCTGGCAACAAACAATGGAACGCCCAACTTCAATATTTATACCACGACATTCTTCTCTACAGCGAGTGCGACCTGATTATCTACGGTGAAAATCAAGTAGTTAGTTTTGACTGGACAATACAAAAACCTCCTAAATTTGAAATTCTTGAGAGCAAATGGCAAACTCAACTGAGGTTATTTCTCCTATACGAACAAACTGGAATACCATTGGAGCAAATTAGCTTGGTTTACTTGTTCGTTAACACTGATAGTATTTACCAGTTTACTTATTCTGAAGCTAAACATTTAAATTTCAAAGCCCGGCTAGAAGAAACACTAGCTCCTTTTGTAGAAGATGATAAAGAGAAAAAACTTTTAGTCCACAAAATGACCCCTCAAGAAGCACATGATAAATGGCTAGCCAAAGAAATATCAACTATGGAATATTTAGCAGCAATTCCTGAAGTTGAAATATGAATCCAACAGAATTAAATATCACGAAAATCGAACTCAGTCCTAACAGTGGTTGGACGCTCAATATTCTCTCGCGTCGGGTAGCAACCATTACCGACCCCTTGGGAAATAGAAAAACCAGCTACTTCGGGTTCGATACCAAAGAACAAGGCGAAAAGTTTAGAGATTGGCTCGTCAGAAAAAACAAATGTAGTAGTGCAGTTATCCGTCACTCAGAACGATTAGCTACTGAATGGGAGGTAAAAGCTTGGAATGTACCAACCTCCCTAATTCTTGAATGCGCCGTCAAAGATTTAAAGGAATCAAGCAATGCAACTATCTCTACTAAATCTACCCTACAACGATGATAATTCACCTATAGTAGATATTTTCAATATTCCTAATTTAGAAAAAGCAGAAGCCCTCCGTAATTTAGCTGCTTCCATGCAGCCAACAATCGACCAAAAGAAAAATCCTGCTATTGGAAATCAAAGAGTAACAAAGCATCGTAAAACTATAGCTCAAGGGATAATCCAAGAAGGAATTGAACTTGAGATTATCCAGTCTTGGTTAGTTGCGATCGCACAAATGTGGGAAACAGGAAATATCCCACTAATACTACGCGGTATATCTCACAAATCGCAAGTAGAAGCCTTATTTAGGATTTCCCAAATGGGAGAAACAATTCAGAAAGTCCAAGAAAAATTGGCAGGCGAATATTACCGAGACTGGGTAAAGTCTTTGAGTCGCGCCGGATTACATACACCAAGCGAAATCATATCCGCAATAACAGAAATTCAACGGGTAGTAAAACCTGAAGCAATTGATACTACCAAGCAACTACTCAATAAGCTTGAGTTAGAAATCATTGGGATGAAAGATGGAGATTTCTTCCCTACTCCTAAACTAGTCTGTCAACGGCTTGTTCAACTGGCAGATATTAAACCAAATTGGCAAATTTTAGAGCCTAGTGCTGGTAGTGGAAATATTGCTGAGTATATCACTGATACCTATCCTAATGTTCAACTAGAGGTGGTTGAGATTAATTACGATTTACGACAAATTCTAGAACTCAAAGGATTTAATCTCGTAGGGAAAAATTTTCTGGAGTTTAACCCCAGTCATTTGTACAATGCCTGTATCATGAATCCTCCATTTTGTGAACTTGTCCAACATATCTACCAGGCTTGGAAGTTACTCGTACCGGGTGGTGTATTAGTTTCAGTTATACCTGAATCAGTTTTCTTCAATCGTAAGTACAAAACCTTCAAAGGCTGGCTACAAGCCAATAATAGCTATGTGGAAATGGTAGATAAAGATGCCTTCTTGAGTTCAAATAATCCTACAAACGTAGCTACCAGAATCATTAAACTCATTAAACCATAGTGTACTACAAGCGTATGGCATACTGCCAAATTGATCAAACTAAATATGTCACGTATATTTTCCCTATATGGGGACAATATATGAGATACAAAATCCTTACACAGCAAGAGTTAGAAGTAGCACTTAATAAGTGCAAGCTTGCTGGTTGGAAGGTCAGTAATATCACCAAACTTAGTAATAAAATGCTTGAAATTAAACCCCAACGAACAAGGAGATAAATATGGCAATTGAAACTATTGCTTCTTATAGATTTATTCCTGGTAAAGACAGTCAAATAACTAGTTATGGATCTCCTGAAGAACAAACAGTCGCAATTCATAATTCAAGCATGGCATCTGTGTCATTGACTTTCACAACTGAAAACACATCTATTCTTAGACAAATTATCATCAGTCTTCAGCAAATCTACCAGACACTTATAAATACTAAAACTGAAATTATTCAGGGAGATACTTCCATTGACAGCTTTACAGACTTAAGGGGAGAGTGTGATGAAAAGTTCATCTAAATAACTAAGCATCAATCAATCTTTCAAGTCGTCTTAACAACAGACGACTTTTATTTTTTACAACGACTTTTTGCTTTACGCATTAAAGATTGATTTCAATTAATTAAAATTATGCCAAAAAGTCAAACAAAGCCTACTAATTCTGCTACTGAAGAAAGCACAGTATCCCAGTCTGAACCCCCTGAACAAACAGTTCAAAATAGTACAAAAATACAAAAGCGTAAATTAGCTATTTCTAAATTTGCAAATCCTGAGTACAATGCGCCGATTAGTAATATCTGCATCTGCCAAGTAATCAATCACATGGAAGCAGAAAAAGTCGGGTTGTTTATCAAAGATAAATACTTAGCAGCAATTAACTGGCAAGGACAAGAACCTACACACAAGCACACCTTCTCTAGTGGCACGCCAGAAATGGGAGTGTTGTTGCAATCGCCCAGGATGCACATTCTTGATGTTTCTCCCAGATATATTGAACAGCGCGATGACGGCAAAATTGTAGGAGTGTACGAATCACCTGATGGGTACGAAATGTACCAAGCACTTGGCAAAGATGCCGCAGTATTGAGAAGGTTCTACTTATTGCAGCTTGTTGATGAAAATAATCATAACCTGCACTCAGTACCAATTGTCTTATCAATTAAAGGCGTTGCATCATCAAAATTTGGCGAGGCTTATAAACAGTTCCAACGCGAACTAGAGGTTGCATTCGCCCGATTTACTGATACAACTGTTGCTGAAAAACGTGCAGAGTTTCATCGCCTCGGTGTATTTCAACCCACCTTTACGCCATCTCTTGAACCTAAAGAAGCAGTCAATCAAAGAGATAAATCTTGGGTAGCAGTTGTCACTTCCTATAAATCACCAAACCCCGATGGAAGCGATTTTCTCGAATTCTTCTCAGAAGGCAAAGAAATCGATATCCAAACAACAATGCAGGCAAACCCCGAATTCTCTCACCGCATCGGTAAAACATCAACCGTTGTAGCAGAACATAATCGCCTGGTAGGTGCAGCTGATATGCCAGTAGCAGCACTTCCTCCTAGTACAGCAGGTCAAGCTTATACAGCATACAGTACTGAGATGGAAGAACTGCCCTACTAAAAAAAACTATCTCATGTAACCGAAAAGGGTGCTATTTCTAGCACCCGTTAAAACATCATCTACTAAAAGCAAAATAACAAATGAAACTAAACATTGAACAATCTAAACTCGCAGAAATTCTAGAAACCGCTTATCTAGCAATTAGTCCTAAACCTACTGACCCAATTTTAGGAAATATCTTACTGATAGCAAATGAAGATGGGATGGTATCAGCAACAGGAACAAACCTTAACCTCACAATTCATACTACAACGACGGCTAATGTAGAAACTTCAGGTCAGGTAGCACTACCAGCCAAACTATTAACTGACACTATTAACAATGTCAGAGGAGAAATTACCTTAGAGGTAGAAAACCAAGCCTGCATAATTACTCACAATAGCGGTAAATGCCGTCTGATTGGCGGAAAACCTGACGAGTTTCCAACTCTTCCCAAGGGAGAAAATCCAATAGAAGTAAATTTAAGTGCCAAGAAACTCCAAGCTGCACTTGAAGGGACACTCTATTGCACCAATGGTGACGAAACAAAGTTAGTTTTAACTGGTGTCAACTTCAAAATTGATACCAATAAGTGGCAAGCTGCTAGTACAAATGGTCACAAATTAGCACTAGTCACAGGAATACTTGATAGCGAATATTCTGACCCAATTGACTTTACTGTTCCAGGTAAGTCACTTGGCGAGTTAAACAAAATTCTCTCTCAAAGTGCCGATACAAGCGTGTGCAATATTCTTCTATCAAATAAAACTATTGAGTTTAGTCTTCCTAATACAAAGGTCATTTCCCGACTTTTAGAGGGAGAATACCCCAAAATCAATAGTTTGATTCCCAGAACATTTGAGTATGAATTTACATTAGAACGCAAGGGATTTGAGAGCGCACTGAAGCGGGTAAGTTATCTAGCCGAACGCAAGCAAAAGGTTGTCAAAATTCTCTGGGAATTGGAAGCTACACAGGCAACACTATACACTGAAGCTACTGATATCGGGGATGCAGTTGACTCGGTACTGATGAAACCAGCAACTAGTCATTCAGAAAACATCAGTATTGGATTAAATATCGATTACCTTCTCGAAGGATTAAAGCACATCAGTACTGATGAAATCGTGGTGCGGTGTAACAAACCCACGCAACCAGTTATTATCTGCCCGATGGGAGGACTGCTCAATCAGCTGTATCTGGTAATGCCTGTAGAAATTAAGCAGGGGTTTGAAAATAAATCCACCCCAAGCAAAACGACAACAGCAGAGAAAACTCCTGAAGCATTAGAAACAACAGAAACTACTGTAGTAGCCGAACTAGAAGAAGCCATAAATAATACTCAGACTTCTCAAACGGAAAGCAATGGTGAAACCTCGGAAGTAGAGACATCAACAGCTGAGGCCAAAGCTAGTAACAAAAGTAAGCCAAGTTCGCGTACACGAGCCAAGAAAGAGGCTGCTTCTGTATAAAAGCAAACTCTCCTACCAGATAACTGGTAGGAGGAATTTAAAATAAATTATTGGAAAGAACTATGTACCAACCACTACATCTCAAATACCGTCCCCAGACTCTTAGTGAAGTTATTGGACAAGAACATATCGTTCGCACTCTCATAAATGCGATCGCTCTCCAAAAGATTGCACCTGCTTACCTATTTAGTGGCCCCAAAGGTACGGGCAAAACCAGTACCGCCCGCATCATCGCTAAATCCCTCAACTGTCAATCAAGCAATGAGCCGACAACCAAGCCCTGTGGAGAATGCAATTCATGCAAGGGAATTACAGCATCTTCTTCTGTTGATGTAACCGAACTGGATGCAGCAAGCAATAGTGGAGTAGAACTGATCCGAGAGCTTATATCCACTATCCAGTTTGCACCAGTGGAAGGTAGATTCAAAATATTCATTATTGATGAATGTCATGCTCTAAGCAGCCAATCGTGGCAAGCACTCCTCAAAACCATTGAAAGCCCTCCCCGTCATGTAGTATTTATCTTCTGCACAACCGAGTTACACAAAGTTCCAGAAACCATTGTCTCCCGTTGCCAAAAGTTTGACTTTAAGAGAGTTCCTGTCTCGCTAGTTGCAAGCTACCTAGAACAAATATCTCACCAAGAAAGTATCAACATTGCGCCATCAGCAGTTACCGCCGTAGCTAAAGCAAACAAGGGACATCTGCGCGACTCACTCAAACTTTTAGATCAGTTAACTTTACTAGGTGAAGAGGAAATTACTTCTAACTGGGTTTGGGAACTATCAGGCACTATTCCCGAATACGATTTACTCACCGTCTGTGAAAATATCATCAAAGGAGAAATTACGGGCAATTTAGGCATCCTTCAAGATTGGATTGAATCTGGTAAACAGCCAACTGCCATCCATACAAGTCTTGTCAACTTCCTCAAAGACTTACTTGTGTGCAAAACTAATCCCAATGGCAGATATCTTACACAGCTAGAAGAGGACACCTGGGAGGAATTAGTAAGTATCTCGCAGTTGTGGAATATCGACCAGATCCGAAACGCGATCGCACTTTTAATGGCACGCCAAAATCTCATGCGGGATGAAGACGCGCACCTTTGGTTAGAAGCTACACTTGTCGAGATAGTGCCAACCAACAAGGGTAGTCACCAATCACAACCCTGGAAAGATTGGAAAACTGCTCAAGATGCGATTAACTGGGGCAAGGAACAGTTACCCCACTTAACACAAGCGCAGTTACAAGAACACTGGCAAAAGCTGACACCTATTAATGGTAAAAAGGCACCAGCTTGGGTAGAAGCTGTCCAAAAGCTGCAACAAAAACAACTACAGCAAGCTTAACTTTAAGGAGGGTTATAACTATAGTAATAACCCTCCTTTTATAGTTTTCTAGTAACAGTTAAAATGCTCAAACTACTAAAGGGCTTAATATTTATTAAAATACTCTCATTTAGGTAACCTGCATTAATTCCATACATTTCTTTGAAAGTTCGTCTGCCACTGACACAGATTCTACGTCAATACATATAAATCCGAGATTTTCAACCTTCTCCCTCATGCGTTTATTATATAATAAGGTACGGTCTAAAAACTTTTGAATTAGGTGCTTTTTATCCTCACTTACATTATAAAAATTACTTTCACTAAAGATTCGGTAAGAGAAGAGTTGGTCACTAGCCGTAAGCCAAATCGCTTTAACACCATTTTCGCTAACTAAATTCGCTACAAATTCAGGCCATAATGCAGAGCCTTCAAGGATAAGGCATTCCGTTGATAAATCAGACGCATGAGAATGAACGATAATCTCGACTTGCGGTAACACATTTTTCTCATAATGCGACAATACATCTACAAAAAGAGCGTCAACAGACAAAGTTCCATAATGTTCTGCTACGTGTTCTGAAATAGCATTTCTATTTACACCCACCCAAGGATGTCCAGGATGTCGAGCGAGTTTGTCTGTAGAACGATAACTCCAACCAAGCTTCGCCGCCAAAGATTGGCCAAGGGTGGATTTGCCTACATGAGAAGAGCCACCAATTAAAATCACTCGTGTTTCATTACTTAATTCATTCATAAGTACTGATTAACCATACTTATTTCTGTATTTTATTTATTTAATCAAATAACCAAATAAATTAACATTTACTACCACAGCAGCATACGCAATTAAGTTGATAGTTAAAAATTAATATCAACATGAATTAGGAAAATCTCTAATTAATGAATTATAACCACAGAGATTTTGTAAAAAAATCTAGAGGAATAATCGTTGTTGATGAAGACAAACTAAACATTTATTGGAAAGACCCCTCTCCAATAAAACCTTGGCAGCCCAAAATACAACTCAAGCCGTATCAGGAACTTTCACAAATATTTGTCGATATCGAAACAGCAGGAATAAACCCCTTTGAAAGCCGTATCTATGCTATTGGTTGTATGGATTCAAGGGGATATTCTACTATTTTCATGGATATCTCAGAAGCTAAAATACTGACCAAATTTATCAACCATCTCAGTAAAAGAAATCCAGATGTCATTTTCACCTATAACGGGATGGCATTTGATATTCCATTTATTATTACGCGATGCAACTTGCACGGTATAAAACACCCATTTAAAGTTGCATCTAAATCTCGGACTATTCGTACTGCCCAAGTACGGGGCGAGCCACTAAAAATTCAGGAGGTGTTCATCCAAAATAGCCAACACGTAGACATTTATATCTGCGTTCTGAGGTGGGATTTCATAGCCAAAAAGCTAACTAACGGCAGATCGCTCAAAAAGGCTGTATTGGACATGGGACTGCGCCAGAAGACTAGGCTAGTTCTTCCCTATGAAGAAATCCTCAGTTGTTGGAAAGATGGCCCCAACAGTAAGGGATGGAAACGCCTGAAAGAGTATCTTGTCTACGACCTTGAAGACACCCGGCTAATTGCGAATAGACTTGTACCCTCATACTATTACGAAGCACTAATTGTACCGGAAATGAATCTCCAGCAGCTAACACTTGCTGGTAATGGTACTAAATGGGAACGAATATTTGAGCATCATTATCCAGGTTATAAACCAAAACCCGATCGCAAGTACAAATTTCAAGGAGGGATGGCTTACTCTATTCCTGGACTGTATAGAAGGGTTGGATATGCAGATATTAGCTCAATGCACCCTTGGGCAATGCTAGACAAGGGTATTTGCTCAATTAAAGATACAGAACGTATTGGGCTAAGTATTCTGCAATATTTGGTGAATGAAAAATTTAGGTTGGAACAACTTGCATCTGCTGGAGATATTGCTGCTAAGGAAAAAAGAGAATCCGTCAAGGTTTTAGCTAACTCCGAGTTTGGATTCTTCGGCACCTCTGAACTCGCCTTCAATGATATGGAGGCTGCTGCATTAGTTACAGCCTACAGTCGAAAAGTACTCAAGCTAATGATTGAAATTATCACTCGGCACGGCGGTACTCCTGTGGAAGTTGACACCGATGGAGTGTTTTTCACCCATCCCAACCCAGAAGAGGTACGTAGTTTACTTCAATCTCAATTGCCTAAAGGGATAACTGTCAAGCTAGAGTTTATCGCTGACGCTATGTTTATCCCCGAACGGGGAACCAAAAATTACCTTTTATGGCTTCCAGACGGGAAAATCATCACTAAAGGCAACTGGCGCAACCGCGATCGCTCTCAACTGGAGAAAGAGTTTTCTATTGAGTATTTAACCCTGCTAATTCAAAATGTATCAGCAGCAGAAGATTATTATGTACACATCAAATCCCAGATTTTATCAAGGGAATATCCAAAAGAAAAACTTGCAATCACACGCAAAATTAAAGAGGGCGAAAAAGAAATCCTCAAACTAGGGAAACCTGGAGATGTAGTCACTTATTATTACGGAATTAGTGGCATAACCAATATCAGCAGTAATGAGAATTACTCACGTCAATACTATCTTCATTTTATTGAAAAAAGGCGAGAAGAAATTCTTAAAATAGCTGCTCCTGCAACACTAGAAAGTAACAAACGTCAGTTATCTCTTTTTAAATGAACAAAGTTGAGATTTTAGGTAAATTTTGAAGGCACTAAATATAAAGGTTTTTCAAATTCATACATTCTGATTTGTCTGTAACTAATGAAAAATAAATCCTCTTCTCGCAAGCCCAGGCTTAATAAAAAGCAAAGGGCTTGGGTAAACTCATTCCTGTCGTCTCATCCTAATGCCAGAGTTAGAACTATCTACGAATTAGATGGCGATCGCGTAGTTCAAATTGAGTGGTGGGAAAACACAAACCCAGTAATATTAGACCCGAAAACTTACATTCAAGGAATTATCAGCTACAACATGTGGGTCAAATTAAGAAAGTCTGGCGACCCCAGGAAAACATCTGAGTTCTCTTATCGCATTACCCCACCAGAAAAACGAAGCGCATCATGGCACTTAACAGGTCAACTCTCTCTAGAACTCCCTCAATGTTACGAAGTTGCAGAACCAAACAACCCAGTTATCATTAAACCAAAAAGGAGAAATACTCAAACCAAAAAAGTTAAAAAATTTCTTCAATATACTCTTCCTCTAACAGAGATTAGTATTCAACTTCATACTACAAATATAGAAGATGATGGTGTTACTCTATCTGGACAAAAAATATTACTAGAAAACACACCACACTTAAATTTAGATACTGGTAAAGACACTAAACTTCCCGAAGCTATAGTCAAAATTCTCTCAGAGAAACAAGCCGACTTAAAGGAATGGGAAACAGCTATTACACTATACGAGGTAGCTGGTTCTAGTGGAGTAATAGAGTATCTTCAACAGTTAGATTCTTGGCGCAGATACTTGGGTAATAAACCAGTAGAGAACCATATTGAGAAAGACTCAATTCAAAATTTCGTACAACCAGCACAAACTTAAGTAAGGTATTTACTGGTCACACATAATAAATACCAAGCAGAAAGAGTTAATACTAACTCTTCTTTTTTTAACCACTGCTTATAACTAACGCATGATAATTAGATGTTTATCTAATTTGTGATGCCAGTATACCTATACTACGGCGAAGATACCTATTCGCTCAATCAAAAAATAAACCATTTGGTGAATCAAAATGTTCATACTGAATGGAAAGCTTTTAACTACATCAAGCTATCTGGAAATGAGAAAAATATTGCTGCTAAGGTTTTTACTGAGGTTATGACTTTACCCTTTGGAGATGGTAATAAAATTGTTCATACAGACAGCGATCATTTAATTGGAGGTTTATCAAATGAGGATAATAACCAAGGACTTGAAAATCAACTTTCTCGAATCCCTGCAAGTAACATTCTTTTAATTACTAGTAACAAAAAGCCAGATTCCCGAAGAACAGTAGTGAAAACTATCTTAAAATATGCTCAACAAGAAGAGTTTCCTCTCGTTCCTTGTTGGGATAAAAAGGGGATAGTTAATTTGATAGGGAAGTATGCAGCTATCCATCAAGTTAAACTTACACCGGATGTGACTGATTATTTGGTTGAAGCAATTGGTAATAACACTGCAAGAGCCGATAGCGAATTTGCTAAACTTGCTATTTATGCAAGTGAAAAAATTATTTCCTTTGAGGAAATAAAACAATTAGTTAGTAATCACAATACTGAGTATCAAAAGCTTACTATGGCTATGTTAAGGAATCATTCAAACTTGGCAATAGCGCAGGTAGATAAACTACTAGATAGTAATGAACATCCACTCAAAATAGTAGCAACTCTTACGTCAGTTTTTCGCACTTGGCTAATAACTAAAGGTGGTTTAGAAGCTAAATTATCTGACATGAAGATTGCAGAAATAGCCGAATTGAAGAACCCCAAAAGATTGTATTACCTCAAAGATGAAATCAATTTTGTAGGCATTCAAAAACTGAAAAACAGCCTTACCTTACTTTTAAAACTCGAAACCGAACTCAAAAGCGGCACTAACAATTTAACTAGCCGAATTATCGAAATTTGCACGATATGAAAAACGACTTATTTACAGAAATCATCGGACAGCATACCGCCAAACTTCTACTAACTAAAGCAATTGAACATAATCAAATTGCTCCCGCATATCTATTTAGCAGCGAAGTTGAGGGAGTGGGCAAAGGAAAAATTGCTTTGGCATTCGCAAATGCAATACTCTCAAGAGGAAATCGATCCGCGATCGCAGGAGAATCTAAACATCTAGACATCTTACAAATCAAACCAACCTATACCGAAAACACCTCCCAGCAGAAAAGTGTCCCTGGTATCCGAGTAGAACAGGTGCGCGAGGTAATTGAATTTCTCTCAACTAGTGCAGTCGAGGGCAAGCAAAAGGTTGTGATTATCCACGAAGCAGATATGCTTAACCCTACCGCCGCTAACAAACTTCTCAAGACGCTGGAAGAACCTAAAACTGGAACGTTTATTCTGATATCATCCTATCCTCAAAAGCTATTACCCACTATCAAGAGTAGGTGTCAAATCATACCTTTCCAAAGGTTAACTGATGAGGAGGTTATTTCTGTCCTTAAAGACCAACAAATTGAGGTAACAGAAAAAATACTAGCTATCAGTTCCGGCAGTCCTGGTCAAGCGATCGCCAATATTAAAATGTTAGCTTCCATCTCACAAGAAATCACAAGTCAACTGGAAGTGCCTCCTGACGATATCCTCAAGGCACTCAGTTTGAGTAACTCCATCTCAAGCTGGAATCACCAGACGCAGTTATGGTTGCTTACCTACCTGCAATACAACTGGTGGCAGAAATTAAAAAGCACTAAGCTACTAGCTAAATTTACTCAAGCAAGAAAGCAATTACTGCATCACGTTACGCCCAGAAGCGTTTGGGATAGCCTACTTCTGCCATAACAAAACCCACTCATTATCAAAAAGCACTGCCAGTTAGAAGTATTTCTAGCTGGCAGTATTTGTTTACACATAAAAGATATGAACCAGCAGCACAGTTTATTCGATGTCGAAGAAACCATCCGTAACAGTAAAAGCCAAAAAACCAGCGAAATATTAAACCCTAGCACTAGAAAGATACTTCAGCTACTAACCAGCCAAGGGATTAACAAAGCTGTAACAGCCAGCCTACTCGATCTAGCAGGAGCAAGTCGTGAAATTGTTCAATACATCGCCGGGCCAATTGTCACTCAGCAGAACGGCTGGCAACAGACAGTTCCGTCCTGGGTTTGGCGCGCGATCGCAGTTGATAGATTAGATGCAGCTTTACAAGAGATAGACAAGGGAAAAGTAGGTAAACTCGCTTCTAGTAGCGAAGTTGTTGCACTGATGATGCCAATTGCTTTTGAAGTGCCGCTATCATCCCAATGGACAGATGTTTATCTCTGGGCAAGTTATGATGCCCTCGTTAGGCACAGACCTTTCAAGAATTTTAACTACGAAAACCTCTGGGAGAAGATTGGTACAACTCCAGTTTCGTATGACAAAATTCGCTCTGATTATGAAACCCTGGCTGCTGATATTCGTTCTCGTGTAGTCAAACACGCGGCGAAAGAGGGATGGGGTAAGAAGTCTTCAAAGAACAACAAACACCCTGTTACAGCAAATTCAACTGAAAGTAATACTAAGATGGAGCAATTGTCACTGTTTTAATAACTAATTGTTAGTACTTTTTTCAACACTCCTCCCAAATTCCTTCCTCTCTTTGTCCGTGAGAGGAGGAAGTTCTTCCTTGTAATAAAAATTGCCTAATTTCTGACACTGATTGACATAAATTCGTCTTGCTGAATCACTTGCCCTCAAGTCCTGACGCAAAAGTAATTTAAATGATTTTTCACGCTCCTTCAATTCTTTTGCTGCTACAAGAATTTCTGGTGATATAGCAGGATTTTCATAAGTAGAAGAAAGTTCCTCACTTGATGAATAAACGCTTAGTCTATTGCCAGCAGGTTGAGTTAGAAGACGCTGGGTATTATACGAACGCCACAGACCTAACTTTTCGCGCTGTAGTGACTCAATTTCAACCTCACCAACTCGGTCTGGAGTACTACGCCGCACGTAGATAAAACAAGCTTTATCAGCCGTTACAGTCAAACTCACTTTTACACCATTACCATCAAAATAAAACGAGTCAATTAAGTCGTTCTCTGCACTAACTTCTCCAAGCTTCTCTTTATTTGATAAATCAGGTAACACTTCTGAATTTAACGACGGCGTAGCATTATTAACATTAGCTGAGGATAATGAAGGCGTAGGTGAAGGATTCGATTCTATAGCTGAAACTTTATTTTCTTTTTCTGGAGATGAACATCCAACCAGTAAGAATAATAATCCTATAAATAAATATTTTTTCATAAAAATAAATTTGTCTTTATTAATCCAACAGCAGAATATTAATTATTGTTTTCCATTCAAACGACCTGTTTGATAAAATTCAAGCAGGTTAGGGAAAGCTTTTTGTAGCAACCAGTTCCGCCCAATTTCTGATTCGGGAATATTTGAAGTAGCCATGTAATAACCACTTCTGTAAGCAGCTATACCTAAACAAGCTTGTAGACTGGATATAGCCCGTGATGAAGTTGGGATAGCCATCAAATCTTGTATATGACTGGGATGATAATTTTGTCCTACCAGTAAAAAATGAACTAAAGTATGAACCAACTGGGATAAAACAACTGTTCGGTCTTGCCAACGTTCTAAATGAGACTTAATACAGAAGTAATCAGGTAAATCAGCTGCTTGAGATTCATCAAGGAACAAATCGCTCTGGCTTTCGATAAAATTAGAATCCAGACCTATAAATTGTTTGAGAAAAACAAGCGTTTTGCCCCAACGTTCGTGTTCCTTAGTTTCAGGAGAGAACGCACCTTCCGAGTACTGTAAACCATACTTTTCTTGAAGCTGTGCAACAGCCTCTTGATTGATATCACCTTGCCAGTCAGATTCAACAAAAAACTCTTTTAAAATATCCTGTAAGTAGATGGATGAAAACTCACTAATATGAGGTGCTTCATCATCAAAATCGTCTTCATAAGTATCAATAAGAAATTTCTCTAACTCAATTTCTAGCTCCTGCTTTCTATTAACTGGCAGTAATGATTTAGCGTCTTCTAATGATAAAGGAAAATCTAAATAAGGATGACCTTTGGCTAAGTAAGAATCACTCAAATCTGCCAAACTTTCAAGCGCAAGAGTCCGGGCAAAATACTCATCTTGTGGGTGTACGCATATCCCCTCTAATTCCTTATCCACCAACATCATAGTAATTGCCAGTAGAGCAAACCATGAAGCATCGTGCAAACAAGTCGGTAAATCAGCAATTAAATCTACTAACTTTAGTTCTAGAATTTCTCCCCAAACGCCTATCCTAGCGGTATTAGAAACATCACAAAAATGCTCAACCTCTTCTCCAACAGATGTTTCTCCTAACCACGTAAGATTTTCTACTTGCAAAGGTGAAGAGTAGTCAGGAGTTAGCTGGTTTTGGCTATCTTCATCGAACTGTATCCACATCAAAGCCAAGAGCATCAGCTTACAAATACTTACTCGCTTCAGGAGAAGATATTCAAGCATAAGTCATTACTTATAATTTTTAGATACATACCACGGCATTTGCGATCCCACCATAGCACAGGATTATTAGCCGTTCCTTAGTAAAAACCGCAATGGTATGAGAAACAGGGATAAAAAATAACTCACAAGAATGAATCAAAAAGTGTGCTTTAAATAAAACAATTCGTCAAAATGATAAATCCTAAAAGAACTAATGCTGACGCAGCAATAAGAGAAATATATCAATTCTCGCGTTATGAACTATATCAACAAAGTTATGCTAGTTGGCAGATGTGGACAAGAACCCGATCTAAAATTTTTCGAGTCGGGCGCAGTTAAGGCTTCAATCTCTATTGCAGTAAGACCACCCTACAGAAGTGAACAAGCTCTTTGGTTTGATTTAGTCGCTTGGGGAAATCAAGCAGAAGTGATTGGAAATTACGTTCGTAAAGGAACTCAGATTGCAATTACTGGTGAGTTTGGATTTGATCGTTGGGCTGATAAAAATTCTGGCACTATGCGGCAAAAACCTGTAATCACAATCAACACCATCGAATTATTAGGTTCACCCCGTAAGGAAGAATCTACATCTACTTCTGTACCAAACGAAACACAGGCTGTAACTAACGCAAATTTCTAGAAAATTACAAATCGCCTATGCAGTATAAATCATAGGCGATCAACCATCTAATCAATCTACAAACCAAACGACCATGATTCATAATACTGCAACTATTAATCTTAAATCCGTGAACACAACCCACGACAAAGAAGGTTCCTTGATTGCTTTTGGAATTGCTGAATTCTACTACCGTTCCAAGGAAGGAGTCGTCACTGACGAGATACCATTCCGTTCCAAAGGCGCACCTGCTGTCGTCATCAACGAACAAGGGGAAGGCGTACATGGTACAGCAGAAGGATATCTTGATTTAGTGGTAGATAACAGGGGCGAGTACAAAGAAAAGATTGCCACATTCGTAATTAGAAACTTTATCTCAGCACAACCGATTAACGAACTCACCCAAGTTAGCAAAAACTCTCACTCGCCTAAAACTCCCGATTTTGCTAAGGAACTACTCGAAGATAACGTTACTTCGACAAATGAAGACCTAGACGAAGAACCTCCATTTTAGAACCAACTAACTGAATAATGCTAGTCCAGACAGGTTTACTGGTTTGAACTAGCGTTATTTTTTTTCAAAAATCCAAAATAAAAATCCACTGTTTGGTAGAATCGCTGACATGGGTTCACAAAATCGCTTCATTAATATATGTCATCAACCAAAATAATTGCCACTTTCAATCAGTCAGGTGGTGCAGCTAAGACGACTATTACACACAATCTTGGATACCACCTTGCTAAAAAACACCGTGTACTGCTTGTGGATATGGACCCACAAGCATCGCTAACAGCTTTTATGGGATTGGGGGAAGTCAAGCTGCAAACTGAACAAACTATCTATGGTGCGATCGCTGAAGAAACTCCCCTGTATATATGGGAAAAATCTATTCACGGGATGCACATTGTACCAACAAATATCCAATTGGCAGGTACGGAGCAAAAAATTTTTCATGACTTGACCATCGACAACCGCCAACGGCTCAAGTTTGTGCTATCAAATGTACTTGATCAGTATGATTATATTTTGATTGATTGCCCGCCTTCTCTAGGAATCCTAAGCATTATGAGCTTAGTAGCTGCTTCACACGTTATTATTCCTGTTGAAACGCAATATAAGTGCTATCTTGGCACCAACCAACTGCTAGAAACAATTGCCCGACTCAAAAAAGGAGGACACCAGAAATTACAAATTGCCTGTATAATTCCAACCAAATACGATAATCGTAATCTTCAAGACACAGGAATACTGGAAGAAATTAAACAACAGGTTGAAGGACGGATACACGTTACTGCCCCCATTCCTAAATCAACAGCTTTTCCTGACGCAACCCAAGCACATCTACCACTTGCACTCCACAAGAAAAACCACCCCGCAGTTAGCATACTCGAAGAAATTACAAAATATATTACTCAACTGTCAGTAACTCAGGGACAAAGCCACTGAGCTTGTAAGAGAAATCAAGCAAGCTGTACTGACCAGTCTAAGTCTTAACTGACTACGTTTTTTGAGTCACGACACCGGAGAATGCGAAGCTAGTTTTCCGCTCTGTCATTTGCAATTAAACAGTTTTAAAGTCACTGAAACAGTGTTGCAAGTGTAAAAAGCTCTTAAAACATTGACGAAGCTAACATTACCCAAAAGGAGGGACTAATGTCCAAAGTATTTGTTTTAGACACCGAAAAAAGACCCTTAGACCCAATTCACTCGGCGCAAGCTAGACAGTTATTACGAAACAAAAAAGCAGCAGTATTTCGGCGTTTTCCTTTCACAATTATTCTGAAAGAATCTAGACCAGATGCATCTGTATCTGACTTGAGGATTAAGCTAGACCCTGGAGCTAAAATAACGGGAATAGCATTAGTCAATGATTCCACAGGTGAAGTAGTTTTTGCTGCTGAATTAAAGCATAGAGGCTTCGCTATCAGAGATGCTTTGATTTCCAGAAGGCAACTAAGATGTAGTAGGAGGAATCGCAAAACACGATACAGAAAACCCAGATTTCTCAACAGAACTAGACCAGAAGGATGGTTAGCTCCTAGCCTTATGAGCCGGGTTCACAATGTTGAAACATGGGTAAACAGATTACGCAAATTCGCACCAATCACAGCGATTAGTACCGAATTAGTCAAGTTTGATATGCAATTAATGCGTAATCCTGAAATCGAAGGTAAGGAATATCAACAAGGTACGTTAGCTGGATATGAAACCAGAGAATTTCTTCTAGAAAAATGGAACAGACAATGCGCCTATTGTGGTATCAAAGATATACCTTTACAGATTGAACACATTCACCCACGCTCAAAGGGAGGTTCTAATTCAATCACTAACCTTACTTTGAGTTGCGAAAAATGTAACGTCAAAAAAGGGACTAAAGATATTAAAGACTTTCTCAAAAAAGATCCCACTAGATTACAGAAAATTTTGGCACAAGCTAAGAAACCATTAGCTGATACAGCAGCAGTCAATGCCACTAGATACAAACTTCTAGAAGTTTTAAAATCAACTGACTTACCCGTTGAGTGTGGTTCTGGTGGATTAACGAAGTTCAACAGAACTAATCAACAATTACAAAAAACTCATTGGTTAGACGCTGCTTGTGTTGGTCAATCAACTCCAATATTAATTATCAAAGGTATCAAACCGTTGTTAATTACCGCTAATGGGCACGGAACAAGGCAGATGTGTAGAACTGACAAATTTGGATTTCCTAATAGATATGTTCCCAAACTGAAATTTATCAAAGGTTTTCAGACAGGTGATATTGTTAAAGCTGTTGTCACCAATGGAAAAAAAATTGGTGAATACATTGGACGTGTAGCTGTACGTTCTACAGGTAGCTTTAATATCTCTGCTCAGAGAGGATTGATTCAAGGAATAAACTATAAGTTCTGTAAATCAATTCACAAAAAAGATGGTTACAGTTATTCAAGTTAAAAAGACCTCAGCGAATAAATTCGCTCCCGTCGCTTCCCTCTCAGGGCTAAAGCCTCTGAGTTTCCCGCTTACCGAGGATTTTGTATGAGCCAAAAACGCGAACTAGAAAAACTTACTGGACTGGATAATTTATTTGGAGATGAAGACGAACAATCTTTATCTGATTCCACTTTACCTTTATCTCAAATCATCCTTCCCCCGAGTCAGCCTCGTCGCTATTTTGACCCTGTAAAACTCAAATCGCTCGCTGACAGCATCAACGAAGTGGGGTTACTAGAACCCATTGTCGTTAGAAAGATTGAGGAAGATAAGTACGAGCTGGTCGCTGGTGAACGCCGTCTCAAAGCTTGTGAAATCGTAAAACTTGAGGAAATCCCTGTAGTCATTATTGAATGCGACGAGAAAAAAGCTCGTAAACTACGCTTAGTTGAAAACCTCCAAAGGGAAGACCTCAATGCCTATGAAGAAACTATCGGAATTCTCGAATTACTAGCCGAAGAACTCGATGTTGACCAAGAGACAGTGGTCAAACTGCTCTATGACATGAATAACGAAAGCAAAGGTAATTCTAACCATAACGTTATGGTTAGTGATGAAGGACGAATCATACAAGATGTATTCTTGAGGTTAGGAAAAATTACTTGGCAGTCATTTGTAGCCAATCGTCTTCCTTTACTCAAACTCCATTTAGATATCCAAACTGCATTGCAGAAAGGTGAAATTGAATATACAAAAGCTAAGGAAATCAACCGGATAAAAAATGATGATGAAAGGCAGGAAGTTTTAAATAAAGCGATCGCAGAAGGTTTATCACTATCTGAAATTAGGATTCTAGTAGGAAATATTCTTCAGCAACAGTCAGAAAATAAGCCATCATCTCATAACCAAGAGCAAAAAGAAAAAGCTGACAAAATATACAAAGCACTTAGAAAAAGTAAAATTTGGAATGATGAGAAAAAGCTAAAAAAAATTAATAAGCTTTTTGCTCAAATTGAAGCACTTCTAGAAGAAGAAAACAAAGATGATCCTTCTTTACAGCAAGGTAGTCTAGTCTCGGAGAACTCTTTGTAAAAGGTAGTGGATGGCTAGAAGTCAACTCATACATTAAGTCATCATTACAGAGTATATTAACTTAGGATTTCTACATAGCCATCCGTTCCATCAACCCGAATTCTCTGTCCGTCATCAATCAGTTTGGTAGCATTATCCACTCCAACAACTGCTGGTAATCCATATTCACGTGCGATAACTGCTCCATGTGTCATTAGTCCACCAACTTCGGTGACTAAACCTTTTATGGATACAAACAATGGTGTCCAGCTAGGGTCAGTAAAGGAGGTGACTAATATATCTCCATCTTCTAGATCAGCATCTTCCATGTTTAAGATGACACGCGCTCGTCCCTCTATAATTCCAGAAGAAACAGGTAGACCTACAATAGCTTCGGCTGGGAGATTTTCTCGTTTGTACTTACCCGCAATGATTTCACCGTCAGAGGTAATAACACGTGGGGGAGTTAGTTTTTCATATAATTTGTAATCGTCTTTTCGTTTGCTGATGATCTGGTAATCCAGTTTATTTGTGCATACGACTTCGTGAAGTTCTTCAAAAGTGAGATAGTATATATCTTCTTTTTCATTAATAACGTTGGCTTTTACGAGTTGTTCGGCTTCTTTGAGTAAAGCTTTCTTATAAACAAAGTAGCGATTAACTATGCCGTATTTTGGATATTCTCGATAACCAGCGAAATTCCGGATTAAGCCGATCATTCGTTTTGTCTGTTCGACCTTTTGTTCACCATCCGGTAATTGCTCCAATCGCTCTAATAACTCTTGTTCTTTTTTCAAAGCTGACTGTCGCCCTTGCTCAAATTTGCGATCGCTGGCATTAGGCTCAAAGTTTTTGATGTGACTGAGAATCATGGGGACAAGTGTAGCTGGGTTTTCACTCCAACGAGTTTTAGTAATATCGATTTCTCCGGCACATCGCATTCCGTATTTGTTGAGATAAGCATAGATAGCGTCTTGGGTTTCCTTTCCTCCATTAAACTTAACCAATTCATCCAAAAAGCTATCATCTTTTACCTGTTGTAAATAATCAATTACTTCAGGATAAGGACGAATCACATCTGCGACATCCAATAATTCCAGTCCCATTTCGGAAGTAATATTGTTGGGTACAGATTGAGAAAGCGTGTCTGCTACGTTTTTTTCATCTAACCACTCCTGCATTTTTTCATTGATCCACGATGAAGCATTCATAGCAGTCATAATCACACCAAAACTTTGTGGATCGGATAAACTCTTCTTTAATTGCTGGATACCTTCCAGAATAAAATCAATCAGAGCCGCTCCTGATTTCGTCTGGATGTTCTGTTTTAACTCGTCTATCGATGTTTGACTACGCCCAATCAAATCGGGAACGATCGCCGGATCGTATTCAGTCAGCGTTTGAAAATCCAAAGACGATACACCCTTATTGGTGTTACCGGAACTTTGTTCTTGCTTGTCATCTGGTAACAATTTTATGAAATCTCCCCGATCTAGTATGGTCATAAGTGCGTCCCTTATAAGCGGATCGGATTTTCCCAAAACATCTACCACAATTGTTCTTCTCACAGGTGAAGCCAGATCCTGTGTAATATCAACAAACAACCGTCCACCAGCTTTATGCATGGGTCGAGCAGCTGTTAACTGGAATAAAGACAATCCTAATGGTTTGATGGGGTCAGTCATCATTTGTTGATGACCAACAGATACATAAACGTGATTTTCCCGATCATTTGCTTCAGGAATAGGATATAAAGTCGTGATGGGGCGACTCTGGACAATATGAAATGTGTCATCAACCAAACACCATTCGATGTCCTGGGGGTGTCCGAAATGTGCTTCAATCTTCCTACCGATGCCCTCAAGCTGCAAAATCTGCTCGTCTGTCAGTGCTTGCCTGTTCTGGCGTTCAGGCTCAATCTCCTGTTCTTTCATACCGCCATCTTTTAAGGCGTAAATAGCTAGTTTTTTGGTGGGTATCTTCTTATCGATCACCTTGCCGTTACACACTTTATAGATATCAGCATTCACAAGGCCTCTGACCATAGCCTCACCAAGTCCGAAGCCCGCATCAATGGATAACACCTTCCGATTAGAAGTGACGGGATCGGCAGTAAACAAAATTCCTGCCACCTGCGGAAAGACCATCTTTTGAACAACCACAGACAGGTGGACTTTGCGGTGGTCGGAGCCATTTTGAAGGCGGTAAATTACTGCCCTCTCGGTAAATAGCGATGCCCAGCACTTGCTGATATGCTTTAAAATTGCCTCCGTTCCGATAATATTCAAATACGTATCCTGCTGACCTGCAAAAGAGGCTGTCGGTAAATCCTCAGCAGTTGCGCTGGATCGTACTGCATAGGCATTTTTTTCTCCAAGCCTGGAGAGAAGGCGCGCGATCTCTTCATTAATGTCTTGAGGGATGGTTATCCCTTCGATGAAAGAGCGAATCTCACCGCTAAGTTCACTGATTTTATCCCGGTCTTCCACCAATAGATGCGATAACTGGTCGAGTAATTCGTTAATCGACGACGTTTTCCCAATTATTCTTTTAAAAGCTTCAGTAGAAATACAAAAGCCATCTGGTACAAGTATTCCTTCAATCTTGGTAAGTTCCCCCAGGTTCGTGCCTTTACCCCCAACAAGCTTGAGTTTTGTTTTGTCAATATCTTGAAAACAAAGGACAAATGAACTCATCAGTTTTCCTCCTTTGGCAATTCATACTTTGGTAATTTTGACTGCATCACAACCTCTAGAATCTCGACGGTCGGTGTGCATGGGCGTTTTTGTGCGGCGATCAGCTATGCTGGACGCTCTGCGCCATCGCTCACTAGCTGCCGCTACCGCGATGCGATCGTGTTTTGTTGGATGCCAATCTGCTCGGTTCAGGCAATAAACAAAACAGACGTACTTTTCGGTGGTCGCCCTGTGAGATGATATATGATAACCAAATGCAAGCCACCCATCCCCAATCCAGTCCTTCCTGTTTCCAGTGACGTGGCAAATGTTGGTTGAGGATTTGTGGTAGTCCCATTTTTTTCATCACCTCTAGCAACAGAACCACATCGTCGATTCGTTCTGAGATGATTTGTTGGGGTAAATGTGCCATTTCTCACACTTACCATTAAACTGTTACACCCTGCACAACTTTCTTCCTAGCACAAAGGCGGCGGGAAACGATCACCTACGGTGGGCGGAACGCCATCGCCTGTTTTGATACTCTACTCTTATTTCATCTATTTCACCAAACTCATCACCCATTACGCGAACGGTGAGTATGTACACTTGACTACTAAAATTTTACGTGGCTGTAAAAAACTCGTTTGACATTCTCCGCCGCAGTCACGTAGAACACCACGATCGCCCCCAGAACTAGCATAAAACTCAACGACAAAGGTTGAAATCCGAATAGGCTTGCCAACGGTGTCCAAGGAATAATTATTGTTGCTCCGATAGTCGCTAGCGTTGCCATCAACAAGTATTTTCCTGGCTTACTGTTGAAAATGGATTGGCGAGTACGAACGACTAGCACAACCAGCGATGCAGAAATAACAGACTCCAAAAACCAGCCTGTTCTAAACTGTTCTGGTTGAGCGTGCAGCAGCAACAGCAGCGCCCCAAAGGTGAGGTAATCAAATACTGAACTCAACAAACCAAAGATGATCATAAAGTTGCGGATAAACTTGATATCCATCCGACGAGGTTTGTTGACTAACTCCCTGTCTACCCGGTCTGTGGCGATCGTCAATTCTGGGAAATCGGTGAGGAGGTTCGTCAGCAAAATCTGACTGGGTAGTAGCGGCAAAAAGGGCAGAAACAGAGAAATTCCCGCCATACTAAACATATTGCCAAAATTGGCGCTAGTTGCCATAAATACATACTTTAAAGTGTTGGCAAATGTAATCCGTCCTTCCTTTACACCTTCGACGAGAACATTTAAATCCTTTGCCATCAACACAATATCAGCAGCTTCTTTAGCGACATCAACTGCACTCTCAACGGAAATGCCAACATCAGCCGCATGAAGCGCAGAAGCATCGTTAATGCCATCTCCCAGATATCCAACTACATTCCCTGCTTTTTTGAGGGCGATAATGATCCGCTCTTTTTGGTTTGGCTCTACCTCAGCAAAGACATTTGTTTGCTGTACTCGATGTATCAAAGCTTCATCACTGAGCTTTTCTAGTTCGGAACCTGTCAATGCCTTTGGTTGAGGCAGTCCTACCTGTTGAATGATACTCATCGCCACTGCCTTGCTATCTCCGGTAATCATCTTCGGGGTGATTCCCAGCAGTTCCAACTCTTTGAGGGTGTCAGCAATGCCAGCTTTTGGCGGATCGAAGAGAGCAAGGTAGCCGAGAAATGTCATGTTCGTTTCATCGTCTTTACTGAAAGAATCTCGATTAAAATCACGATAGGCCACACCCAAGGCTCTAAATCCCTTTTTTCCCAAGTCTTCAGCCTGTTGGTGGAGTTTTTGTTGCTGATCTGCAATGTCGATTGTTTTCCCCTCAACAGTCTCAACATTTGAGCAAACATCCAAAATATTTTTCAGTGCGCCTTTCGTGATAATTAAATGCGTATTTTCTGTCTTGGAAAATTGCTCTACTTGGGCAGACCCCAAGACCGCATTTTCCGCTTTTTTGAATAGAATACTTAAACGTTTGCGGTTAAAGTCATAAGGCACTTCATCTAACTTTTGATAGTCAGAAATATCGAAGGTTTTGTGTTGGCGAATCGCTGCATCGATGGGATTAACATAACCAGACTCAGATGCGGCATTCAAATAAGCGTAAAGCAGAACGCGATCGCTTTCTTTCCCTTCTACATCAACCGCAGCGTGAATTTTCACCTCTCCTTCCGTCAGCGTCCCCGTCTTATCGGTGCAAAACACATTCATACTGCCAAAGTTTTCAATTGCAGGTAAGCGCTTTACAATCACCTGCTTTTTCGCCATTTTCTTGGCACCACGAGCCAGATTAACGCTAACGATCGCAGGTAGCAGTTGGGGAGTCAAACCAACTGCCAGCGCCAGCGAAAACAGAAATGATTCGAGTACTGGGCGATGGAGGTAGACGTTGGCGACAAAAATTAGCACTACCAAAATCAGCGTTACTTCCATGAGAAAGTAGCCAAACTTGCCCAGTCCCCTTTCAAATTCCGTTTCGCTCGGTCTGAGTTTCAGGCGTTCCGATACTTTGCCGAATTCAGTTTCCTTTCCGGTATGAACGACTACTGCTTTCGCCGTTCCACTTATAACATTAGTTCCCATATAGAGGGAATTGGTGCGTTGGGCTAGTCCAGTTTCCGCAGGCAATACGCCACTTAATTTGTCAACTGGATAAGTTTCTCCTGTCAGTGCTGCTTCATCCACCGATAAATCTTTCGACTCTAAAACTAGACAGTCACCTGGAATATTTTTACCTGCACTCAGCAACACAATGTCGCCCCTGACTATTTCCTCTGTGGGGATTTCTTGAGATTGATCATCCCTTAAAACAGTTGCTTTAACTTGCACTAATGCCAATAGTTTTTCGACGGCGTTCGAGGCTCCTCGCTCTTGCCAAAATCCTAATAGCCCACTAATGAAGACAATCGTCAAAATGATTATGGCATCTGCCGGATCTTTCAGAAAAATCGATAGCACTGCCGCAAAAATCAGAATCAAGATAATCGGACTCTTGAACTGATTGAGCAACAGCATCCATGCGCTCGATTTGTGTTTTTGTTTGAGGCTGTTTGCGCCGAACTCGCTTAGGCGTTGTTTGGCATCTTGACGGCTTAACCCTGCGGTTGTAGAGTGCATCTGCTGAAGCACCTGCTCGCTGGATAAGCTCCAAAACGTGGACAGTTGGGGAAGGTAAATCAAAGATTTTCTGGGGTAGGTTTTCTTGATTTGGATTGAATAGCTCGTTGGGGTCGATTGAGAAACTTTAACTGTTCAAACCAAAGTAGAGCGATCACCCCACCGCCCAAACAAATTGCCAGGTCGATTGGGTGTAAGAAGGAGAAGCTAAACAATTGACGCAAGAAGGGAACATACAATACGAAGGCGAGAAAAACCAGTCCCCCACCAATCACCCACCAAAGGGCATTATTGGGAGATTTCAGTATTTTGAGGCTGAGGCGAGATGAAGAACTTTCGCTCAAAATTAGTCCTAAATTTGCCAAAATCAACGTCGTAAAAGTTAAAGCACGGGCATCAAGTTCGCCTTGTCTGCGATATAGTGCAACGACAAAGATGACGAGAGCGATTGCTAAAATCCCTAGCCCTTGTAGCACTGCCAAAGCCAAAGTCTTCTTACCAAATAATGGTTCTTTGGGGTTGCGGGGAGGACGCTGCATCACTGTTGCTTCTGCGGGTTCGGCTTCTAAAACAATTGAGCAAGCTGGATCAATAATTAAATGTAGAAAGGCAACGTGAACGGGAAGTAATACTAACGGCAACTTAAATAACACTGGAATTAAAGACATCCCAGCAATGGGAATGTGAATCGCTAGCAAATATGCCATTGCTTTGCGGAGATTATCAAAAATTCGCCGTCCCATTTTCACCGCTTGCACAATGGACGAAAAATCATCATCTAATAACACTAAAGCCGCCGACTCACGAGCCACATCTGTACCTCGCTGTCCCATCGCAATCCCAATTTGGGCAGATTTGAGCGCAGGGGAATCATTCACACCATCCCCAGTCATGGCGACGACTTCACCCTGGGATTTCAAAGCATTAACTAACCGCAGTTTTTGTTCGGGAACAGCGCGTGCAAAGATGTTTGTACTTTGAATGCGCTCCTGGAGTTCAAGGTCACTCATGAGATCCAATTCTGCTCCCGTCAAAATAGCTCCCATTTGCATCAATCCAATCTGACGGGCAATAGTTTGAGCCGTTCCTGGATAATCACCCGTAATCATCACCACTCGAATACCTGCGGTGTAACATTCTTGAATCGCCGCCGCCACATTTGGACGCACTGGATCAGACAGTCCCACTAATCCGAGAAATTGAAAAGGAAAGTCATGTTGCTCGTCGGGTAAATGATGCGGATTGAGGGAGGGATGAGGTGGTAAAAATGGTGGCGGTGCATCAACAAGAGAGGCTTTGGCAACGCCTAATACACGCAATCCTTGATCTGCCATTTCACTGATTTGGGCTGCAAGAATTTTCTGCTGTTGGGGGGTGAAATGACAGAGATCCGCGATCGCTTCCGGCGCTCCTTTGGCAGCAATTTCATACTGTTGTCCATCGGCTGATTGCCAAACGTGAGACATTGCCAATAGCTGCGGTGAAAGCGGATATTCTCGTAACAACTTCCAATCGTTATGCAGATGTTCAGTATGTGCGAGATAGCGATCGCCTAATTGCTTAAATGCTTTCTCCATCGGATCAAAGGGATCTCGCTGACTCGCCAAAATGCAAAACTCGACTAATTCATGAAATGCTTCGGGGAGCAACTCGCGTAAATGCAATTCCAAATTATATGGGTGGGGGTTTTCTGCCTGGTTGTATGCAAATAGCTGTTGTACAGCCATCTGATTCAGGGTTAGTGTCCCAGTTTTATCCACACACAGAACCGTTGCAGAACCTAAAGTTTCCACGGCGGAAGCGCGACGAGCTAAAACGTGTTTCTGAGAAATGCGCCAAGCTCCTAATGCTAAGAAAATCGTCACGACAACTGGAAATTCATTCGGCAAAATTGCCATTGCTAAGGTAATACCCGCAAGGAATCCTTTGAGCCAATCTCCTCGTGTGATTCCATAAATAACAACGATCGCCACACACAACAATAAAGCGATGCCAAATAAGCGACTCACCAACCGAGTCATTTCTTGTTGTAGAGGAGTTGGTTCTGGCTTGACTTTTTGCAAAGCCTTACCAATCTTACCCATCTCCGTTTGAGCGCCCACCGCTTGAACTTGAGCAATTCCCTGTCCTTGAACTACTAAGGTTCCAGAATATACAAACGGCAACTCATCTCCCCCTGGACGTGCCATTTCCACAGTACCGGCAGCAGCAATTTTACGGACTGGTAAAGATTCCCCAGTTAATAATGACTCATCAGTTGAAAGATTTGTGCAAGATAGTACCATTGCATCGGCAGGTACGCGATCGCCTTCTGCTAGAACTAAGATATCTCCCCTAACAACTTCTCGCCCCGCAATCCGTTTTCGCTCACCATCCCGAATCACCAAGGCGCGAGGACTGGAAAGATCGCGCAAGGCTTCTAGGGCGTGTTCGGTTTTACCTTCCTGGTAAAGACTGATCCCTGTGATGAAGAAGACAAAACCCAGTAAAATCAGGGATTCGTGTAGGTCGCCTAAAATCCAATAGATGATACCACCACCGACCAGCAACAGGAAGATCGGATCTTGAACGGTTTCCCACGCAAACGATAAAATAGTGCGAGAGCGAGCCGAGGGGAGTTCATTGTAGCCTTCATCTTTGAGCCGAGCGATCGCCTCTTGCTCAGATAAGCCAGCTACGGTATTGATATCGACCGTCGAAACCATAATTCTGCTTTTTCCTATGAAACATCAAAAACAGTATTGTGGTTCTTAGCGACTGCTAATTCCATTAGTGGTTCGTCCACTTATTTCACTCTCATGAATGCGGTAGATGGCGATGGCTTCTGAACGTCCCTCAGCATCAATCCAAGTTCGATTGATGGCAGGTGACAGCGTTGTATTGCGCTCTTTGATCAAGTTCATTGCGCGATCGATGTCTGGTTGTTCGGTGAGGCGTGAGGCTTGACCATTCACAATTATGCTACGCCAATGCAGAGGCCCGTTAATTTCTTCCACCTGTAGGCAGATTTCTGGATTCGCATCTATGTCATGAGTTTTCATCCCAACTGTTGTAAACAGGTAGATGTCCTCTTCTTCGAGATAATAATACATTGGTATCACGTAGGGTTTACCTTCATGTATACAGCCCAGATGACCATATCCTACTTTGTGTAGCAGTTCATGTATTTCTTTTAAACTCATTTCATCAATATCTAACATGACTGTTTTTCTTAATATTCAATTAATTGGTTTATCGTTCGGATAATTTGATTTTATTGTCCCAACTTACTTTCTGTTGATTAACTCTCAATGTCTGCACAAATTACTGATTAATAACCTGATTTCCCAATAAAATATAAAACAGCAAATATTTCTTCTATCTTGCTAGGTAAATAAGTTAATTTTTATCTAATCCTTTTGAATATTTTATTAAGAATTGTATATTTTATCTAGAACTAAAACATTCAATCAAACATGATATTTGACAGCAAAAGTTTATACTTATTAAGGAATATATTGCTCATCGCTTATTTAAATCAGTAGATGAGTTAAGGTCACTGCTAGATAAGCTATTGCATCAAGGTGAGTTAGTTATTAAGTGGCATCGGAAAATCAAACATAAAGGTAATTTTAGCTATATTGCAGCTTAAATGCTGATTAGCTTAGTAGCAGAGGCGTTAGCATTCATTTCCAATTTAAGATTGTTATTTTCTACGCGGACTTACGTCCAAATAAAGAAGAGAAAGCACTATAGCTAACGCTCAAATCCTTAAGAAGTAACTCTCACATAGGAGATAAAAATTATGGCTACTAGAACCAAAAAATTTAGTTTAATTGATGACAACGCAATGGGTATTTACAAAATTGCTGACTACAACGAGCGTAAGTTTAAAGCAGTCTACTACGGGCTACAAGAAACCTGGGGTAAAACTATTCAAGCACAGTCACAGACTAACTGGAATAAAACACAATGGGATGCTTTTAAAGCTCGATTTATTGCTACGTTCGGCTCAGTCGAAAACCCCAAATACAGTGTACAACAAATAGTTGACTATTCCATTAAGCACTTCAACAAAGGCTTAGAAGAATTACTCGAAGTCAACAAACGTACTTGGCTACAACGCGAACGTTTATTAGCAAAATAATCACAAATCATCTGATTTTACAGAAAATCTCGCTCATACAGAGTGGGATTTATTTTTTTGACTAATGCTGACGCAGCTAAAAGCGAAACACTCATCAAGGAAACAACTATGGCTACTAATAAATCTACTAAACCTCAAGCTGCTACAGTCGATGATTCAACAATGGAGCAATTCAAGATTGAATCATTCGACGTGCGTAAATACAACACAATTTTCTATTCAATTCGTGACCTTTACGGACGCGAATCACAACGGCAACTGGGGTCTGACAATTTCGATTGGAAAGCTTTTAAGCTTCAGTTTGAAATTTGTTTTGGTCGTCCTGAAGATTGTCGTTACACCACAGAACAATTATTGAATTTCGCCAAATACAAATTCAACATGAGTTTGGAAGACTTGTTAGCTTATAACCGTAAATCATGGGAACTCCGCAAAAGACGAGAACAACAATATGCAGACATGGAGCAAATTAACTCTGTAATTCAACACATTCCAGAAATTACCAATTCTCATGTTGATTGCTACCAAATGCTAGATCAACAGCCATACTAAAATCTCAAAGAATCAGTTAGAAAGTACTGTTTTATGCAGCACTTCACTCTAGCTGATTCTTTTTTTACTACATTTATTTTTGCCTGAACCTATCAAACATTCTCGTTTACAGCAATAAAGGTACTAGGCCGCTCACAAGGCGTAAAGTTATACCTACGTTTGACTTCTTCACCTGTATTATTTGTATTACCTTCAACAGATTTATTTAACGGTACAACCTCAGAGCGTATATAACCAGTTAACTTATCAAACTGAATAATCATGTGCTGGTGAAAAGCCCAAACATCCGCCATCCGATTGCCCATACCAGAAGATATTTCATCAGGTATAAAAATATTAGCGTGCCAAGATACTTTCATCCCCTCTTTCTGGAAGTAAGCATCTATTTCAGGACGAATGTAATCCGCAGTTCCTCCACAAAATACCAGTTCTTCAATATCCTCATCCATCTTTGAGCGCAACCACCTGGCGATCGCACGCCAATATTCGTCTCTGGCAAGTAATAAAGCTTTGGACATCGACTCTCCATCAAGTTGAATCTCATCACCTTTGCGCTTGCGTGAGAGTTTTTGCATCACCTGGGAGTCACAACTGGCTCCAGCTTCTATCAGTACCTCAATAATATTGGAATTATCAGGGCTTAGTCCCGATGTTTTGGAAATCAAATTATTTACTAACCAAGACATACCAAAATTGCTGGTTATTCCTGCGCCAATCGAACCACTCCGAAAGGTGAAAATACTCGCGTTGCGATAACCAAGCATTACGTACATCGAAACAGGTACACGATCGCCAAGCGTTCGCCTACGGTGGAAAAATATTCCACTACCTTCAGAAGCTGCATCATAACGAAGCATTTTCACCCGCATCTTACCTGCTGGTGTATCAAACCCCCGAAACGTATCCTTCAACCGAATTTGTAACTGTTCCTTGTCTTGCACTTCACCCGGCGGCAGCAGGACACTCAAGTAAGCTGAAACATCATTACCCAGGTTCAACTTCTCCTTAGCCAGCCAAAATGCTCCGCAAATTTTGGGGATTGCCAATTCGTACTTTAGCTCCTTCAGTTGCGATATACCCCCAAACCGACGACGGGCAAGTTCTCCCAAGGCGAAATACTCATCGCCTATCCCTACCCAAGCACGAGATTCAGGACTACCTTCAGGTTGGACGCTTTCAATTGAGGCTTTAGCAACATCTGCTATTTCTGAGTCTAAAAGTAAAACAACAGGCTTTCCTTCTGGATACTCCTGAACGATAGCCTTAGTTTTACTTGCACCCATATCAATCGTAATTACTATCTTTTTTACGTCTGTTTTCTCCTTAATTTTAGGCATATATATTGATGTTTTATTAACTTTTCCTATTGTTACTAATTTACCTGAAATAGGAATGATGCTGTAGTGCAAAACACTTTCTTTACAGGGGTTAACAGGTTTTTTACATACAAAGAAAAACCATTACAATCATTTTCTTCTATAACACTAATACCAAACCAAAACTGTAGATTCTAAGTAGATTAATGTATTAAAAATTTCTTCAATACGCGCTGGTTAAATTACCTCCTACATCATGAACAAATTACCCCAATCACACCCTAATTCTGTATCAACTAAAAGTTGAATTACAAAATAATATTTGTCTTTGGCTTGTCAAATAAATAATGTAATTGTGATTATTACACCCAGTATTACCTCAATCATCCCCACATTTACCTCACTAAAAGCACCACAATTGGGCAGTCTTGTACAATAACAAGGTATGTCCAATGGGGTTTATTACAAATTTGCTTTGCTGCAAAATTGTTGATTGCAACTTTTACAAATGAAATATCATGAAGGCAATTGCACCTCCGGAGTTAGAGTGCGATCGCCTCTCCAGTTCGGTCAAATACTGTTAATGCACTCGATCACAAGCTTTGACCAAGTGTATGGCGAAATGGTTTAATCGAAACTTTGAATAATGCAGGTGCTTGGGCAAAAACTTCTTCTCAATGTGCTTTGTTAAGAGGTACAAAGCACTTCTTAGCAACAGTGCCTAACGCGATGCCTACGGCAGGCGTAGCCATCGCACTCTGAAAAATACTGCCCACAATGACAAACGGGACAAAGGAGGAAATTACGTAAGTATCACAAGCGAAGGCAAAAGACTTGTCCGAAAACTCCAAAGCCAGATTGTTCAAAGCTTTGAGGCAAAACTTTGATATCTTCGTAAAAACGGAGCCATAAGGGTTTGAGACAGTTAGTGATAGTTTAGAGG